>NZ_CP060704.1:1895924-2208655 GCF_014353015.1 Chitinimonas koreensis
CGTTCTTCGATCAACTGGCGGACGAAATCGAAATCGGTCTGCGAGGCCGAGGGAAGGCGACTTCGATTTCCTTGAGGCCGATCCGGACCAGGGTCTGGAACATCGCCAGCTTGCGCTCGGCGTTCATCGGCTCGAACAGGGCCTGGTTGCCGTCGCGCAGATCGGTGCTGAGCCAGACCGGGGCGCGCTCGATGACCTTGGACGGCCAGGCGCGATCGGGCAGGGCGGGGCGGGGAAGGGGCGGTACTTGGTATGCGGCTGCTTCAACATGATGGACCTCGAGATCGTCGTGCGGCGGGGCGTGGGGGCGACGGACGCAGGGCTGCCGGGCTGTCGCGGGTTCGCGGCCGGGCAACCGGTCGGCAGTCGTAGCGAGGTGGATAGCAGGCGGTTCATGGTGCGGCTCCGGTGAGCGATGGATGTGGCGAGGCGCGCGGACCCCTCACGGGGCAGCGATCTCGAGACTGGGTACAGGGGGAAAATCAGGTGCGCGAAGCGCGCGTCGGCAGACCCAGGCCCGAGGAAAGGGCTAGGGGTAGTAGAACCAGCAGGAGGCGGGTCGGCCGGGAGGACATGGGCTCAACCGTAACGGCTGCGGCGGCGATCGGTCAAGCGCGATTTTCCGCGATGCGGTGGCCGGGGTAGGCGCGGCTTTAGCCGCGAATCGCCGAGCGTTCACCGCCGTTCGCGGCTGAAGCGGCTCCTACAGGGGCGTGCGGTCGCCGAAGCGCGGTCGTGCGCTCAATCGCGGTACCAGGCCGCGTCGACCGCATCGCGCAACTGGTACCAGGCCATGCCGAGCGTGACCGCGGCACGGGCGAAACCGGGCAGCCGGGTCGGCAGGCGGTATTGCGGCAGTGCGGCGAACAGGTCGAAGCGGCGTGGCTGGCCCGTCATCGCCTCGGCCGCCAGCAGGCCGGCCAGGCCGGTCAGCGCCAGGCCGTGGCCGCAGAAGCCCTGGGCGAAGTAGACGCCGTCGGCCAGGCGGCCGAAGTGAGGCAGCTTGTGCGGCGTGACGTCGACCTGGCCGCCCCAGGCATAGTCGATGCGCTGGTCTTCGAGCTGCGGGAACACCGCCAGCATGCGGCGGCGGGTGTCGTCGGCCCGGTCGCGCGCGGTGCCGCTGGCGCGGCCGCCGAACAGCAGGCGCCCGTCGGCGCCGAGGCGGAAATAGTTGAGCACGCGGTTGCAGTCGGCCACCGCGGCGCCGCTGGGCAGCAGGCCGGCGGCCAGCCCGGCGTCGAGCGGCCCGGTGGCGACGATGAAGCTGTCGACCGGCAGGAAGCGGCGCGCCAGCCCCGGCGCGACGGCGCTCGCGGAGCCGGCCGCGGCGGTGTTCACCGCGATCAGCAACTGGCGGCAACGCACGCTGCCGCCGGCGGTGCGCACGCGCCAGCCGCCGGCTTCGGCCTGCCAGCCCGTGGCGGCGCTGCGCTCGAACAGCCGCGCGCCGGCCTGCTCGGCGGCGCGGGCCAGGCCGAGCGTGTAGGCCAGCGGGTCGAGGTGCACTTCGTTCGGATCGAACAGGCCGCCGACGTAGGTCTCGCTGCGCACGTGGGCGGACAGCGCGTCGCGGTCGAGCAGGCGGAAATCGCGGTAGCCGTACTGCGCGGCCGCCGCATCGCGCCAGGCGGCGAGATCGGCCATCTGGCCGGCGTGGGTGGCGGCGTAGACGTAGCCGTTGGCGGCCAGGTCGCAGTCGATCGCGTGGTGGGCGATGCGTTGCTTGAGCAGCGCCAGCGCCTCGCAGGACATCGCCCAGATCTGCTGCGCCGCGGCCAGGCCCACGGCGCGCTCGACCACGTCCATGCCGGCGGCGAGGCCCTGCAGCGCCTGGCCGCCGTTGCGGCCGGAGGCGCCGTCGCCGATGCGGCCGGCCTCGAGCGCCACCGCGTCCACGCCGCGCCCGGCCAGTTCCAGCGCCGCCGACAGCCCGGTGAGCCCGCCGCCGATGACGGCGACCTCGGCCTCGATGTCGCCGTCGAGCGCCGGCCGCGGCGGCGCGGCGGGCCGGCGGCTGGCGTACCAGGACGGATCGGCGCTGCGCGGCGCGGTCATGGCAGCGCCTGGCCGTCGGCGCCGTAGCGCGGCAGGCCGTCGCCGCAGTCCGCCCAGTCGACGTGGCTGTCGTAGAACACGTGGGCGCCCGGCGCCATCACCGTGCCTTCACGCAGGCTGGCGCGCGCGATGTGCATCTCGTCGGCCCAGCGCCGGCCATGGAACAGCAGCGGCGTCCCGCAGCGGCCGCAGAAGCCGCGGCGCGCTTCGGCCGAGGAATCGAACCATTGCAGCGCCTGCTCGCCCTCGACCAGCTCGAATGCTTCTAGCGGCACGCCGAACCAGGTGACGAAGGCGGCCGAGTGGACCTGGCGGCACATCGTGCAATGGCAATGCGCGCACCACTTGGGCGCGGCGGCGACGCGGTATTTCACCGCGCCGCAGAAGCATTGGCCTTGGATGTCGCTCATGCGGGACGCTCCGGTCGAGTGGTCTTCACATTTGGCCGTCAGGGTTGCGCCCGATCGGGCGCGGCGAGACCCCCTCCGGTCCACCCCATGAAGTCTTCGACTTCATGGGGGCCCCGGGGCGGCGAGGGCGGGAGAGTCGGAATCAATCAGGATGTGCCGATGGTTGCGCACGCATCGACCTTGAGCCCCCCGCGCGCAAGCGCCCGGGTTGCGCCGGGCGTCGAGGCCTCAGCCAGGCGCATGCGCCTTGAGGAAGTTGTCGAGCATCTTGTGGCCGTGCTCGGTCAGGATCGCCTCGGGATGGAACTGCACGCCCTCGATCGGCAGCGTCTTGTGGCGCACGCCCATGATCTCGCCGTCGTCGGTCCAGGCGGTGATCTCGAGGCAGTCGGGGCAGCTCTCGCGCTCGATCACCAGCGAGTGGTAGCGGGTGGCGGTGAACGGCGAGGGCAGCTCGGCGAACACGCCGGCGTCGGTATGGCTGACCGGCGAGGTTTTGCCGTGCATCAGCTGCTTGGCGTGGACGATCTTCCCGCCGAAGGCCTGGCCGATGCTCTGGTGGCCCAGGCAGACGCCGAGGATCGGGATCTCGCCGGCGAAGCGCTCGATCGCGGCGACCGAGATGCCGGCCTCGCTCGGCGTGCAGGGGCCGGGCGAGACCACCAGGTATTGCGGCCGCTTGGCGGCGATCTCGTCGAGCGTGATCTCGTCGTTGCGATACACCTCGACCTCCTGGCCCAGCTCGCCGAAGTACTGGACGAGGTTGTAGGTGAAGGAGTCGTAGTTGTCGATCATGAGCAACATTTGAGTTCTAACCTGTTGATTTCGAATGTCTGTTCGTCCAGTCCGCGCGCTGGCGCATGCACGCGGCTATACGCATTTGCGACGGCACGCGATGTCGCCAGCGGCGCACACTCGGCGGATCCGCCGGGGCCTTGCGGCAAGAACCCGCCCGGCCGCGGAGCGCGTCGGCGCCGCTTCCAGGGCGACCCGCTGTCGGGGCGACCCGCAATTGGGTCGACCGGTGCCATGGCCGGAGTATACGCGGCCGCCATGCTCTCCGAGCTGTGCCGATGCCGTGCCTGCTTGTCGCCCGCGGCCGGTGGAACCTAAGCTTTCCCGATGGGCCGATGGCGGCATCGGCACCCTGGATGGTTCACCGATCGGAGGACGACGCGATGGCGGAGATCAAGACCCAACCCACCGATGCGAGCGTCGAGGCCTACATCGCCGCGCGGGCGAGCGAAGCGCAGGCTGCGGATTGCCGGGCCCTGATGGCGATCCTCGGGCGGCTCACCGGGCAGGCACCGAAGATGTGGGGACCGAGCATCGTGGGCTACGGTTCGTACCGCTACACCTACGCGAGCGGTCATTCGGGCGAGATGTGCATCGCCGCCTTCGCGATCCGTGGGCGGGACCTCGTGGTCTACCTCAGCTGCGAGGACGCGGCGCAGGCGGCGCTGCTCGCCAGGCTGGGCAAGCACAGGATGGGCAAATCGTGCCTGTACTTCAAGAAGCTCGCCGATCTCGATGTCGCGGTGCTCGAGCAACTGATCTCGGCGTCGATCGAGGCGACGAGGCAGCGCCACGGCGGGCAGGACGGCGGCTGAGCCGCGCCCGCGCGAAGGCGGGCCGGATCGTTGCCCGGCCCGGCGCTGCTGCGCGGCCGGCTCCGAGCAGGCGCGCCAGGCGCCGGCAGGCCGCTTTCGTACGAACCCCGGCCCCGGCAGGCCAAGGCATGCCGACGGGAAAGCAAGGTCCGGGACGAAGCGCGCCGCGCAATCGAAACGGCCCGGCCGCGGCCGCCCGTGGCCGATATATCGCGCCCGGGACGGCCGACCCGGCCTGATCCGCCTGTCATCTCGCCTATGATTCGGCCTGTGGGGCCGGCGGCCACGCTCGGGCGGCGGTGCCGCCGAGCGTGGCGGAACCTCGGCCCGCCGGGCTCCTCTCCTATTCATTTCCCGCCATGGAAACAGGCCGAATGACGCCTCCGTCATCAGCAAAGCACACGCCGCCCGCCGGCGCCTGGGCGCGCCTGCCGGCCGGCGCGCGCCACGCGATCGTGCTGGCAGGCCTGACGCTGTGCTATTTCGCCGCCGCGCGGCTCGGCCTCCACCTGGCCTTCGCCGCCACCAACGTGTCGCCGGTCTGGCCGCCGTCGGGCATCGCGGTGGCCATGCTGTGCATCCGCGGCCGCTCGGCCTGGCCGGCGGTGCTGCTCGGCGCCTTCGCCGCCAACCTGCTGGGCTTCCTCGACTCGGGCCGGGCGGCCGACGGGGCGACCTGGGCGATGTCGGCCGGCATCGCGCTCGGCAATACCGGCGAGGCGCTGTGCGCCGCCTGGCTGATCCGCCGTTTCAACGGCGCCGGGCCGGCCTTCGTCACGCCGGCCCAGGTGTTCCGCTTCGCCATCGCCGCGCTGCCGGCCTGCGCGGTCAGCGCGGCGGTCGGCGCCGCCTGCCTGCTGCTGGGCGGCCAGGCGCCGGCCAGCGCCGCCCTGGCCATCCTGGAGACCTGGTGGCTCGGCGACGTCGCCGGCATTTTGGTGGTCGCACCGCTGCTGCTGGTCTGGCGGACCCGGCCGCCGGCCGGCATCTCGCTGCGCTGGGCCGTCGAGTGGCTGGGCCTGCTGGCCGTGCTGGCGGCGCTGGCGGCGCTGGTGTTCGGCGGCAGCTTCGCCGGCCAGCGCATCGACCGGCTGCTGGCCTTCCTGTTCACGCCGTGGATCGGCCTGGTCGCCTACCGCCACGGCCAGCACGGCGTCACGCTGGCGGTGCTGCTGCTCGCCGCGCTGGCGGTGACGGCGACCGTGGGCGGCCACGGCCCGCTGGCCGGCGGGCAGATCAACGACGCGCTGGTGCTGCTCGACAGCTTCATCGTGCTGTGGAGCGTCAGCGGCCTGGCGCTGGCCGCCGACCTGAGCGAGCGGCGCATGCTGATCGACGCCAACCTGCCGGCGCGCGACGTGTTCATCCCGTGGCTGATCCTGCTGTTGTCGATTGGCCTGTCGATCCTGGCCTGGTACGCGGTCGGCCGGACCACCGAGGACGAGGCGCGCAAGCGCTTCCTGGTGCAGTCCGAGCAGTTGCGCGTCGCGCTCGAGGAGCGGATCGCCGACTATGTGCAGATCCTGCGCAGCGCCGCCGCGCTGTTCGATGCCTCCGACCGGGTCAGCCGCGCCGAATGGCACGCCTACGTCGACCGGCTGGCGGTGCAGACCAACCTGCCCGGCGTGCAGGGCATCGGCTATGCCGAGCACGTGGCGGCCGCCGATCTGGACGGCTTCGAGGCGCGGACCGGGCAGGACGGCATGCCCGGCTTCCGCATCCGGCCGGCCGGGCCGCGGCCGGAGTACGTGCCGGTCACCTTCATCGAGCCGCTGGACGAGCGGAACCGGCGCGCGCTCGGTTTCGACATGTATTCCGAAGCGGTCCGCCGGGAGGCCATCGAGCGCACGCGCGACAGCGGACTGCCGACCATGACCGCCAAGGTCCGCCTGATGCAGGAGACCCAGCGCTCGGTCCAGCCCGGTTTCCTGATCTACGTCCCGGTCTACCGCAAGGGCATGCCGGCCGGCACGGTGGCGGAGCGGCGGGCGGCCATCGCCGGCTACAGCTACGGCCCGTTCCGCATGTACGACCTGATGGACGCGGCGCTGGGCGGGCGCTTCGGCAATCTCGAGCTGACGCTGTACGACGCGCCGCGCGGCCGGCCGGACGGCCGGCTGTACGACAGCCGGGCGCGGCCGGGCGAGTCGCCGCAGCCGCAGCCCGCGCCGCTGTTCCAGGTGCGCCGGCCGATCTCGATGCTCGGCCATGCCTGGGTGGCGGATTTCCGCAGCAGCCCGGCCTTCGAGCGCGCCATCGACCGGCAGAAGGCGCAGATCGTGCTGGCGATGGGCATCGTCATCAGCCTGCTGGCCTTCGCCTTCGTCCGCACCCTGATGCTGACCCGCTTCAAGGCCCAGGCGCTGGCGGTGGCGATGACCGAGGCGCTGCGCGAATCGGAGGACCGCTTCGCCGCGCTGGCCCGCACCGCCGGCGAAGGCATCGTCATCGTCGACGCGGAGGCGGTGGTGGTGCTGTGCAATCCGCGCGCCGCCCATTTCTTCGGCCGGCCGCAGCAGGAGACGGTCGGCTGCCGGCTCGACGCGCTGCTGCCGGCGCCGTGGTGGCGGCAGATCGAGGCGGCCATGCGCCAGCTCGCCCGCAGCGGGCACGAGGAGGCGGCGCGCATCGACCTGGCCGAGGCCGGCGCGCAGGACGAAGCCGCGCTGGAGCTGGCGGTGTTCCTGTCGTCGTGGCGGCGCGGCGCGCTGCGCTACTACGGGCTGATCCTGCACGACGTGAGCGCCGAGAAGCGGACCGAGCGCGAGCAGGCGCGCGCGCGGCTGACGGCGGAGGCCAGCAGCCGGGCCAAGAGCGACTTCCTGGCCAATATGAGCCACGAGATCCGTACTCCGCTCAATGCCGTGCTCGGCATGAGCCAGCTGCTCGGCGCCACCCGGCTCGACCCGGGCCAGCGCGACTACCTGCGCATGATCGACGTGTCCGGCCGCGCCTTGCTGAGCATCCTCAACGACATCCTCGACATCTCCAAGATCGAGGCCGGCCGGCTGGAGATCGTGCCGGAGGCGTTCGAGCTGGCGGAGGTGGTCGACGCGGCGGCGACCATCATGTCGGCCGGCATGGCCGAGAAGGAGCTCGACGTGGTGATCCACCTCGAGCCCGAGGTGCCCGACCGGCTGATCGGCGACCGGCTGCGGCTCAAGCAGGTGCTGATCAACCTGACCGGCAACGCGCTCAAGTTCACCGCGGCCGGGACGGTGGCGGTGCGGATCGCGCTGGTCGCGCGCCGGCCGGACGCGGCGAGGCTGCGCTTCGAGGTCAGCGACACCGGCATCGGCATCGCGCCGGAGCAGCTGCCGCGGCTGTTCGAGCCGTTCGCCCAGGGCGACAGCTCGACCACCCGCCGCTTCGGCGGCACCGGGCTGGGCCTGGTCATCTGCCGCCGGCTGGTCGCGCTGATGGGCGGCGAGATCGGCGTGGACAGCCGGCTGGGCCAAGGCACCACCTTCCGCTTCGAACTGGACTTCGCCCTGCCGCCGGCCGCGGCCGAGCCCGCGCAGGCCGAGGCGCTGCGGCTGCTGCTGGTCGACGACCATGCGGCCGAGCGCGCGGCGCTGATCGATGCCGGCCGGGCGCTGGGTTGGCAGGTCGAGCCGGTGGCGCTGGCGGCATTGCCGGCCGCCCTGGCCGCGGCGCCGGCCTGCCAGGCGCTGCTGCTGGACTGGCAGACGGTCCGGCGCGGCCGCCTGCGGCTGGCCGACGCGCTGGGCGCGGGGCAGGCGGCGGGCGCGCCCGCCGTGGTGGTGCTGGCGGCGGCGCACCGGCGCGGCGAAGTGCTGCATGCCGAGGCCGGCGAGCGGGTCGACGCCATCCTGGCCAAACCGGCCACGCGCGAGACCCTGCTCAATGCCGTGCAGCAGGCGCGCGGCCGCGGCGCGGCGCCGGCCGCGCAGCAGCCATACGCCGGCGTGCTGCACGGCGTCCGCCTGCTGCTGGTCGAGGACAACGAACTCAACCGCACGGTGGCGCAGGGCCTGTTGCGCGGCACCGGCGCCGGCATCGAGATCGCGGAGAACGGCGCGGAGGCGGTGAGCCGCCTGCGCGAGCGGGCCGGCGATTACGACCTGGTGCTGATGGACGTGCAGATGCCGGTCATGGACGGCTGCACCGCGACCCGCATCATCCGCGGCGAGCTGAGCCTGGCGCTGCCGATCGTGGCGATGACCGCCGGCGTCACCGCCGACGAGCAGCGCCAGTGCTTCGACAGCGGCATGGACGCCATCGTCGCCAAGCCGATCGAACGGCCGCTGCTGATCGATGCCGTGTGCGCGCTGCTGCGCCGGCCGCGACCCGCGACGCCGGATGCGGCCGCACCGGCCGGAAACCCGGCGGACGCCGCCGGGCTGCTGGAGGAGTCGGAAGGGCAAGGGCTGGACGCATCGGCGCAGTCGGCCGAGGCGGCCGGCTTCGGCCTCGACGACCTGGCGCAGCAGATCGGCCACGACGCGGAGCTGCTGGAGACGCTGATGGATGGCTTCATCGCCCAGGTCCGCAGCACGCCCGGCGACGTCCGCAGCGCGCTGGAAGGCGGCGCACGGGCCGACGCGGTGCGCGTCGTGCATACGCTCAAGGGCCTGGCCGGCAGCTTCGAGGCGAGCCGGCTGGTGGAGCTGGCCGCCGCGGTGGAACGGACGCTCAGGGATGCCGCCGCCGATGCCGAGCCGGCGTTGGCGGCGCTGGAGCAGGAGATCGCGCGCCTGCTGCCGCGGCTGGAGCAGCGCCTGGCCGAGATGAAGGCGGCACGCCGGCCGGGCTGAGCCGGATGCCGTTCAGTTCAGGCATGGGGTCGAATCCCTCGCCCTGGAGCGCGCGACATACGCGATCCCAAACGGGTTTAGCAGCTACTGCGCGGTGGTAGGTCGGGTTTCATACCCGACCTACAACTGCATTCCGGCTCGCTGGCATGGCCCTGTGCAGGGGGCTTCGCGCGCGCGCGGGAGAAGGCCGATCGGCGGCGCCTCTGGGCGTCGAAAGGATCGCTCCCCATCGGGAAGGCCTGGCGGCTTTCCCCGGCAGGCCTTGGCGTCTTACATGGTTTCGCGGTTCGAATTCCGCCGGCGCGAACGCTTGCCCAGGCGGCATCGGGCTAAGCCGGTTGCCGCCGGCGCCAGAACGTCGCCGTCGGCCAGCGCCGCTCCTCGCCGTACCAGGCGTCCAGGTGGCGCCGGTAGGCGGCGCCGATCGCATCGAGCGCGCGCTGGTAGTCGGCGACCGCCGCCGCGTCGCCGTTCAGGCTGCCGTCGGCCGCCTCGGCGGCGGCGAGGCCGGTATAGAGCGCATTGAACAGGCCCTGCGACGACAGCGGGTCGAAGCTCAGCGCCGCGTCGCCGACGGCGAACCAGCCGGGGCCGGCGGCCGGGCTGGTCCGGGCCGAATGCGCAGCGGCCAGCTCGGCCGGCATGGCGGCGGCGAAGCCGGTGCGGTGCAGCAGCGCGCCGAGCTCGGGCAGCCGGGCGGCGGCGTCGACCAGCCAGCCCGGCTCGCGCAGCCGCCGCGCCGCGGCCAGGTCGGCGTCGGTGTGGAAGGCCAGCACGCGCTGGCGGTCGGGCAGGGCGGCGCTGTACCACCAGCCGTGTTCGGCCGCCTCGATGCGCGACAGGCCGTTGTCGGCCTCGCCGCGGTCGTGGCCGTACAGCCAGCCGCACACCAGCCGGTCGCCGGGCTGGCGCCGCGCGCCGAGCTTGCGCGCCAGCGTGGCCGCCCGGCCGCCGGCGTCGATCAGCACCCGCGCATGCACCTGGCGCGGGCCGGCCGGCGTGCGCAGCGTCACCCGCCAGCCGCTGTCCTCGGCGGCGACGGCGGCCGCGCTGGCCGGCGCCAGCAGCGCGGCGCCGCGCTCGACCGCCTGCTGCCGCAGCCACAGCTCGAAGCGCGCGCGGTCCAGGTGCCAGCCGTGGCCGTCGGGATCGCGCAGGAAATCCTGCTCGGCCGCGAGGCCGCCCCAGACCGAGCGGTTGCCGTGGCAGGGCCGGTGACCCTGGCGCAGGAAGTCGTCCCACAGCCCCATGTCGGCCAGCAGCCGGCGCGCGGCCGGCGGCAGCGATTCGCCGATGCGGCGCGGCGGCGCCGGCTGGCGGTCCAGCAGCAGCACCCGGCGGAACGGCGCCAGGTTCAGCGCCGCGCAGGCGCCGGCCGGCCCCGCGCCCTGGATCAGGACGTCGGCCTCGAGCGCACTCAACGGTCGTGCCGCCGCGCCAGGTGGCGCGCCTTTTCGGTGGCGGAGAGGTCGATGTCCTCGAACTCCTCCGGCACCGTCGCCGCCGCCGCGGGCAGCAGGCCCTTTTCGGCGGCGTGCGCGGGCGGCGGCAACTGCTCCACCTCGAGCGCCGGCGGGAAGCCCAGCCCGTCGCGCGGCCCTTCGCGCACCTCGACGATACCCATCTGGGCGATGTCGGCGATCAGGTTGTTGATCTGCGCCTGGTAGCTGGCGTTGCCCAGCGGCCGCAGCCAGGACGCGCGGCGGGCGAAGGCGCGCAGCCGGTCCTCGGCCGGCAGGCTCTCGTCCATCACCGTCTCGTAGGCCTGCTGGCTCATCACCTGGTTGGGCACCCGGGCCGGCCAGAAGGTCGGCACATAGGGGTCGTAGGCCTTCTGGTAGCCCGAGCGGCAGCTGGCGGTGTCGGTCTGCCACGGCACCGCCATCCAGCGCGTGACGCCGCCGGCGATCTGCGGGCCGCAGGGGCCGCCGATGTTGTCGGGCGTCAGCACGCCGCCGTAGTTCGGCTCGATCCAGCCCGGCGGCCGGTGCGCCAGCCGGAACGGCGCCATGTACATGGTGGCCTGGCGCATCGGCCAGGTCATCTCGCAGCCGGGGTGGAAGGCGTCGGCCAGGCAGAACTCCATGGCCGCCTGGACCAGCGTGGCCGGCTGGTCCTGCAGCGGCACGTCCTCGATGCGCTGCGGCGGCAGCGCGGCCGGATCGTAGTCGGCGTCGAATTCGCCGGCCGCCCACTGGCGCAGGTAGCGCAGCTGCAGGTCGCTCAGCGCCACGTTCTGGCGCGGCGTGTCGGCCGGCGGGATGCTCATCGCGTCGCCGTACAGCCAGGGCCACGGCGACGGCGCCCAGGCATCGCGCTCGAACTGGCGGAACTGGTTGAACAGCGTCAGCCGCCATTCGCGCTGGATGTCGGACGGGTCGGCCAGCCGGGCCATCCACACGGGCTGGCTGAACGGCGTGCTGCCGCCCCAGCCGAAGGCCGCGGCGAAGCCGGCGTTGACCCACTGCAGCCGCGACAGCCGCTCGAAGATCGGCCGGATGTCGCGCTGGAACGAGGGCCGCGCCGGCACCTCGAGCTGGCCTTCGGCCACGAACAGGTCGCGCATCAGGTCCCACATGGTGCGCACCGATTTCTGCTGCGGCGCGTAGTTGGGCGGCGCCACCACCACCCAGGCCGGGTCGACCGGGATCTCCTGGCCGAGGTAGCGCACCGTGGCGGTGACCGGGCCGTCGGCGACGTCGTCGTGCCAGCCCTCGTTGTTGGCGAAGGTGATCGCCTCGGCGCCGTTCCACGAGGCCGACTTGCCGTGGCCGCCGAGCACCAGCAGCCGGCCGGCCTCGTCGGTGCGCAATTCGCCCAGGTAGACCGGGGTGCCGAGGAAGCGGCCGTCGTCGAAGGCCGGCCCGAGCTGGTCGCGGCCGGCGATCTGGCGCAGGTCGGGCGTGATGGCGAGCGTGGCGCGGTCGGCCACCGCCATGTTGCGCAGGAAGGACGGCGGCGCGGTGGCGGCCTCGGGGATGTCGAGCGCGATCTGGAACTGGTACCAGGCAGCCTTGGTGTTGGCCAGCTCGACGCTCCAGCGCAGTTCGGCGTTGTCGGCGTTGAGCTCGGCTACCACCTCGCCGGCGGCGTTGTAGCCGTAGACGCGGAAGCGCGCCGCCTCGCGCTTGATCGCACCGTGCTCGTCGCGGTAGAAACCGGGCGGCTGCGGCGCCGGTTCCGGCACTTCGGGCGCCAGGTACCAGGCGTCCGGGCTGTTGCCGACGCGGGCGATGCCGATGGCGGGATAGATGGCGGCCTTGACGATGACGGTATCGACCGGCGCGACCGATGAGCTGGCTGACATATGCTTCCTCCTCAATTGGACTTGTGAAGGCCTGGCGATGTGCGGCGCCGGCCCGTTCGCTAAGGGTAGGAAGCGGGGCCCGCCGGCGCTGGCCGAAATCGCTCCGCGGCCATGCCGTTCGTCGCCGTTCGCGTTCGCTTGCAGGCGCGGCGAACTGGCGGCGTCCGGGCGCGTCCACCTTATTGCGCGCGCGGTTTCGGCGCGCGTTCACGCCGGCGTCGACACGCTGCGTGTTTTTTCGCTTTTCGCCTTCGAGGCGGCCACGTTGGGGAGAAAGAAATGAGAAGACTGGGCTTGTCGACCGCATTGCTGCTGCTGGCCGGTTGTGCCGCCACGCCGCCGGGACCGGTCACCTCCGCGCCCGCCACGCCGGCCGAGACGCCGCAAACGGCCACGCCGCAGCCCGGCCAGCGGCTGAGCGGCACGCGCTGGGTCTGGTTCGAGACCGTCAGCGGCGGCAGCCGGCTGGCGGCGCCCAAGAGCGGCATGTACCTGCTCGATTTCGGCGCCAACGGCTTCATCCGGGTGACCGCCGACTGCAACCGCGGCAGCGCGCGCTACAAGTACGACAGCGGCAAGCTCGAGGTGAGTCCGGCGGCGCTGACCCGCATGGCCTGCCCGCCGGGCGGCCAGGGCGCCCGCTTCGCCGCCGACCTCGACCGCGCCGAATCGGCCCGGCTCGACGGCGGCATGCTGGCGCTGGGCCTGCCCGGCGGCGGCGCGATGCGGCTGGCGCCGCTGAAGTCCAGCCGCTACGAGTGCGACGGCGGCCTGCGCTTCGGCCTGGTCGACCTGCCGGGCGACGACGCCGCGGTCGAATTCGACAGCCGCTATTTCCGCGCCGCGCGCGTGCAGTCGGCTTCGGGCGTGGCCTACGAGGGCGCCGGGGTGCGCTTCGCGAGCAAGGGCGACGAAGCCCAGCTCGACCTGGGCGAACAGGCGCTGCGCGGCTGCAAGGTGAAGCGCTAGCCGGTGAGAGTGGGCATGTATTGCCCCCTACCGCTGGCTGGCCGGTTCTGAATAGGTTTGGGAGAGGGGATTGCGGCGTCGTTTCACCGCCGAGGACGCCGAGGGAAGCCGGAACTGATGGCGATTTGCCTCCGCGTCCTCGGCGTCCTCCGCGGTAAAGCTTTGCTGCGGTCCGGTTGCGGTCAGCTATCGAGTCCGCGCTGCGCCAGCTCGGCCGCGCGCAGCACGGCGCGCGCCTTGTTCTGGGTTTCCTGCCATTCCGACTGCGGCACCGAGTCGGCCACGATGCCGGCGCCGGCCTGCACGTACAGCGTCTTGTCGCGGATCACCGCGGTGCGCAGCGCGATCGCCACGTCCATGTCGCCGTTGAAGCCGAGGTAGCCGACCGCGCCCGAGTAGATGCCGCGCTTGGTCGGTTCGAGCTCGTCGATGATCTGCATCGCCCGCACCTTGGGCGCGCCCGAGACGGTGCCGGCCGGGAAGGTGGCGCGCAGGATGTCGAGGTTGCTGACGCCGCCGCGCAGCTTGGCCTCGACGCTCGAGACGATGTGCATCACGTGCGAGTAGCGCTCGACCACGCGGTTGTCGGTGACCTTGACCGAGCCGATCTGGGCGACCCGGCCGATGTCGTTGCGGCCCAGGTCCATCAGCATCACGTGCTCGGCGATCTCCTTCGGGTCGGCCAGCAGTTCTTCCTCCAGCGCCAGGTCTTCGTCGCGCGTCTTGCCGCGCGGCCGGGTGCCGGCGATCGGCCGCACGGTCACCGTGCCGCCCTCGTGGCGCACCAGGATCTCGGGCGAGGCGCCGACGATGTGGGTATCGCCGAGCTGGTAATAGAACATGTAGGGCGAGGGGTTGAGCGAGCGCAGCGCGCGGTACAGCGTCAGCGGCGGCTGTTCGAAACGCATGCTCATGCGCTGGCTCAGCACCACCTGCATGATGTCGCCGTCGAGGATGTACTGCTTGGCCTTGTCGACCGCGGCCTTGAAGTTGGCTTCGCCGAATTCGGACTTGGCGGTGGTCAGCGGCGTCGGCTCGGTGCGCGGCAGCCGGGCCGGCTCGCGCAGCTGCATGCGCAGCTCGTGCAGCCGGCTGTGGGCGCGGGCGAAGGCGTGCGGCTCGCTCGGATCGGCGTAGACCACCAGGTAGAGCTTGCCGCTGAGGTTGTCGAAGATGGCGATCTCTTCGCTCAGGAGGAGCTGGATGTCGGGCGCGCCGATCGGGTCGGGCTTGTCGCAGGCCGCCAATTTCTTCTCGATCAGCCGGATGGTGTCGTAGCCGAAGTAGCCGACCAGGCCGCCGGCGAAGCGCGGCAGGTCGGGCAGCGTCGGCACCTTGAAGCGGCTTTCGTATTCGGCGATGAAGGCCAGCGGATCGCCCTCGTGCTGCTCGACCACCTGGCCGTTGCTGGTCACCTCGGTGCGGTTGCCGCGCACGGTGAGCACGGTGCGGGCCGGCAGGCCGATGAAGCTGTAGCGGCCGAAGCGTTCGCCGCCGACCACCGATTCGAGCAGGTAGGAGTAGGGCGCGTCGGCCAGCCGCAGATAGACCGCCAGCGGCGTGTAGAGGTCGGCGAGACCTTGCTGGACGACGGGGATGCGGTTGTAGCCTTGACGCGCAAGGGCGTCGAATTCGAGTTCGGTCATGATGCGACTCTCAAGAGCGAGGGTTGAAGATAAGACGGACGAAGGACGCGGTCAGCGCCATCGCCAGGTCAGCCCGGTGTGCTCTTTGGAAGTCGTCATGTCGAGGGGGAATGTAGCTGGATTACTTGGATGGAGCCGGCATTCTTCACGAATTCGACGGCCTCGACAAGGCTGTCGAGATGGCCTGCGCAAGCCAGTTCCGCGATGTCTTCGTAGCCGTAGCGCAGGAGCAGGCAGGGCGAGCCGGCGGCGTCCGCGGCGTCGCGGTCGAAATGCGAATCGCCGATCATCAGCAGCTCGGCGGGGGCGATGCCGAAGCGTTCGCAGGCGTGCAGCAGCGGCTGCGGGTGCGGTTTCTTCTCGGCCAGGCTGTCGCCGCCGAGCACCAGTTCGAAATGGCCGGCCAGGCCGGTCCGTTCCAGCAGCGGCACGGTGAAGCGGACCGGCTTGTTGGTGATGACCGCGAGCTTCAGCCCCATGCGCCCGAAGGCCTCCAATCCTTCGATCACGCCCGGATAGGGCCGGCTGGCGACCACCAGCAGCCGGTCGTAATGGCGGCAGAAGGCCTCGATGCCGGCTGCGTGCAGCTCGGGATGGGCGCGGCCGTCGCGGTCGTCGGTCAGCGCGCGATGCACCAGTTGCTGCATGCCGCCGCCGACGAAGCTCTCCAGCCGCGCCTGCTGCAGCGGCGGCAGGTCGAAGTCGCCGCGCATGGCGTTGGCGGCGGCGGCGAGGTCGGCGATGGTGTCGAGCAGGGTGCCGTCGAGATCGAGGGCGATGGCGCGGATGGGCATGGCGGGGGAGGGGAACGAAAATCGTGTTTTACCGCAGAGGACGCCGAGGAGGCGGAGGAAAAATGCCTCCGTGTCGATTTACCTCCGCGTCCTCGGCATCCTCTGCGGTGAAAGGGGCTGGATCAACGCGCCTGTGACTGCGACGGCGCATCGATCCGCTCCGCCCGCGGCAGATACCGCGTCAGCATGCGCTGCTCGAAGCTCGCCGCCGGCAGCGGTTCGGCCAGGTAGTAGCCCTGCATGTAGCTGCAGCCGAGCTGGCTCAGGAAGTCGCGCTGGGCCGGCGTCTCGACGCCCTCGGCCACCACCTCGAGCCGCAGGCTGTGCGCCAGCGCCACGATGCCGCTGACGATGGCGGCGTCGTCCGGGTCGTTGATGACGTCGCGGATGAAGGAGTAGTCGATCTTCAGCACGTCGACCGGGAAGCGCTTGAGATAGCTCAGCGAGGAATAGCCGGTGCCGAAGTCGTCGATCGCCAGGTTGACGCCGAGCGCCTTGAGCTGGTGCAGCGCCGACACCGCGTCGTGGGCATGCTCCATCAGCACGCTCTCGGTGATCTCCAGCGTCAAGAGCGGGCCGGGCAGGCCGGTCTCGGCCAGTACCCGGCCGACCAGCTCGACGAAATCGGACTGGCCGAGCTGCACGCCCGACAGGTTGACCGCCACCTGCAGGTCCGGCCCGCCGGCGTTGCGCCAGGCCGCGGCCTGGGCACAGGCAGTGCGCAGCACCCATTCGCCGATCGGCACGATCAGGCCGGTCTCCTCGGCGATCGGGATGAACTCGGCCGGCGACACCATGCCGCGCACCGGGTGCTTCCAGCGCAGCAACGCCTCCATGCCGACCAGCTTGCCGCTGACCGTCTCGGCCTCGGGCTGGTAATAGACCATCAGCTCGTCGCGCTCGAGCGCGCGCCGCAAGGCGCTTTCCAGCCGCAGGTGCTCGGACACGCTGGCATCCATGCCGACCTCGTAGAACTGGAAGCCGGCATTGGCGCGCTTGGCGCGGTACATCGCGGTGTCGGCGTGGCGCAGGAGCGTGCTGGCGTTGTTGCCGTCGACCGGGAACAGCGAGATGCCGATGCTGGTGGAGATGAAGATGTCGTGGCCGTCGATCTCGAACGGGGTGGCCAGCGCGCGCTCGATCTTCTGCGCGACGTTGGCGGCGGCCGACGGATCGGGCAGCTCGTCGAGCAGCACGGTGAACTCGTCGCCGCCGAGCCGCGCCACGCAGTCGCTGCTGCGCACGCAGTGGCGCACGCGCTGCGCCACCAGCTTGAGCAGGCGGTCGCCGATCTCGTGGCCCAGCGTGTCGTTGACGAACTTGAAGCGGTCGAGGTCGAGGAACAGCAGCGCCAGCGCATGATCGTGCTGCTCGGCGCGTTCGATCGCCTGCTTGAGCTGCTCGGAGAATTGCGCCCGGTTGGGCAGGTCGGTGATGGTGTCGTGGTAGGCCAGGTGGCGCACGTGGCGCGCGGTGCGGGTCGCCTCGATCACCCGGCGCACGCGCCGCTGCACCACCGCGAGGTGGATCGGCTTGGTGATGTAGTCGCTGGCGCCGACGGCGAAGGCGCGCTCGATCGAGCCGTTGTCGTCGAGCGCGGTGATCATCAGCACCGGGATGTCGCGATGCTCGGGATCTCCTGCAGCCGCGCGCAGGCGCTGAAGCCGTCGAGCACCGGCATCAGGCCGTCCATCAGGATCACGTCGGGCCGCACCGTCGCCAGCGAGGCCAGCGCCTGCTCGCCGTCGGCCGCCTCGGCCACCTGGAAGCCGCCGCGCTCGAGCGCGTGGCGCAGCGCCGAGCGGGTGCTGCGGTCGTCGTCGACCACCAGTACCAGGCCGCCGTCGCCGTTGGCCTCGCAGGCCTCGCCGCCGTGGGTCTTCAGCTCGTCCAGCAGCGCCTGCTTGACCAGCGCGTACTCGGCGTGGAGCTGGCTCAGCAGCGATTGGGCATGGCCGGTCTGGCCGACCTCGGCCAGCGTCTCGATCTCGCGCGCGAGGTTCGCCACCAGGCCGGCGCCGAGGTTGCCGCTGGCGCCCTTGACCGCATGCGCAGCCTGGCGCAGCCGGGCGGCGTCGTGGCCGGCGGCGGCCTGCTCGAGCGTTTCGAGGTAGACCGGCATGTCCTCGAGATAGGGCTGGATCGCCAGCGCGATGCTGTCGCCGAGCGCCTCGCGCAGCTTGGCGAACACCGCCTGGTCGAGCGGCTCGCTGCCGTTGCCGGCGGTGGCTGCGACGGCGGCTTCCTCGTCGCGATGCGCGATCGGCAGCCGCGCCCAGCGCTCGATCTTGCTGCCCAGGCTGCCCAGCGTCAGCGGCTTGGCCAGGTGGTCGTCCATGCCGGCCGCCAGGCATTTCTCGACATCGGCCTGCTGGATGTTGGCGGTCATCGCCACGATCGGCACCCGGCCGCCGCTCTCCGTCTCGATCGCGCGGATCGCCGCGGTGGCCTGGTAGCCGTCCATGTGCGGCATGTTGCAGTCCATCAGCACCAGGTCGAAGGCCTGGCGCTTGAAGGCGCGCAGCGCCTCGTGGCCGTCGGCCACCAGTTCGGCCTGGCAGCCGAGCATGGCCAGCATGCTCTCGGCGATCGCCTGGTTGGTGCGGTTGTCCTCGGCCACCAGGATGCGGCAGCGGCTGGCGCCGGCCGGCTCGGCGCTGCGCGCCGGCGCCTGCTGCTGGTCGAGCTCGGCGATGCATTCGAGCAACTTCTCCAGCCGCAGCGGCTTGCTCAGCACCGCGTCGGCGACTTCGCCCGGCGGGCTGCCGGCGCCGAAGCGGTTCATCGCGATCAACCGGGTGCCCTCGAGCGCCGGCGTGGCGCGGATGCGGCCCGGCAGATTACCGCCGGCGGCGCTGGCGAACAGCGTGTCGAAGATCACCAGCTCGCACGGCGTGCCGGCCGCGGCCGCGTCGGCCAGCGTGCGCAGCGCGTCGTCGGCGTCCTGCGCCGACAGGCAGCGGAAGCCCCAGGCCGCCAGCGACTGTTCGAGGAAATGGCGCACCACCGCGCTCTCGTCGACCAGCAGCACGCCGCGGCCCTGCCAGCCCGGCTGCAGCGCCGGTATGGCGCACGGTTCGCTGGCCGGCGCCAGCGGCAGTTCGAACCAGAAGCGGCTGCCTTCGCCCGGCACGCTGTCGACGCCGATCCGGCCGCCCATCAGCGCCACCAGTTGCTTGCAAATCGCCAAGCCCAGGCCCGAGCCGCCGAAGCGGCGGGTGGTCGAGGTATCGGCCTGCGAGAACGATTCGAAGATGCGCGCCTGCGCTTCCGGCGCGATGCCGATGCCGCTGTCGACCACCTCGAGCTGCAGCCGGCAGCCGCCGTCGGCGCCGGCCTCGGCGTCGCCGTTGACCACGATCTCGCCGCGCTCGGTGAACTTGATCGCATTGCCGACCAGATTGGTCAGCACCTGGCGGATGCGGCCGGGGTCGCCGCGCAGCCGCGCCGGCACCGCGGGCGCCAGCAGGTAACCGAGTTCGAGGCCCTTCTGGTGGGCCTGCGGCGCCAGCATGCCGATCACGTCCTCGATCAGGTCGGCCGGGCTGAAATCGGTGTGCTCGAGTTCGAGCCGGCCCGCTTCGAGCCGCGAGAAGTCGAGGATGTTGTTGACCAGGTCCAGCAGGTACTGGGCCGAATCCCAGGCCAGCTCGACGAAATGGCGCTGCTTGGCCGGCAGCTGGGTGGCCATCAGGATGTCGAGCGTGCCGATCACGCCATTGAGCGGCGTGCGCACCTCGTGGCTGACGGTGGCGGCGAACTCGGCCTTGAGCCGGGCGAAGCGCACCGCCTCGTCGCGCGCCTCGCGCAGCTCCTGCTCGCGCGCCTCCAGCACCGCGATCATGCTGTTGAAGGCCTGCGCCATGTCGGCGATGTCGCGCGGGCCGTCGGTGCCGGCGCGCACGTCGAGCTCGCCGCGCTCGGCCTCGGCCATGCGCTCGGCCAGTTGCGCCAGCGGCCGGGTCAGCCGGCGGGTGAGCAGGCGGATCAGGAACAGCAGCGCGAAGGCGGCCAGGAAGGCGGTACCGAAGTTGACCACGAACACCTCGGCCATCATGCGCTGCAGCGTGGCCTTGCTCTGCACCACCCGCACGTAGCCGATGCGCTCGCTGCGCGGCTCGTCGACGGCGAACGGCGAGGCGTCGGCCTCCTTGCCCAGCACCGGCGCGACGAAGCGCCAGTCGGCGTCGGTCTCGGCCTCGAGCCGCGCTGCCGCGATGGTCGCCGCCTTGACGGGCGCGGCGGCGTCGTCGGCCGCCGGCGCCTCCTTCTTGTCGCGGGCCAGCAGCATGCGGCCGTCGGCGTGGTGCAGTTCGACCCGGATCACGTCGGGGAAGGCCAGCGTGCCGCGCACCGCGTTGTCGGCGTTCTCGGCCGAGTCGTACAGCAGCGCCAGCTTGCTTTGCCGCGCCAGGCTGTCGGCCACGCGCTGGCCCTGGGCCAGCAGCACCTGGCGGATCTGCCGGCTGCCCTGCCAGGAGCTGGCCAGCGAGGCGAGCAGGGCCAGCAGCAGCACGCCGGCGGTGACGGCCACGGTGAGCTGGCGGCGGAAGGAGGCTTCGTGCAGGAAGCGGTCGAGCAGCTTCATCTAGCGCCTGTTAATAATGCAAGCATGGGTTTGAGGGTAATCGAGCGAAGCGAGGCTCCCTCTGCTCCACCCCGCAAAGTCTCCGACTTTGCGGGGGCGCCAGCGGGGACCCCGGGGCGGCGAGGGCGGGGGAGTGGGAATGAACAGGCCGAGCCGGAATCGGAGCACGCTCCAGCCGTGAGCGCCCGGCTGAGCGGAGTTGCCGCCCGGATTCCGCGCTCGCAACTCCGGCCTTCCCCTTGCGGGGATTGCCGGGTGTTGCTCTATCGTTCGGGTGCCCACGATCCATTTCAAGCTCTCAAGGCTCGGGGAACACTAAGTCGAATCGCTGCGACGCGCCGATGTTGAGGCCGAGATGGCCGGCGGTGCGCAGGTTGACCGCGATCAGGACGTCCTTCAGCGGCACCATGCCGCCGTCGGCGTCGGCATTGCTGGCCAGCCGGCCGAGCGCCGAGCTGGCCAGGTTGCGGCCGAGTTCCAGGTTGTTGGGGTAGAGCGAGAACAGGATGCCGCGCTTGACGTGGCCCAGGCTCGACGAGAACACCGCGATGTTGCGGTTCCAGGCTTCCTGCAGCACCAGCGGCAGCACTGCGGATTCCTCCACCGTGGTGCTGTCCTGCGGCAGCCACAGCGCGTCGCTGCGCGGGTCGAGGCCGGCCAGCAGCGCCTGGTACTGCTGCATCGCGGCGCGCAGGTCCTGCGCCTCGCGCGGCACCAGCTCCAGTCCCTGGCTGCGGGCGGCGGCGCGCGCCAGCTGCAGCAGCCAGGCGTTCTGGCGCGGGTCGTACACCACGTAGACGCGCCGCACCTGCGGCACCAGCACCTTGAGCCGCGCGAACAGCAATTCCGGATCGGGCGCCAGGCTGTACACCGCCATGCCGCGCATTTCGCTCTCGGGCACGGTGAGCACGCCGCCGGCGACGATCGCGACGCTGCCGCGCTCGAGCGAGGAGGCGGCCTTGAGGCCGTTGCGGCCGAGCGCGATCACCACCCGCACGTTCTGCCGCCTGAGTTCGCCGGCCAGCTCTTCGGGCCGGGTGCCGCCGCCGATCGGGTAGCTGGCGACGCGGACCTTGGCCTTGTCCTCGATGCCTTCGATGATCTTGGAGAACACGCTGCGATAGGGCTCGCCGATATCGGGATAGAGCACCGCGATATTGCCGCCGGTGTAGGCGGCCAGCTTGATGAAGCCGCCCTGCTGCGGCGCCGCGGCGGCGGCCACGGCCAGGGAGCCGGACGGCGGATCGTTCAGGGCGACGCGGAACACGGCGATGTCGGGATGGGTGCGGATGCCGTCGAGCACCTGCTGGAAGGCGTTGGGCGCGTATTCGTCGGCGCGGTCGTACAGGATGGCCAGGGTGGGCCGCCCGGCCAGGCGCCCGGCGGCCTGGCCGGCAGGCCGGCCAGCAGCGCGATCGCGCAGAGGCAGGCCGCGAGGCATCCGAGCCCGTTGTGCCGCCCGCCCGGCTGCCGGCGGGAAAGAAGGGTTTGAAACACGCTGCCAGTGGTCCTGGATTATTCGTTTGTCTGTCTTGCCGCCGTTCGCGACGCGCCATGGCGCTGCGCTCGCGTCCTCCCTGGTCGCCGCGCCGCGCGGCTGCCAGCCTCGAATATAGGATGCTTCCGGGCCGCGCGAAATAGCGGCCTTCGCCCAGGTGGGTAACGCCGGCCGATCCGGCGCCGGGCGCCGCCTGAAGCCGCGTCGGCGCCGATCGCACCGATCGCGCCCCTGGATCTCGGAGCGGGACGCCGATTCACCGCTTGCGGCCGGTTTTTTGCTGTGGGATGAGGCTGAACGCCGCGTGCAATCGGCTGCGGGCGTCGACGCCGGACTGCGGTTCGCTCGGCCTTGACGCATAGGGTAGCTTTTCAATCCGCCAACCCTCATCCGGCCTTGCGGGCCACCTTCTCCCGCGCGCGGGAGAAGGGATCGCCGCCCAAAGACCCGTTATCGGTAATGTCGAGCGTCAGCAGTTCCCATGGACGAAGCGCTGATGCACCGGCATCCATGCGGTTATCCGCCTAGATGGTTCAAGCACCGGCACGGTAATAGCCATCAACTTCAGCGCATTTGTTGTCACGAACGAGCGTCAGCGAGGCTCCCTCGCGGCGGCGAGGGCGGGGGAGTCGGGGTGAATCAGGGATGATCCGCTGCCCGAGCATTCACGGTCCGCAAACGCCCGGCTTTGCCGGGCGCGGGTGCTGCAGGCCGATTCGACATCCATAGCCAGATCGAACCCCAAGGATCACAGCAGGCTCATCCCCCCGTCGACCACGATCTCCTCGCCGACCACATAGGCCGCAGCGTCCGAGGCCAGGAACAGCGCCACCTTCGCCACTTCGTCGGGCGTGCCGAAGCGCTTGATCGGCGACTTGCGGCTGATCTCGGCGCGGATGCCGGGCTCCATCTCGCCGGGCAGGCCGAAGCGGCCGTAGATCGGAGTGTCGATCGGCCCCGGGCAGATCGCGTTGATGCGGATGCCGCGCGCGATCAGTTCCAGGCCCAGCGACTGCACCAGCGAGCGCTGGGCCGCCTTGCAGGCGCCGTAGATGCTGAAGTTGGGCGAACCCATGCGGTTGGTGATCGAGGTGGTGACGATGATCGAGCCGCCTTCGCCCATGTGCGGCAGCGCCTTCTGCACGGTGAAGAACACGCCCTTGAGATTGATCGACACCATGGCGTCGAACTGCGCCTCGCTGACCGCCTCGACCGGCGCCGCCTGGGCGATGCCGGCGTTGACGAACAGCACGTCGATGCGGCCGAAGGCGCCGGCCACCTCGGCGATCAGGCCGTCGATGGCGCCGAGGTCGGCGGCATCGCTCCGCAGCGCCAGCACCTTGCAGCGGCCGGCCTGCACCGGCTCAAGCGCCTCCAGCGTGGCGCGCGCCTCCGCTAGCGTGACCGGGTCGCGGCCGCTGATGGCGACGTCGGCGCCGGCCTCGATGAAGCGCCGGGCGGTGGCGAGGCCGATGCCGCTGTTGCCGCCGGTGATCAGCGCCTTCTTGCCTACGAGGTCGTGCATGTCTTCTCCTTTAAAACTGGTAACGGGCTTGCAGCAGCCAGGAACGGCCGGCGAGCGGGATGTCCTGCGGCAGGTCGGTGCCCGGCGCGAAGCTCGGTTCGCGCGCATCGGCGTCGAACAGGTTGCGCGCGGTCAGCGAGACCTCCCACTGGCTCGAGGCCAGGCCGCGCCGCAGCGTGGCGTCGACGGTGTGGTAGTCGGGCACCGGTTCGGTGCGCACGTCGGCCGCCTCGCGGTGGCGGCCGGCCACCCAGTTGAACTGGCCGCTGAGCGACCATTCGCTGTCGAAGCGCCAGTCGGCGCGCGCATAGGCGTGGTTGTGCGGTGCGATGCCGGCGTCGCGGCCGTCGGTGTCGTCGACCGAGCGCTGGTGGGCGAAGTTGGCCGACAACCGCACCGCCCGGCTCGGCTCCCAGGCGGCTTCGAGCTCGAAGCCGCGGCCGCTGGCGCCGCCGGTGTTCTCGGCCATGTTGCCGACCGCCACCGGCACGTAGCGCAGGATGTCGCTGCGCTGGTAGCGGAACACGTTGAGGCCGAACTGCAGATTGGTCTGCGGCTGCCAGTTCAGCACGAATTCGCCGGTCGAGATCTTCTCGGGCTTGGCGTTCGGATTCCCCTGGGTGACCGGGTTGTTGATGATGTACTGCTCGACGAAGGACGGCGCGCGGAAGGCCTGGCCGTACAGGAGCTTGGCGGTGACGTTGTAGGCGGCCTCCCACACCAGCGCCAGCCGCGGATTGGTGGTGTTGCCGAAGTCCGAGTAGCGGTCGTGGCGGATGCCGGCGGTCAGCGTCCAGTCCTTGGCCATGCTCCACTCGTCCTGCAGGTAGACGTAGTCGAGCCGCCGCACGTGCGGCTTGAGGTAGACCTTGTCGGTGCCGCTGACGTCGACCACGCCGCCGGTCGGGACCGGGACGCCGCCGACGAATTCGAAGTTCTTGCTCTCGGCGGTCTTGTAGATCTCGGTGCGCTCGACGCCGACGCCGAAACGCAGCCGGTGATCCTGCCAGCCCGAGTAGACCGCGGTGCCGGACAGCGCATGGCGGCGTTCCCACTTGGACGGATTGCCGATGAAGCCGTCCGGATAGGCGCCGCCGAAGGCGCCGTTCGGATAGACCTTGAGCCGCGATACCGCGCTGCGGCCGTAATAGTCGGCCTGGGTCGACAGCTCCCAGTCGGCCAGCCGGGTCTGGTAGCCGAGGTTGGCCAGCGTGGTGCGGGTATCGGTGCTGCCGTCCGGATCGAGCGCCGCGCCGATGCCGGCGCCGCTGCCGATGTCGTCGCGGCGCAGGTGGGCGGTGCGCAGGCGCCAGCCGTTCCAGGCCAGCTCCAGGTGGGCGTCGAGCGCGCGGAAGTCGCGGTTCACCGGCCCCGGCGCATGCGAGGCATGGCTGCCGAACAGGCCATCGAGGAAGGTCTGGCCGTCGGCCTCGACGCGCGCGTCGGAGCCGTCGGTGCGCTCGACGTTGAGGTAGGCCGCCACGTCGACGTCGCCCCACTTGCCGCCGTGCTGGAACCAGCCGGCGCGGCTGCCGAACGAGCCGAGCCGGGTGCCGACGTGGTTGCCGTCGATCTGCTTGGCGTCCTTGGTGATGATGTTGATCACGCCCGAATAGGCGTCGGCGCCGTACAGCGCCGAGCCGGGGCCGCGGATCACCTCGATGCGGGCGACGTGCTCCAGCGGCATGCCTTGCCAGAAGTCGCCGCGGTTGCCGACGAAGGGGCTGGTCATCGGCTGGCCGTTCAGCAGCATCAGTACCTCCGGGTTCCGCTTGGAGATGATGCCGCGCACGATGTAGAGCGCTTCGTAGGAGAGCTCGTTTCGGCCGACGTGCATGCCGGGCACGGTTTCGAGCACGTCGTCGAGATTGGCGAAGCCGCCGCTGGCGATCTCCTCGGCGGTGATCACGGTGGCGACCGCCGGCGCGCGCGACACGGCGATGTTCGAGCCGGTGGCGATCGAGACGAAGGACTTGTCGCCGTAGACCAGCTCGAGGTCTTCCTCCTCGCCGCTGGCGGCCAGCGCCCAGCTGCCGCCGAGCAGGAACAGCAGGACGGGCAGGCGCTTGAGGGTTGTCCTGGGCATGGTGGACCTCATGGCTATGGATTCCGCGGGCTGGGGTTGAGCGCGATCAGGCGGGGCCGGCATCCCAGTCGCGCTTGGCCGGGCCGGTGTAGTCGATCTGGGCGCAGCGCAGCGCGAAGGTCGCGCCTTCGGGCTTGGCCGCCGCCTCCTGGTAGCAGGGCGGCATGCCGGCCATGAACGACGGCAGGAAGAACAGGTAGCACTCGCGCGGCGACAGCCCGAGGTCGAGCGAGACGGCCGCGATCGCCGCCGCGTAGTTGATCGGCAGCCGGCGGCCGAGCGCCAGCAGCGTGCGCTCGACCTCGAAGGCCAGCGCCAGGTGCGGGCCGACGCCGAGGCCGAGCTTCTCCAGCAGCTCGACCACCACGGTGATGCGCTCGTCGACCTCGAGCGTGGCCACCGGCCGGCCATAGCCCAGCAGCAGGCGGTGGCGCGCCAGTTCTTCCTTCACCACCGCTTCCAGCGTCTCGCCGGCATCGACGCGCCGGCGGGCGCGATGGAGGAAGTCGGCGGCGGTGAATTCGGGCTGCCAGCCGTAGATCGCGGCTTCCGACACCGCGATGGCGGCGCCGATCGCCATCGCGCCGGTGCCGCGGCCGGCGCCGACCAGCGCGGCGACGCGGTTGTTCCACAGCCGCGCGTCGGGGTAGCTGGTGCAGGTCCACAGCACGTGCAGCACTTCGCGCTGGCGCGGCTCGATGCGGCGGCCGGTGATGCCGAACAGGTAGAGCTCCATCCAGTCGATGTCGCGCAGGTCGGCGTGCAGGTCGTGGCCGCGGAACACCGCGCGGTCGCCGGGGAAGCAGGCGCCGGCCTGGGTGCGGAACGGGCCGTTGTGCTGGGCGAGGGTTGCCGGTCCGCTCATGCTGCGCGCTCCTTGGCCTGGGGATCGTTTTCGAGCTCGATGGTGAAGAAGGGGAAGCGGCGGTAGCCGACCTCGGCCTGTTCGAGCGTATGGGCGGCGGCGCCGGGCAGGCGCAGCAGCAGGGTCAGCATCTCGGCCTCGGCCGGCGTGCAGCCGAGGTCGGCGAAGCCGGCCGCGGCCGCGCCGGTCAGCGCCAGCGGCAGGCCGGCCGCCCGCTCCAGGCCCTCACGCTCGGCGGCCAGCCAGGCGGCGCGGCCGTCCGGCGTCAGTTCGGCCAGGCGGGCCAGCGTCTGCAGCACCGGGCCGGCGCAGCGCGTGCCATAGGGGTCGAAGCCCGGCGGGTGTTCCATGTCGGGCCAGACCTGTGCGCGTTCGGGCGGCGCCGGCTTGGTCAGCAGCGGTGTCCAGGCCGCGAGGTCGGTGCCGGCCGTTTGCCAGCCCTCGACCGCCAGCCGTACCTCGCGCGCGCCGCCGTAGCTTCCGGCTCCGGCCGCCAGCGCGGCCATCAGCGCCGCCGCAGCCGGCGAGCCGCCGACGCCGGCGCACATGGCCGCATGGACCGACGGGTCGCGCGGGCCGGGGTTGGCCAGCGCGATCGCCAGCGTTTCGAGCAGCCGTGCCTGGCGCGTATCGGGCCGCTCGCCGCGGAACAGCAGGTACAGATACTCGATGTAACTGGCCTGGCCCAGCAGTGCGCCGTATACGTCGTAGCCGCGGCAGTAGCTCGCTTCGGCACGAAAGGGGTTGTCCGCTTGCGCTTCTTCCAGCCAGATCTTGCTGTGGATGAGATCCCGGTCTTCGGTCGTCATGGCCTAGGCGGTTCCTTTCAGAGTCTTGATGCGCACGTTCATCGGCGGCACCTCGTCGGGGTCGATGCGCACGTCGAGCAGGCTCGGCCCGCCGCGGCGCAGCAGCGCGCCGATGTCGAGCGCCTCGAGGTCGGCCGCCGAGCGGATCACGTAGCCCGGCACGCCGAACGATTCAGCCTGCAGCCGGTAGTCGACGAGCGGGATCGCATGGCCGATCGATTCGGCGCCCGACAGCCGCTGGCCGTGCTTGACCATGCCCAGGCCGCCGTCGTTGAGGATGACGAACAGCACGTTGAGTCCCTCGGCCGCGGCGACCGAGATCTCCTGGCCGTTCATCAGGTAGCTGCCGTCGCCGGTGATGCAGACCGCCGGGCAGCGCCGGTTGCCGGCCGCCGCGCCGATCGCGGCGCCGATCGCCCAGCCCATCGCGGCGAAGTCCATGGTGCTCTGCAGCCAGCCCGGCCCGCCGTGGCGGCGCTGGCCGTCGGCAGCGACCGGCGGGCTGCCGTTGCCGTGGCGCATGCGGCGGTCGTGCACTTCGAGGTAGTGCACCGCCCACGAGGTGCTGTTGCCGGTGTCGGCGAACACCCGCACATTGGGCGGCAGCCGTTCGGACAGCAGGCGCATCAGCCGTTGCGGCTTGATCGGCACGCTGTCGTCGCTGCACTTGTCCGGCTCGCGCAGCCGCTGGCTCTGGATATGGCCGCTGGCGCCGATGTCGCGCTGGACGTAAGGGCTGGGGCCGCTGCGCAGCGCCTCGAGCAGCCGCTCGCACACCGTGCTGATGCGGCCGCGCACGTGCAGCTTGGCCATCGGCGAGCGCAGCAGGTGTTCCTCGGACGAATCGATGTGGATCAGCCGGTCGTTCAGCACCGTCTCGCACCAGGCCGCGCTGGCCCATTCGCCGAGGCTGGTGCCGAAGGCCAGCGTCAGGTCGGGGTCGTCGAGCAGCGCCGCGTTGGCGGTGTAGTGGCCGGCGAAGCCGAACACGCCGCGGTAGAGCGGGTGGCGCGGATTGACCAGGCCCTTGCCGTCAGGCGCGGTGAGGAAGATCGAGTCGGTCAGCTCGGCCAGTTCGAGGATCGGATCGATCGCCTCGCCGCAGCTGGCGCCGATCACGAACACCATGCGGTGCGCGCCGCGGATCGCCTCGGCCAGCTTGCGCAGCGCCGCCTCGTCGACCAGCGAGGGCTTGTACAAGAGCTTGTTGAGGTCGAAGGCGCGCTCGGGCGACTTGAGCTGGGCGCGCAGGATGTCGACCGGGAAGGTCAGGTGCACCGGGCCGTTGGCCTGGCGCGCCTTCATCAGCGCGTTGGCGAGCTTCTGCTCGGCCTGGTCGCGGTGCGACACCAGCGAGTTGTAGCGCGTGCAGTGGCGGAACATGCCGAGCGTGTTGATGCCGGTGCAGGCCGATTCCTGCAGCGCGCGCTTGCCGAACGAGGGTAGCGAGGGCTGGCCGGTGATGGCCAGGATCGGCACGCCGTTGTCGAAGGCGCAGGCGATGCCGGTGATCAGGTTGGTGGCGCCCGGCCCCGAGGTGGCGAGGCAGACGCCGATCTTGCCGGTCTCGCGCGCATAGCCGTCGGCCATGTAGGCCGCGCCGGTCTCGTGCCGCGCCAGGATGTGGCGCAGGCCGCCGCGCCGCTCGCTGCGCGCCAGGGCGTTGTAGAGCGGTTCGACCGCGCCCCCGGGTATCCCGAACACGTATTCGATGCCAATGCTCTCGAGGTAGCGGACCATCATCTCGGCCACGTCGACAGCATGCTGATCCTCGGACGCGGTGGCGCCCGCCTGTTTCTGATCCGGCATATCTCACCCTTTTGTCGTCGATTCTTGTCGGTCGCAAGGCGGCCTGCGTTGGGCAGCCCCCATCGTTATAGTTGGACGAAAGGACGGGCGGAAGGACGAGCCTGCGTCGCGGCCGATCGCCGGCGGGGACGGCGTACCCCGGCGCGCGCTCAACCGAGCTCGCGCAGGTCCAGCAGTTCGCCGAAGCCGATCCGGTCGCCGTGCAGCGCGGCCAGCAGGCGCGCGCCGCAGTCGTCCGGGTCGCTCAGCGCGCCGTCGGCGTGGTAGGCCTTGACGCGGTCGACCAGCGGAAAGTCGTCGGCGCCGTGGCGGCGGATGTCGGCCTGCATGCCGGTGTCGACGATGCCGGGCGCGATCGCGGCGATGCGGATGCCGTCCGGCCGTGCCGCCTGCTCGAGGCCGACGCAGCGGCTGTACATGTCGAGCCCGGCCTTGGCGGCGCAGTAGGCGCTCCAGCCCGGATAGGGATTGCGGCCGGCGCCGGAGCTGACGTTGACGATGCGGCGGTCGCCGCGGCGCGCTTCGAAATGGCGCACGAAGGCGTTGCACAATTGCATCGCCGCCGCGAGGTCGACGGCGATGCAGCGCTGCAGTTCGGCGTCGTCGCAGCGGCCGGCGGGCGCTACCGGCTCGACCACGCCGGCGTTGTTGACCAGGTAGGCGCCGTCCCAGTCGAGCGCGGCCAGCGAGCCGAACAGCTCCTCGGCGACCTCGGCCACCCGGGCGCCGTCGGCCAGGTCGAGCGCGACGAAGCGGTAGCCGGGCAGTCCCGCGCCGAGCGCGGCCAGCTCGGCCGATTCGTGCCGCGCCAGCGCGACCAGCTGGCCGCCGCGCGCGGCGACGGCGCGGGCCAGGCCCAGTCCCAGGCCGCGAGAGGCGCCGGTGACGACGTAGCAGTGCATTGGTGGTTTCCTTTCGAAGTCGCCGGATGGCGGCCCGCCGTTCACGGCTGGCTGAGCGCCTTGCAGGAGCGGCTTTCGCCGCGAAGGCGACGGCGCAACGACCGACATTCGCGGCTGAAACCGCTCCTGCGCGGATGGTGCGGACGGTGAACCGTTGTCAGACCTTCGCCAGCTCCGCCCTCATGGCGTCGATGGTCGCCTTGTAGTCGGGCGTGTTGTAGATCGCCGAGCCGGCCACGAAGGTGTCGGCGCCGGCGGCGGCGATCTCGGCGATGTTGTCGACCTTCACGCCGCCGTCGATCTCCAGCCAGATCTCGCGGCCGCTGCGCGCGGTGTATGCGTCGATGCGGCGGCGCGCCTCGCGCAGCTTGTCGAGCGTGCCGGGGATGAACTTCTGGCCGCCGAAGCCGGGGTTGACCGACATCAGCAGCACCATGTCGAGCTTGTCCATCACGTAGTCCATGTAGTGCAGCGGCGTGGCCGGGTTGAACACCAGGCCGGCCTTGCAGCCCGAATCGCGGATCAGGCCGAGCGTGCGGTCGAGGTGCTCGCTGGCCTCGGGATGGAAGGTGATGATGTTGGCGCCGGCGCGGGCGAAGTCGGGGATGATGCGGTCGACCGGCTTGACCATCAGGTGCACGTCGATCGGCGCCTCGGTGCAGGGCCGGATCGCCTCGCACACCAGCGGGCCGATGGTCAGGTTCGGCACGTAGTGGTTGTCCATCACGTCGAAATGGATGATGTCGGCGCCGGCGGCGATCACGTTTTGTACTTCTTCGCCGAGCTTGGCAAAGTTTGCAGACAGGATGGACGGGGCGATGCGGTAGGTGGGCTGGCTCATGGCGGCGCGATCGGGGAAGAATGGACGACGGCGCGATTTTACCCGGCTTGTGGCCCGCGCCGAATTGGCGTGTAATCGCCGCCTTCGAATCCAGCACCGGCCACCGACATGGGCGAATCCCGCAAGTACGACATCACAGTGACGGTGCAGCCGCAGTACCTCGAGGACCAGTCCGACGAGGCGGCCGGCCGCTACGTGTTCGCCTACCACATCGGCATCCTCAACAGCGGCTCGGTGCCGGCGCAATTGCTGAGCCGGCATTGGATCATCACCGAGGCGGCCGGCAGCGTGCAGGAAGTGCGCGGCCAGGGCGTGGTCGGCGAGCAGCCGCAGCTCAAGCCCGGCGACAGTTTCTCCTATACCAGCGGGGTGGCGCTGTCGACGCCGGTCGGCACCATGCGCGGCAGCTACCAGTTCATGGCCGAGGACGGCACCGCCTTCGAGGCCGAGATCGCCGAATTCGTGCTGTCGGTGCCGCGCGTATTGCACTGAGCGCAGATTTTCCAAACGAAAGGCCCGTCCATTGGACGGGCCTTTGCATTTTGAGAGTCTGGAAGAGCACGCCGGTTACCGCTGTAGCGATGAAATTGTGCTGTCGAGCGTCGCGAGGCTCCCTCTGGTCCACCCACAAAGTCTTCGACTTTGCGGGGACCCCGGGGCGGCGAGGGCGGGGGGAGTAGGAGTGAATCAGGGTCGAGCTATGCGGTCGAGCAGTCACGAATGATTGGCGCCTGGGTTTCCCGGGCGCCTGCGCAACGCGTCAAGCCAGGTGTTCGGCCAATACGCGGAAGCTCGACAGCAGGGCGAGCGATTCATCCAGCCAGGCGCCGTCGCCATGGCGGACCAGGCATTCGCGCCAGCGCTGGTTGAGGCGGTCGTCCAGGTGATGGCGCCAGGAGAACGCCGGGTCGAGGAAGATCGCCTCGCTGGCCGGCTGGTCGGCCGCGCCGGCGCTGCCCGGATGCATGCGGCGCATGGCGGCGTGCAGCTGCGGGCACAGGATCAGATCGAAATACAGGCGCTGGAAGGTGGTATCGCTGACGTCGGCATCGCCGGCCAGCGCGATCAGGCGGGCGCGGAACGCTTCCGGGAAACCGAGCGGCAACGGGCCGGGCAGGCGCTTGTAGAGGCGCTGCGGGGCCGGGGTGAGGAAGGCGGCGAGCGATTCCTGGCGGGCGAGGGCGGCGGTCATGGTCGGGCTCCTTGGGGGATTGACCGACATGGAGCAAGAAGCGGGCCATCGCCATTCCGCCACCGGGCCGATCCGGCCGGGCGTCGAGTGGGCAGGACGGGGGATCGCGATGCGCGCCTTGCGGCCGCATCCGATCAGCCCGGAAAGGCCGGCCCCTGTTCCGCCAGCGTGCCGCCGTACAGCGGCGAGGGCTGCTGCAGCACGCTGTGCCAGGGCAGCGCGGCGCGGTCGAGCAGCTTGTACAGCCGCGCCAGCGAGGTGATCTCGTGGCCCTGCCCGCGCCAGCCGGCAAGAAGCTGCTCCAGCAGCGGCAAGCGCTTGCCGCCGTCGGCTGCCGCCTGCACGGTAAAAACGTGGCCGGTCAGCGGGATGCGCTCGCTGCGGGCCAGGATGGCGGCCACCGCGCCGGCTTCGTCGTGGCCGTCGCCGATCAGTTCGGCCAGCGTGGGCAGCGTGGTCGGCAATTGCGGCACGCGCACCGGTTCGCCGTCGACCACCGGGTAGAACGGATGGCGGCCGCGCGTATCGCTGCCGAACTCGAGCCCCATCTGCTGCTGCTGCCGCAGTGCGGCGCGATTGAGGCGCCAGCCGGGCAGAGCGGTGGCGCGCGGCGGCTCGCCGCACAGCTCGGCGTGGGCGCCGCAGGCGGCGGCCAGCTCGGCGGCGACCCAGGCCTGTTCGGCGGTGCCGATCCGGCGCACCCAGCCGGCGCGGTCCCAGGCCAGCACGCCGGTGTCGAAACCGGCCTCCCTGACCGCCCGGATCGCCGCCGCGGCCTGCTCGCCGACGCGCGGCGCCGGCAGCGGCCGGCCGTAGCCGCGCGCCCAGCCCTGCGGGCCGAGCAGCGCGCGGTTGAGCTTGCGCTGGCGCTTGTCGCGGCCGATCTCGAACAGCGGGCCTTGCGCCAGCGCGCCGCGGTCGGGGCCGAAATTGAAGTAGAAGCTGGCGCCGGCCTCGTGGCGCTGCAGGGCCTCGAGCAGGCGCGGCACCGCCTCGCGGGTGGCGGCGAGGCTGTCCACTTCGATTCTCAGCGCGAGCAGCATGGCCGCGTTTCTCCCTGGTCTTGTTCTGTACGCAGATGGGTCTGCGCTTGGATTGCGTGTGGCGCGTTCAAGAGCCGCGTCGTCTTGTAGGCGCGGCTTCAGCCGCGAATACGTCCGTGCCGGCCTGAACCGTTCGCGGCTGAAGCCGCTCCTACGGAACCGGAACCGGAACCGGAACCGGCTTGGCGAGCGGGCGCCATTGTCGGGGTTGGGCGGCGTGTCCACAAGCTGTCGGGCCGTACACGCAGCCTTGCCGCGGGGCGGTGTCAGCGCTTCGGCGCGCGCAGCAGCACCAGGGCCGCACCGCCGCCGCCGTCGACGTGCGGCGCCTGGCAGAACGCCAGCACCTCGTCGCGCTGAGCCAGCCAGTTGCGCAGCTTGTTCTTCAGCACCGGCTCGCGGTTCTTCGAGCCCAGCCCTTGCCGTGGATGATGCGCACGCAGCGCTTGTCGCCGCGCACGCAATCGTGGACGAAGGCGCCGACCGCCGCGCGCGCCGCGTCGGTATCGAGGCCGTGCAGGTCGAGCTGGGCCTGCACCACCCAGTGGCCGCGGCGCAGCTTCTTCAGCGTGTCGAGCTTCTGGCCGGCGCGCAGGTAGAGCAGCTCCTCGCCGCTCTCGATCTCGTCCCACGGCCAGAAATCGGTCATCGCGTCGTGCATCACGCGGCCTTCGTCGGCGGCGCGCTGGCGCGGCCAGGGCGACACCGGCGCCGGCGGATGCGGGTAGGGCAGCGGCCGGCGCAGCGGCTCGACGCCGGCCATCTCGCGCTGGAACAGCAGCGCCTCGGTCTCGACCGGCGGCGCGGCCGGCGGCCTGGGCGCGGGCGGGCGACGCTCCTCGCGCAGGGCGCGGGCGATCGGCTTGAGCTGGTCGGCGAGCGGGGTCTTGGGGCGCGGCATGACGCGATGGGTGATCCAGGACGCGGCAAGGCCGCCCATCAGGGCGGCCTCGTCTGCGGACTGCGCCGGGAAGCTTACTTCAGCGTGTCGAGGTACTTGTCGGCATCGAGCGCGGCCTGGCAGCCGGTCGCGGCGCTGGTGATGGCCTGGCGGTAGACGTGGTCCTGCACGTCGCCCGAGGCGAACACGCCGGGGATGCTGGTCGCCGTCGCGTTCCCTTCGCGGCCGCCGCGGGTGACGATGTAGCCGTTTTCCATCTCGAGCTGGCCGGCGAAGATGTCGGTGTTGGGCTTGTGGCCGATGGCGATGAAGCAGCCGGTCAGCTCCAGGTTCTTGGTCGAGCCGTCCTGCGTCGACTTCACCCGCACGCCGGTCACGCCGCTGTCGTCGCCGAGCACCTCGTCGAGCGTGGCGTTCAGTTCCAGGCTGATCTTGCCCGACTCGACCTTCTCCATCAGGTGCTCGATCAGGATCTTCTCGGCGCGGAAGGTGTCGCGGCGGTGGATCAGGGTGACGTGGCTGGCGATGTTGGCGAGGTAGAGCGCTTCCTCGACCGCGGTGTTGCCGCCGCCGACCACGCAGACCTTCTGGTTGCGGTAGAAGAAGCCGTCGCAGGTGGCGCAGCCCGACACGCCGCGGCCGTGGAAGGCCTCTTCCGACGGCAGGCCGAGGTATTGCGCCGAGGCGCCGGTGGCGATGATCAGCGCGTCGCAGGTGTATTCGCCGGAGTCGCCGATCAGGCGGATCGGCTTCTCGGTCAACTTCGCGGTGTGGATGTGGTCGAACACGATCTCGGTGCCGAAGCGCTCGGCGTGTTTCTGGAAGCGCTGCATCAGCTCGGGGCCCTGCACGCCGTCGGCATCGGCCGGCCAGTTGTCGACGTCGGTGGTGGTCATCAGCTGGCCGCCCTGGGCAAGGCCGGTCACCAGCAGCGGCTTGCGGTTGGCGCGGGCCGCGTAGACGGCGGCGGTGTAGCCGGCGGGGCCGGAACCGAGGATCAGCAGGCTGCTGTGCTTGACGTTGGGCATGGCGGGTTCCTTTACTTTTAAGGACGGGCTAAGGCTGGAGACGGATCGTGGCGGCTGTGACCGACACGGTCCGGCAAAAATCCGCGATAGTATAAGTCTGCGACTGTTGGGGAATTAAATTGATTGTTTCAATGCGTTCGATAGCGCCGCGAGCCTGGACAAGCGGGCGGCGGCCGGCATGAGCGTGCTGCGTACCCTGCTCGATGCGATCGTCCATCTGGTGGCCCTGCGCCGCTGGCCGGTGCGGCGCGTGCTGATGAAGCAGGTCTATTTCTCAGGCATCCAGTCGATGCCGCTGGTGCTGGCCGTCGGCGTCGCGGTCGGCGGCATCGTGGTGTCCCAGTTGCACTACCAGATCGGCCAGAGCGGCGAGGCGACGCTGCGCCTGCTGGCGTCGATCACGGTGACCGAGCTGGCGCCGTTGCTGACCGTGCTGCTGATGGCGGCGCGCTCGAGCGCGGCGATGGCCAGCGAGCTGGCGCTGATGCGCGCCAACGGCGAGCTGGCGGCGCTGGAGCGGATGGGGATCGATCTCTATGCCTACCTGGTGCTGCCGCGCATCCTCGGCATGATGCTGTCGGCCGCGGTGCTGACTTTCTATTTCGGTGTCGCCGCCATCGTGGCCGGCGCGGTCGGCGTGGCCGGCTTCGGCTGGCGCCATTCGCTGTCGATGCTGCCGCTGTCGCTGCCCCTGCGCGACTTGCTGCTGTGCGCCGCCAAGAGCCTGGCTTTCGGCGCCGCGGTCGCAACCGTGGCCTGCGCGCGCGGCCTGGCCGCCAGCGGCAGCGGCACCGAGGTGCCGGTCGCGGCCTCGCAGGCGGTGATCCGCGGCCTGATGGCGCTGTTCGCGATCGACCTGCTGTTCATCCTGGTGCGGCACTACCTATGAGCCTCCTGCGCCTGGACCACGAAGGCAGACCGATCGAGTTGGCGCCGGCCGGCCGGCTGTGGCTGCCGCTGCACGGCCAGCTGCGCGAGCAGGCCTTCGGCCATGCCGCGCGCCAGCTCGCCGGGCCGCACGGCTGGCTGCCCGGCGAGGGCGGGCTGGTGGCCAATCTGCGCGTGTGGGAGAACTGCCTCTTGGCGCACAACTACTTCGGCGGCCCGCCCGCCGCCGCCGACGAGGCGCTGCTGATCGAGCTGATGGCGCGCTGCGGCCTGGCCGGGCAGGATGCGCAGGCCTTCATGGCGGCGCCGGCCGGCAGCCTCAGCGCCAAGCGGCGCCGGCTGGCCTGCGCGCTGCGCGCGCTGCTGGCGCGGCCGCGGCTGATCCTGGCCGAAGGCGAGTGGTTCGGCGGCCTCGGCGACGACGAGGTCGAACCGCTGGCTGCCGCCTTTGCCGAACTTTGTCCGGACGCTGCCTGGCTGGTGCTGGGCGGTGCCCGTCCCGATACCGTGTGGGGATTTCCCGATCGTGAAAAAACTGGCGGAACTGCAACTCCTGCGTGATGCCGACGCGCGCTTCCGCGCCCTGCCGTGGAAGCTGGCGGCCTTCGGCCTCACCGCCCTGCTCGGCGCCGGCCTCGCGCTGGCCTTCTTCGCCTGGCGGCAGGGCTATTTCGAAGACAAGACGCCGATCTACTTCATCAGCGACACCGGTACCGACCTGCGCATCGGCATGGCGGTCAAGTTCTCCGGTTTCAAGATCGGCGAGGTCACCGACCTCAAGCTGGAGAAGCAGGGCCAGGTCGGCCGCGTGCGCATCGCCACGCTGATCGAGGATCGCCACCTGAAGTGGGTGAAGGCCGATTCGATCGGCCGGGTCGGCAAGGAGGGCTTCATCGGCGACAGCTATATCGACGTCGGCATCGGCGATCCGCGCCTGCCTCCGGTCGAGCGCGACACCGAGCTCGAATTCATGCCGGCCAAGAGCCTCGACGATGTGCTGCGCGAGGTGCGCGACCGCGCCGTGCCGGTGTTCGACCAGGTCGAATTGCTGATCCGCCGCATCAACGACCCGCAGGGCGACCTGAACCAGACGCTGGCCAACCTGCGCAAGCTGTCGGCCGACCTGCACGCCACGCGCGGCAAGGTCGACGCCGCGCTGACGCAGGTCGACCGGCTGGCCGGCAAGGAGGTGCCGGCCACGCTGGCCAGCGCGCGCCAGGCGCTCGAGCGGGCCGACCGCTCGCTGCAGAGCGTCGAGGCGCAGCTGCCGGGCCTGCTGCAGCGGACCGACCGCACGCTGGGCAATCTCGAGGCCGCCAGCGCGACCGCACGGCAGGCGCTCGACGCCGCGGCGCCCGACGCGGTCGGCCTGGTGCGCGACAGCCGCGAGCTGGCGCGCAAGGGCAACGAGACGGTCGACGCGGTCAGCGGCGCCTGGCCGCTCAAATCGCTGCTCGATCCGCCGTCGAGCCGGCCGCCGCGCAGCGACAGTCAGGGAGCCGCGCCATGAACAAGTTGCTGCTCATCCCGCTCGGCCTGCTGCTGGCCGCTTGCGCCAGCAAGGCGCCGCCCGAGCCCGGCCCGGCGCGCCAGGCGCGCGTGCTCAGCGAATCGGCCGCGCGCGCCAGCCTCGCCGGCCAGTGGCGCAGCGCCGCCGCGCAATGGCAGGAGGCGGCGCGCCGCCATGCCGCGCTCGACGATTGGAATGCGGCCGGCCAGGCCCTGCTCGGCGCGGCGCAGGCACTGGCCGGCCAGGGCGAGCCGGCGCAGGCCGCGGCCATGCTCGATGGCTTGGGTGCGGCGCGCTACCCGGCCGCGGTGCGCGGCGAGGCGTTGTACCAGCGGGCACTGATCGATTTGGCTGCCAAGGATTGGCCGGCCGGCCTGGCCCGGCTGGCCGCGGCGGAGGCGCTGCTGCCGGCCGACGAGCCGCTCCGCGCGGCGATCCCGAACGCCCGGGCGCGCGAGGCGCAGGCGCGCGGCGACTGGGCGGAAATGAAGCGGCAGGCCGGGCTTGCGCTGGCGGTGGCGGCGATCGAGCCGGCCGAGCGCGCCAATGCGCTGCGCCTGCGCGGTGTCGCGGCGCTGGCGCAGGGCGAGACGGCGGCAGCGCGCGGCGACCTCGATGCCGCGCTGGCGCTCGACCGCTCGCTGGCCCGGCCTGCCGGCATCGCGGCCGATCTGGCGGCGCTGGCCGACTGGGCCAGGCGGACTGGCGACCCGGCCGCGGAGGAGTGGGCGGATCGCGCGGCGGCCGTCTGCACGGCGGCGGGGCTGGCTGCGCGCCTTGATCGCTGAGTGGGGGTCGGCTTGAGCGATGGGCCGGAATATGCGTATAATCGCTGGCTCCCCAACTTGGGGAGTAACTATCCCGTCCACGCGAGCCAGGGTGTGTCGAGGCGGCCGAGTCAATCGGCGCCGGGCATGTCGGTCGTGGGCGGCAAGTCCCTAACCCTCGCAATGGAGTATCAAGAGATGTCCGTCAGCATGCGCGAAATGCTGGAGGCCGGCGTTCACTTCGGCCACCAAACCCGTTACTGGAACCCGAAGATGGCCCCTTCATCTTCGGTCACCGCAACAAGATCCATATCGTCAACCTGGAAAAGACCCTGCCGATGTTCGAGCAGGCTCTTGCCTACGTGCGTCGCCTGGCCGCCAACAAGGGCCAGATCCTGTTCGTCGGCACCAAGCGCGCCGCCCGTGAAATCGTCCGCGAAGAAGCGCTGCGCGCCGGCACCCCGTTCGTCGACCACCGCTGGCTCGGCGGCATGCTGACCAACTACAAGACGGTCAAGCAGTCGATCAAGCGCCTGAACGAACTGCAGACCACGCTGGCCGACGAGGGCAACGGCTACTCCAAGAAAGAGCTGCTGATGCTCAATCGCGAAGTGACCAAGCTGGAAACCTCGCTGGGCGGCATCAAGGACATGAGCGGCCTGCCGGACGCCATCTTCGTGATCGACGTCGGCTACCAGAAGGGCACCATCGTCGAAGCCCAGAAGCTCGGCATCCCGGTCATCGGCGTGGTCGACACCAACAACTCGCCCGAAGGCATCGACTACGTGATCCCGGGTAACGACGACTCGGCTCGTGCGATCCGCCTGTACGCCCGTGGCGTGGCCGACGCGATCCTCGAAGGCCGTGCCCAGGCCATCCAGGAAATCCTGGCCGCCGCCGGCGGCGAGGCGCAAGCCGCCTAAGGCTGCGGGCGTTCATCGCGCCGTCACACGATGCAGACAAAAAGGGGCGAGCAGCCCCTTTTGTACAGGCTCTGTTGACGTAAGGTTTGTGGGCCGCGTTTCGTCGGAAAGGGGCCTGATGCAAGGCGGAAATCGTGCAGCGTAGTCATCTACGCAAGCGATTTTCAACGCAGCAGCAGGCCCTTTCCGGCGAAACCCGGAGGGCCGGGCCGATTTTTGGGGCCATGCGTCGTTACGGCTCGCTGACTTATCTCGATAAGCTGCGCTTGCCGTGCCTAGCCTGGCCCCAAAACTCGGCCCGGCGCGGCCCACAAACCTTACGTCAACAGAGCCTCTAGTCCCCGAATATCGAACGATCAAGGAGTACCGACATGGCGGAAATCACCGCAAAGATGGTTGGCGAGCTGCGCGAAATGACCGGCCTGGGCATGATGGAATGCAAGAAGGCCCTGGTCGAAGCCAACGGCGACATCAAGGCTGCCGAAGAAATCCTGCGCATCAAGAGCGGCAACAAGGCGTCCAAGGTGGCCGGCCGTACCGCCGCCGAAGGCACCGTGGCCGTGTCCGTGAACGGCAAGGTCGGCGCGCTGGCCGAAGTGAACTGCGAAACCGACTTCGTCGGCAAGGACGCCGGCTTCCTGGCCTTCGCCAAGGCTGCCGCCGAAGCGATCGCTACCGCCAACCCGGCTTCGATCGAAGCGCTCGGCGAGGTGAAGACCGCTTCGGGCGAAACCGTCGAAGAACTGCGCAAGGCCATCATCGCCAAGCTCGGCGAGAACATCAACGTCCGCCGCTTCCAGCGCTTCGAGACCGAAGGCCAGCTGGCGACCTACCTGCACGGCTCCAAGATCGGCGTGGTGGTCGACTACACCGGCGGCGACGAGCAACTGGGCAAGGACATCGCGATGCACATCGCCGCGTCCAAGCCGGTCTGCGTGTCGAAGGACCAGGTTTCGTCCGAGCTGATCGAATCCGAACGCAAGATCTACTCGGCCCAGGCTGCCGAAAGCGGCAAGCCGGCCGACATCGTCGCCAAGATGGTCGAAGGCCGCATCGCCAAGTACCTGGCCGAAGTCACGCTGCTGGGCCAGCCCTTCGTCAAGAATCCCGACCAGACGGTCGAGAAGCTGCTGGCCGAGAAGGGCGCCAAGGTCAACGGCTTCACCATGTACGTGGTGGGCGAAGGCATTGAAAAGAAGGTCGTCGACTTCGCAGCCGAAGTCGCCGCCGCCGCCAAGGTCTGATCGACCCTGGTGTTCGAGACAGCCGTCCGGGGCGACCCGGACGGTTGTTTCACGAACGCGGCCGGCAAACGAACTTTTCCGGCTCGCGCTGCTACAAATAAGCGATTTCGATCGCCCCCTCCATTTCCCGCAAAGGTGAGCCCATGAGCCAAAGCCCCATCTACAAACGCATCCTCCTCAAGCTTTCGGGTGAAGCGCTGATGGGCGAGGACAGCTACGGCATCAACCGTGCGACCGTCGAGCGCATCGTCGCCGAGGTCAAGGAGGTGGCCGAGCTCGGCGTGCAGGTGGCGGTGGTGATCGGCGGCGGCAACATCTTCCGCGGCGTCGCCCCGGCGGCGGCCGGCATGGACCGCGCGACCGCCGACTACATGGGCATGCTGGCCACGGTGATGAACGCCATGGCCTTGCAGGACGCCATGCGCCAGCAGGGCCTGGTCAGCCGCGTGCAGTCGGCGCTGACCATCCAGCAGGTGGCCGAGCCCTATATCCGGCCCAAGGCGATCCAGTACCTCGAAGAGGGCAAGGTGGTGATCTTCGGCGCCGGCACCGGCAACCCGTTCTTCACTACCGATACCGCGGCCGCGCTGCGCGGCATGGAGATGAACGCCGACATCGTGCTCAAGGCCACCAAGGTCGACGGCGTCTACACCGACGATCCGAAGAAGAACCCCGATGCGGTGCGCTACTCCGAGCTGACCTTCGACGAGGCGATCAGCAAGAACCTCAAGGTGATGGACGCGACCGCGCTGGCGCTGTGCCGCGACCAGAACATGAACATCCGCGTGTTCAGCATCTTCAAGGTCGGCGCGCTCAAGCGCGTGGTGCTCGGCGAGGACGAGGGCACGCTGGTACACTGCTGACCGGCCGCTTTCGAGCTTGCGATGGCGGATAGGGGCGCCAGGCGGAGCCTGGCGGGATTGGCCGGCGGTGGAATATCGGCCGGTCCCTGATCGAATCCCTGCCCCCTCCGCCCCGTCCGCCGGCGGGGGAACCTCGCTGCGCTCGCTGGCTCCATTCCGCCATTCGGCCCAATTCATTCCGGCGCGGGTGTTTGATCCGCGCTTTTTACTCGATGACTACACAGGAGCGAGAAGCATGATCGCCGACGTGAAAAAGAATACCGAACAGAAGATGCAGAAGTCGGTGGAGAACCTGAAGGCCAATCTGGCCAAGGTGCGCACCGGCCGGGCCCATACCGGGCTGCTCGACCATATCACCGTCGACTACTACGGCAATCCGACCCCGATCAACCAGGTCGCCAGCGTGTCGCTGATGGATGCGCGCACGCTGTCGGTGTCGCCGTTCGAGAAGAAGATGGGCGCCGCCATCGAGAAGGCGATCCGCGATTCCGACCTCGGCCTCAATCCGGCCTCGATGGGCGACGTGGTGCGCGTGCCGATGCCTGCGCTGACCGAGGAACGCCGGCGCGACCTGATCAAGGTGGTGCGCGGCGAGGCCGAAGACAGCCGGGTCGCCGTGCGCAACCTGCGCCGCGACGCCAACGAGCAGATGAAGAAGGCGCTCAAGGACAAGGCGATCTCGGAAGACGACGAGCGCCGCGGCCAGGACGACGTGCAGAAGCTGACCGATCGCTACATCGCCGAGATCGACAAGCACCTGGCGGAAAAAGAAAAAGAGTTGTTGACGGTCTGATCGGCGACATCGTGGCTCTCTTCCAAAGCTCCACCAGCGCCGTACCGGCCGTGGCCAGCGTGCCGCGGCATGTCGCGATGATCATGGACGGCAACGGCCGCTGGGCGAAGAAGCGCTTCCTGCCGCGAGTGGCCGGCCACAAGCAGGGCGTCGAGACCATCCGTGAGATGGTCAAGGCCTGCCTCGACCTCGGCGTCGAATACCTGACGCTGTTCGCCTTCTCGAGCGAGAACTGGCGCCGGCCGCCCGACGAGGTGTCCTTTCTCATGGGGCTGTTCATCGCTGCGCTCGAGCGCGAGGTGGTCAAGCTCGACGAGAAGAATGTCCGCCTGCGGCTGATCGGCCGGCGCGACCGTTTCGCGCCGGAGATCGTCCGCGCGATCGAGACGGCCGAGGCCCGTACCCAGGGTAACCAGGGCCTGACACTGACCATCGCCGCCGATTACGGCGGCCGCTGGGACATCCTGCAGGCCACCCGCGCGCTGCTGCGCGATCGGCCCGACTTCGCCGCCGAGCAGGAGATCGACGAAGAGGCGCTGACCCCCTATCTCGCCATGGCCTATGCGCCCGAGCCCGACCTGTTCATCCGTACCGGCGGCGAGGCGCGCATCTCCAATTTCCTGCTGTGGCAGCTCGCCTATACCGAGCTCTACTTCACCGACGTGTTCTGGCCCGATTTCGACCGCGGCCAGCTCGACCTCGCGATCGCCTCCTACCGCCAGCGCGAACGGCGCTTCGGCCGCACCAGCGAACAACTGAAAGACGCCGCATGCTGAAGACCCGCGTGCTGACCGCGCTGGCGCTGCTGCCGCTGGTGCTCGGCTGCCTGTTCCTGGCGCCGCCGTGGGGCTGGGGCCTGTTCGCCGCCTTCGCACTGACGCTCGGTGCCTGGGAGTGGAGTCGCTTCGCCCGCTTCGCCCGCGGCGAGATGGTGGTGTTCGTGCTCGGCTTCGTCGCGCTGGCCGCAGCCTGGCTGGCCTTGCCGCTGGCGCGCAGCTGGGCGCCGCTGCTCGACCTGCTGGCGCTGCTGTTCTGGCCGCTGCTGGTGCCGATCTGGCTGCGACGCAAGTGGAGCCTGCGCCACAAGCCGCTGGCCGCCCTGGTCGGCTGGCTGCTGCTGCTGGCCGCGCTGGCTGGCGTCACCCGGCTGCACGAACTCAATCACGGTGCCTGGGCGCTGCTGTCGATCCTGGCCATCGCCTGGGTAGCCGACATCGCTGCTTATTTCGCCGGCCGCGCCTTCGGCCGCCGCAAGCTGGCGCCGACCATCAGCCCCGGCAAGAGCTGGGAGGGCGTCTATGGCGCGCTGCTGGCGGTCGCCGTCTACGTCGCCGCGCTGCATTACGCCGGCGCGCCGATCTTCGCCGCGATCCCGCTGTGGCTCGCGCTGCCTCTGGCCTGGGCACTGACCGCGGTCAGCGTGATCGGCGACCTGTTCGAATCGCTGCTCAAGCGCCAGGCCGGCCTCAAGGACAGCAGCAATCTGCTGCCGGGCCACGGCGGCGTGCTCGACCGCATCGACAGCCTGCTGGCGCTGATCCCGGTCTCGACCGCGCTGCTGTTCGGCTACGCCATGCTGAGCCTGGCCTGAATCCCATGTCGCATATCCCCCAGAATCTGACCGTCCTCGGTTCCACCGGCAGCATCGGCGTCAGCACCCTCGATGTGGCGGCCCGCCATCCCGACCGCTACCGCGTGCTGGCGCTGACCGCCAACGGCCAGGTCGACAAGCTGATCGAACAGTGCCTGCTGCATCGACCGCGCTACGCGGTGCTGGCCGAGTCCGAGCGGCTCGGCGACCTGCGCCAGGGTCTGCGCGACGCCGGCCTCGGCGACGTCGAAGCGCTGGCCGGTGTCGAGGCGCTGGAGATGGTCTCCGCGCTGCCCGAAGTCGACGCGGTGATGGCCGCCATCGTCGGCGCTGCCGGCATGCGGCCGACGCTGGCCGCCGCGCGTGCCGGCAAGCGCGTGCTGCTGGCCAACAAGGAAACGCTGGTGATGGCCGGCCGGCTGTTCATGGAGGCCGCCCAGCACGGCGGCGCCACGCTGCTGCCGATCGACAGCGAGCACAACGCGATCTACCAGTGCCTGCCGCAGCCGTTCGACGACGCGCCGGCGCAGGGCGTGCGGCGTATCCTGCTGACCGCCTCGGGCGGTCCGTTCCGCCGCTTCACCGCCGAGCAGCTCGAGGCGGTGACGCCCGAGCAGGCGGTCAAGCATCCGAACTGGAGCATGGGCCGCAAGATCTCGGTCGACTCGGCCAGCCTGATGAACAAGGGCCTCGAGGTGATCGAGGCGCGCTGGCTGTTCGGCCTGCCGCCCGAGCGCATCTCGGTGGTGGTGCATCCGCAGAGCGTGATCCACTCGATGGTCGAGTACGTCGACGGCTCGGTGCTGGCCCAGCTCGGCAATCCCGACATGCGCACGCCGATCGCCTACGGCCTGGCCTGGCCCGAACGCATCGACGCCGGCGTCGCGCCGCTCGACCTGTTCCAGATCGCCCGGCTCGATTTCGAGCAGCCCGATGCCGCGCGCTTCCCCTGCCTCGGCCTCGCCTTCGAGGCGCTGCGCCTGGCCGGCGCCGCGCCCGCCGTGCTCAACGCCGCCAACGAAGTGGCGGTGGCCGCCTTTCTCGACGGCCGCCTCGGCTTCAGCGCGATCCCCGTGCTCAACGAGTCGGTGGTGCGCGCGGTGGCGGCCGACTTCGACGCCGATTCGCTCGACAGCCTGATCGCCGCCGACGCCGCTGCGCGCCGCGCCGCCGACGACTGGCTGGGCCGGCGTGACGGCTGACGCGCCGAATCGTTTGGCCGCCGTCCCTGTCGAACATTCGGAGCGGTGCGTCCGCCGCCCCGACTGCCCCATCCGCCTGACCGAGTCGCCATGTCGCTGCTGATCACCTTGCTTGCCTTCATCGTCGCCATCGGCGTCCTGGTCTCGATCCACGAGTACGGCCACTACTGGGTCGCGCGCCGCTGCGGCATCAAGGTGCTGACCTTCTCGATCGGCTTCGGCAAGCCGCTGCTCAAGTGGCAGCGCGGCGAGACGCAATGGCAGCTGGCGGCGATCCCGCTCGGCGGCTACGTCAAGATGCTCGACGAACGCGAAGACCCGGTCGCGCCGGAAGAGCTGCACCGCGCCTTCAACCGCCAGCCGCCGCTCAAGCGCATGGCGGTGGTGGTGGCCGGCCCGCTGGCCAACTTCCTGCTGGCCATCGTGATCTACTGGGCGATCTTCATGGGCGGCGTGCAGGTGATGGCGCCGCGCATCGGCGCGGTGACGCCCGATTCGCTGGCCGGCCATGCCGGTTTCGTCGCCGGCGACGTGGTGACCCGCATCGACGGCCGCGATATCGAGAGCTGGGCCGACGTCCAGCTGGCGCTGATCGACCGCGCCGCGGCGCGCGTGCGCAGCAGCGTCACGGTCGAGCGGCCCGGCGGCGGCGAGATCGATCGCATCCTCGACTTCACCGACATCGACAAGGATGCGATCGACGGCTCGCTGACCTCGCGCATCGGCATGTCGGTGGTGGCCTACCGGGTCGACGAGCCGCCGGCCGCCGGCAGTCCGGCGCAGCTCGGCGGCATGCGGGTCGGCGACCGCCCGCTGGCGGTCGAAGGCAGGCCGACGCCCGACTGGCCGGCGTTCGCCGCCGCCGTGCGCGCCCGGCCCGGTCTCGTCACCCGCATCACCGTGGCGCGCGGCGCGCAGACCTTGGCGCTGACGCTGACGCCCGAGGCGGTGGAGGAGGGCGGCCGCCGCATCGGCCGCATCGGCGCGGCCGGCGGGCCCGAGCCGGCCTCGCTGGCCGGCCTGCGCCGCGATGTCGCCTACGGCCCGGTCCAGGCGCTGGGCAAGGCGCTCGGCCAGACTTGGGACACCTCGGCGCTGTCGCTCAAGATGCTGTGGCGCATGGTCAGCGGCAACGTCTCGTTCAAGCAGCTGTCCGGCCCGGTCGCGATCGCCGACTACGCCGGCCAGAGCGCGCGGCTCGGCTGGGTCGCCTACCTGCAGTACCTGTGCCTGATCAGCATCAGCCTCGGCGTGCTCAACCTGCTGCCTGTGCCGGTGCTGGATGGAGGCCATTTGATGTATTATTCGGCCGAACTTTTGAGGGGCCGACCCGTGTCGGAGCGCGTCATGGAACTCGGCCAGCGCGTGGGCGTCGGACTCCTCGCCGCGCTGATGGTCGTCGCCCTGTACAACGACGTCACGCGTCTGCTCACCGGTTAGCCAATCCCCATTACCGGTGGACTTCCTTCAACGCACGCGGCGGCCCGGGCCCCGGCTCGCGCCGCCGGATTCGTTTATGAAACCGACCTCGATCTCGCTCGCCCTCCTGGCTGTCTTCGGCCTTTCCGTTCCCGCCTACGCTTTCGAACCCTTCGTCATCAAGGACATCCGCGTCGAGGGTATCCAGCGGACCGAGGCCGGCACCGTCTACAACTACCTGCCGGTCAAGATCGGCGACCGCATCGACGACGACAAGGCCGCCGCCGCCCTGAAGGCATTGTTCGCCACCGGCTTCTACAGCGACGTGCGCATCGAGGCCGAGAAGGACGTGCTGGTGGTGTCGGTCGACGAGCGCCCGGTGATCGCGGCGATCCATATCGAAGGCGCCAAGGAATTCGAATCCGACCAGTTGCTCAAGGCGCTGCGCGACAACGGCATGGCCGAGAGCCGCACCTACGACCAGTCGATCCTGGCCGCCGCCGAGCAGGAGCTCAAGCGCCAGTACTACAGCCGCGGCAAGTACTCGGTGATGATCAAGACCACCGTGACGCGGCTCGAGCGCAACCGCGTCGCGATCTCCTTCGACATCTCCGAAGGCCTGGTCGCCACCATCAAGCAGATCAACCTGGTCGGCAACGACAAGTACGCCGAGAAGGAGCTGAAGGACTACTTCCAGCTCAACACCGGCGGCTGGTTCAGCTGGTTCACCAAGAGCAACCAGTACTCCAAGCCCAAGCTGCAGGCCGACATCGAAGCGCTGCGCTCGTTCTACTTCGACAACGGCTACATGGAGTTCAACATCGACTCCCAGCAGGTCGGGCTGTCGGACGACAAGAAGGACATCTTCCTCACGGTCAACCTGACCGAGGGCGAGCAGTTCACCATCAGCGAGGTGAAGTTCGCCGGCGACCTGATCGTGCCCGAGGAAGAGCTGCGCAAGCTGCTCGACATCAAGGCCGGCGAGGTGTTCTCGCGCGCCAAGATCAACGCCGCCACCGAGCGCATCTCGGACCGGCTGGCCGACGAGGGCTACGCCTTCGCCAACGTCAACGCGGTGCCGGCGGTCGACAAGGACAAGAACCAGGCCGCCTTCACCTTCTACGTCGACCCGGGCCGCAAGACCTATGTGCGCCGCGTCAACATCAGCGGCAACACCCGCACCCGCGACGAAGTGGTGCGGCGCGAGCTGCGCCAGCTCGAGGCTGCACCCTACGCCGGCTGGAAGATCAAGCGCTCCAAGGAGCGGCTCGACCTGCTCGGCTATTTCTCCGAGGTCAACGTCGACACCCCGCTGGTGGCCGACAGCACCGACCAGGTCGACGTCAACGTCAGCGTGACCGAGAAGCAGACCGGCAACATCCAGGTCGGCGCCGGCTATTCGCAGTCGGACGGCATGGTGCTGTCGGGCTCGATCGCCCAGGGCAATATCTTCGGCAGCGGCAAGTACCTCAAGCTCGAGGTCAACACCAGCAAGAGCAGCAAGGTCTACGCGATGTCGTTCAGCAACCCGTACTCGACGCCCGACGGCGTCGCGCGCGGCTTCGACATCTACCGCCGCCGCTACGAGCCGGACAACCTCAGCATCGGCTCCTACGTCAACGACACCTGGGGTACCGGCCTGAACTGGGCGGTGCCGGTCAGCGAATACGACAGCATCCGCTTCGGCCTCACCGGCGAGCGTTCCAAGCTGACGGTGTTCTCGAGCAGCCCGCAGTCCTACATCGACTTCGTCAACAAGTACGGCTACCTCAACCTGACCCTGCTCGGTTCGGCCGGCTGGGCGCGCGACACGCGCGACAGCGCGCTGTTCCCGACCCGCGGCAAGCTGCTGGCCGTCAACGGCGAACTCGGCCTGCCCGGCGGCGACATCAAGTACGCCAAGCTGACCGCGCAGCAGCAATGGTTCTACCCGATCAACAAGAACTTCACCGCGCTGTGGAACGTCGAGGCCGGCGTCGGCCGCGGCTACGGCGGCCAGAAGCTGCCGTTCTACTCGAACTTCTTCGTCGGCGGCGTCAGCTCGGTGCGCGGTTACGAGACCTCGAGCATCGGCCCGCGCGACGCGGCCGGCGACACGCTCGGCGGCAACCGCAAGCTGGTCAGCAACCTCGAGCTGCTGTTCCCGATGCCGGGCATGAAGCTCGACAAGTCGGTGCGCTTGTCAGCGTTCGTCGACGGCGGTAGCGTCTGGGGCGAAGGCCAGAAGTTCAAATTCGGCGACATGCGCTATTCGACCGGTCTCGCGTTCAGCTGGCTGGCGCCGGTGGGCCCGATGAAATTCAGCTACGCCAAGCCGCTCAACGCCAAGGAAGGCGACAAGCTCGAGCGATTCCAGTTCTCGCTCGGCCAGATCTTCTGATACGTGCGCCGCATGCGGCGCGTCGCCAGCAACGAGGTAGTCAACGTGAAACGTCTGCTCAGTCTGATTCTTGCCGCCGGCCTGGCTGCGCCCGCGTTGGCGCAGGACATCAAGGTCGGCTTCGTCAATCTCGACCGCATCCTGCGCGAGTCGGGCCCGGCCGTGAAGGCGACCAAGAAGCTGGAGAAGGAATTCGCCAACCGCGAGGCCGAGCTCAAGAAGCTGGTCGAGCAGGTGCGCGCGCGCCAGACCGAGCTGGACAAGGGCGGCCTGACCATGCCCGAGACCGAGCGGCGCAACAAGGAGCGCGAACTGGTCAAGCTGCAGCAGGACCAGTCGCGCATGCAGCGCGAATTCCGCGAGGACCTGAACGCGCGCCGCAACGAGGAGCTGTCGGGCATCCAGGAGCGCGTCTACAACACCATCCAGCAGATCGCCGGCAACGAGAAGTACGACGCGATCCTGCAGGAAGCCGTCTATATCAATCCCAAGCTCGACATCACCGACAAGGTGCTGAAGGCTTTGGCCGACAAGTAACGCGGTCGTGGACTATCGACTGTCCGACTTCGTCGCCCGCCTGGGCGGCGAGCTGATCGGCGAGGACGTGGCGATCCGCCAGGTCGGCACGCTGGAAGACGCCGGCCCCGACCAGCTGGCCTTCCTCGCCAACGCCAAGTACCGCAAGCAGCTGGCCGATACGCGCGCCGGCGCCGTGGTGCTGCGCGCCGACGCCGCAGGGCTGACCGAGCGGCCGCGCATCGTCGCCGCCGACCCCTACCTGTATTTCGCCCGCGTCTCCACGCTGCTCAACCCGCTGCCGCGCCCCGCGGCCGGCATCCACCCGAGCGCGGTGGTGGCGGCCTCGGCGCTGATCGACCCGAGCGCCAGCATCGGCCCCTTCGTCAGCATCGGCGAGCGGGCGCGCATCGGCGCCGACGTGGTGATCGAGGCCGGCTGCCGCATCGGCGACGGCGTCGAGCTCGGCGCCGGCTGCCGGCTCTACGCCAACGTGGCGATCTACCACGGCTGCCGCCTGGGCGACCGCGTCACGCTGCATGCCCATGCGGTGATCGGCTCGGATGGCTTCGGCAATGCCTGGACCGGCGAGGGTTGGTTCAAGATTCCGCAGATCGGCCGCGTGCTGATCGGCAACGACGTCGAGATCGGCGCATCGACCACGGTCGACCGCGGCGCGCTCGGCGACACCGTGATCGAGGACGGCGTGCGGCTGGACAACCAGATCCAGATCGCCCACAACGTCCACATCGGCCGCCACACCGCGATGGCCGGCTGCGTCGGCGTGGCCGGCAGCACCCGGATCGGCGCCTACTGCACCTTCGGCGGCAGCGCGATGATCCTGGGCCACCTCGAGATCGCCGACCGCGTCAACGTGATGGCCGGCACGCTGGTCGGCAAATCCATCCTCAAGCCAGGCACCTACGTCGGCCAGTACCCGGTCCAGACGCACGAGGACTGGCTGGCCAACGCCTCGCACCTGCGCAGGCTCGATGCGCTGGTCACCCGCCTGAAAACAGTCGAACGTAAAGTCGGCCGCGACGATGCCGACCAGGGAGAACATGCATGACCCAAGTACTCGAAGCCATGGACATCCAGGGCATTCTCGACCACCTGCCGCACCGCTTCCCGTTCCTGCTGATCGACCGCATCACCGAGCTGGTGCCGGGCGAGCGCATCGTGGCGCTGAAGAACGTGTCCTACAACGAGCCGTTCTTCGTCGGCCACTTCCCCAAGTACCCGGTGATGCCGGGCGTGCTGATCGTCGAGGCGATGGCCCAGGCGGCCGGCGTGCTGAGCTTCCGCACCACCGGCGACAAGCCCAAGGACGGCTTCCTCTACCTGTTCGCCGGCATCGACGACGTGCGCTTCAAGTCGCAGGTCACGCCCGGCGACCAGATGCTGATCGAGGTCAAGCTCGAACGCCGCCTGCGCAATATCTGGAAGTACAAGGCGGTGGCGCGCGTCGGCGGCAACGTGGTGGCCGAGGCCAGCCTGATGTGCGCCCAGGTGCCGACCGGCGACAAGGCCGCCGCCAAGGCGCCCGCACCGGCGGCCGCCTGAGGACGAACGCATGGCCCGCATCCATCCCAGCGCCGTGGTGCACCCGGCTGCCGAGCTCGCCGACGACGTCGAGATCGGCCCGTTCTGCCTGATCGGCGAACACGTGCGCATCGGCGCCGGCACGCGCGTCGGCCCGCACAACGTGATCGACGGCCACACGGTGATCGGCGAGCGCAACGTGTTCCACGGCTCGGCCCACATCGGCTGCGCGCCGCAGGACAAGAAGTACCGCGGCGAGCCGACCCGGCTGGTGATCGGCGACGGCAACACCGTCTACCAGTTCGTCACCATCTCGACCGGCACCAGCCAGGACGAGGGCATCACCTCGCTCGGCGACGACAACTGGATCATGGCCTATGTCCACATCGCCCACGACTGCCGGCTGGGCAGCCACCTGATCCTGGCCAACAACGCCACGCTGGCCGGCCACGTGCATGCCGGCGACTGGGTGTTCCTCGGCGGCTTCACCTCGGTGCACCAGTTCTGCAAGATCGGCGCGCACGCGATGACGGCCTTCACCGCCGCGGTCACGCAGGACGTGCCGCCCTACGTGACTGCCGCCGGCAACCGCGCCGCGCCGGCCGGCATCAACAGCGAAGGCCTGCGCCGCCGCGGCTTCGACAATGCGCAGATCCTCGAGATCAAGCGCGCCTACAAGCTGCTCTACCGCCAGGGCCTGACGCTCGAGGAGGCGATCGCCGAGATCACCGCGCGCGCGGCCGAGCGGCCCGAGCTGCAGGCCTTCGTCGATTTCTTCCCCACCGCGACGCGCGGCCTGATCCGCTGATCCGATGGCGGGCATCAGTCTGTTCGACGGCTACAAGGGTCCGCGCATCGCCGTCGTGGCCGGCGAGGCTTCGGGCGATCTGCTCGGCGCCGCGCTGATCGAGGCGGTGCTGCGCCGCGTGCCCGAGGCGCGCTTCGCCGGCATCGCCGGGCCGAAGATGCAGTCGGCCGGCGCCAAGAGCCTGTTCCCGATGGAAAAGCTGGCGGTGCGCGGCTACCTCGAGGTGCTCAAGCACCTGCGCGAACTGCTCGGCATCCGCGCCGAGCTGCGCGATGCCTGCCTGGCCGAGAAGCCCGACCTATTCATCGGCGTCGACGCGCCCGATTTCAACCTGGGCCTCGAACAGAAGCTCAAGGATGCCGGCATCCCGACGATTCACTACGTCAGTCCGTCGATCTGGGCCTGGCGCGGCGAGCGCGTGCACAAGATCAAGGCCGCCACCGACGAGGTGCTGTGCCTGTTCCCGTTCGAGAAGCCGCTGTACGACGCGGTCGGCGCCAAGGCGACCTATGTCGGCCACCCGCTGGCCGACCAGATGGCGCTGACGGTCGACCGCGCCGCACTGCGCGAGACGCTGGGCCTGCGCGAGAAGCAGCTGGTGTTCACCCTGCTGCCCGGCAGCCGGGTCAGCGAGATCGAATTCCACGCCGAGCTGTTCATCGAGACTGCGCGGCTGCTGCATGCACGCTACCCCGAGGCGCAGTTCCTGGTACCGCTGGTGACGCGCGAGACGCGCGAGCTGTTCGATAGCGCGCGCTACCGACTCAAGGCGCTCGAGCTGCCGCTGCGGATGATGTTCGGCCATGCCCAGGAAGCGATGCAGGCGGCCGACGCGATCCTGGTCGCCTCTGGCACCGCCACCCTGGAAGCCATGCTGGCCAAGCGGCCGATGGCGATCACCTATCGGCTGTCCGAGACCACCTACAAGCTGGTGCGCAAGAAGATGCGGCTGCCCTATGTCGGCCTGCCCAACGTGCTGGCCGGCCGCTTCGTGGTGCCCGAGCTGCTGCAGGCCGACGCCACGCCGGCCAACCTGGCGCAGGCGCTGGGCAACCTGGTCGACGACCGCCGGCTCGGCAAGGCGCTGGCTGAGTTCTTCGGCGAGCAGCACCTGGCGCTGCGGCAGGATGCGGCCGAGCGCGCCGCCGACGCGGTGGTGGCCTACCTGGGGCGCCGGCGGTGAGCTGGGTCTGCGGTGTCGACGAAGCCGGCCGCGGGCCGCTGGCCGGCTCGGTGTTCGCCGCCGCGGTGATCCTCGACCCGGCGCGGCCGATCGCCGGCCTGGCCGACTCCAAGACGCTGACCGCGGCACGGCGCGAAGCGCTGGCGCTGGAGATCCGCGCCCACGCGCTGGCCTGGTCGGTGGCCCGCGCCAGCGTGGCCGAGATCGACACGCTGAACATCCTCAAGGCCACCATGCTGGCCATGCGCCGCGCGGTCGAAGGCCTGGCGCAGGCGCCGGCCGAGGCGCTGATCGACGGCAACCGCGTGCCGCCGGGGCTGGCCTGCCGCGCGCGCGCCATTGTCAAGGGCGATGCGCTGGAGCCGGCCATCTCGGCCGCCTCGATCCTGGCCAAGGTCGGCCGCGACGCCGAACTGGTCGAGCTCGACCTGCTCCATCCGGGCTACGGCTTCGCCGTGCACAAGGGCTACCCCACGCCGGCCCACCTGGCCGCGCTCGACCGGCTCGGCCCCTGTGCCGAGCACCGCACCAGCTTCGCCCCGGTACGCGAGCGCCTGGCCGCCCGCCAAGCCGCATTCTGGTAGGCTTCGGCCTGCGCCGGCCAAGCCGCGCCGGTGCTTGCGCAGCGAGCCGTGTTGCTGCCCGCGCCGGCATTTGTCATTCGCGACACGCGCCAACTAATATTCGACCGTTGCGTCGCCCTCGGACGCGTCAACCGGCCACAGAGCCGATGGGAGCTTCACTCGATGTTCGTGATCATCGGCTACATCTTCATGTCGGTCTGCATCTTCGGCGCCTACGCGATGCATGGCGGCCACCTGGGCGTGCTGTGGCAACCGTCTGAGATCGTCATCATCTTCGGCGGCGGCATCGGCGCGATGATCGTGGCCTACGGCTCCTCGCTCAAGAGCGTGCTCAAGGCCGTGCCGACGGTGTTCAAGGGCAGCGCCTACGGCAAGTCCTTCTACATGGACCTGTTCGCGCTGCTGTACGAGATCCTCTCCAAGGTGCGCAAGGAAGGCCTGATGTCGATCGAGGGCGACGTCGAGAATCCCGATGCCAGCCCGCTGTTCTCCAAGTACGCCACCGTCGCGCGCGACCACCACGTGATCGAATTCCTGTGCGACTACCTGCGCCTGATGGTGGGCGGCAACCTGAACGCCTTCGAGATCGAGAACCTGATGGACGTCGAGATCGAGACCCACCACCACGAGGCCGAGGTGCCGGCGCAGTTCTTCGCCAAGCTCGGCGACGGCCTGCCGGCCTTCGGTATCGTCGCCGCGGTGATGGGCGTGGTGCATACCATGGGTTCGCTGCACCTGCCGCCGTCCGAGCTCGGCAAGCTGATCGGCGCGGCGCTGGTCGGTACCTTCATGGGTATCCTGCTGGCCTACGGCTTCGTCGGCCCGCTGGCCACCATCCTCGAGGGCAAGGCCAACGACAGCACCCGCGTGTTCCAGACCATCAAGGTCACCATCCTCGCCAGCCTCAACGGCTATGCGCCGCAGGTGGCGGTCGAGTTCGGCCGCAAGGCGATGGAAGGCGCGCTCCGGCCGAGCTTCCTCGAGCTCGAGGAATACGTGAAGAACAAGAAGGGCTAGTCGTCTAGCGTCATGGAGCGAGCACAGTGAGCGACGATTCCCAACGGCCCATAGTCGTCAAGAAGATCAAGAAGGGCGGCCATGGCCATCATGGCGGCGCCTGGAAGATCGCCTACGCCGACTTCGTCACGGCCATGATGGCCTTCTTCCTGCTGATGTGGCTGCTCGGCTCGTCGACCAAGGGCGATCTGCGCGGCATCGCCGACTATTTCCAGAACCCGTTCAAGGTCGCCCTCAACGGCGGCTCGGGCGCCGGCGACTCGACCAGCGTGCTGCAGGGCGGCGGGCTCGACATCTCGAAGAAGGCCGGCGAATTCCGCCGCACCAACGATCCGGGCGACAAGCGCATCCTGGGCGACCTGAAGAAGAAGCTCGAGGACGCGCTCAAGAACGCCGCCGGCAAGCTCGGCCAGTACAAGGACCAGATCCTGCTCGACATCACGCCCGAGGGCTTGCGGGTGCAAATCGTCGACCAGCAGAACCGGCCGATGTTCAAGAGCGGCAGCGCGCAGATGGAGGGCTACGCGGCCGACATCCTCAAGGAGATCGCCGCCATCCTCAACGAGGTGCCGAACCGCCTGTCGCTGTCGGGCCATACCGATTCGGCCGGCTTCTCGACCGGCGACAAGAGCTACAGCAACTGGGAGCTGTCGGCCGACCGCGCCAACGCCTCGCGCCGGCAACTGATCACCGGCGGCCTGGCCAGCGAGAAGATGCTGCGCGTGGTGGGCCTGGCCGACTCGGTGCCGTTCGACAAGGACAACCCGGCCAACCCGGTCAACCGCCGCATCAGCATCATCGTGCTGAACAAGGAAGCCGAGGAGAACATCATGAAGCTCGCCGGCAAGCAGGCCGGCGACGCCGCCGAGGTGACCGATCCGGCAGCGGCGATCGCGGCGGGTGCGGCGCCGGCCGCTGCCGCTGGAACGCCGGCGGCAGACGCGAAACCGTGAGACCGGCGCTGGCGGCCCTGCTGATCCAGTGCGGCGCCGCCGCGGCAGCCTTCGCGCTGGTCCGCGCCGCGGCCTTCCCTCCGGCGCTGTGGTGGCCGCTGCAGGCCGGCCTCGCCGCCGCCGCCAGCGTCGCCACCGGGCAGCCGCGCTGGTGGTGGCTGATCCATCTCGCCTTCATGCCGGCCGCCGCGCTGGCGCTGCGGCTCGGCTGGCCGCCTTGGCTCTACCTGTGCGCCTTCGCGCTGGCCTGGCTGCTGTTCGGCCGCATCGACCGCTCGCGCGTCCCGCTCTACCTCAGCAACCGGCTGGCGCTCGACGCGCTGCTGCAGCGCGTGCCGCCCGGCGGCCGGGTGCTCGATCTCGGCGCCGGCACCGGCACCGTGCTTGCCTACCTGGCACGCCGGCCCGGCATCGTGGTCGAAGGCGTTGAGCATGCCTGGCTGCCGTGGCTGCTGGCGCGCCTGCGGCTGCTGCGACGCGATGCCCGGGTCTGGCGCGGCGACCTGATGCGCTGGCCGCTGGCCGGCTACGATGTGGTGTATGCCTTCCTGTCGCCGGCGGCGATGCCGTCGCTGTGGCGGAAGGCGAGGGCGGAGATGCGTCCCGGCAGCCTGTTCGTCAGCAACAGCTTCCCGGTGCCGGACGTGGACGCCGACGAGATCATCGAACTCGACGACTGGAAGGGCGCGAGGCTCTATCTATGGCGGATGCGCTGAAACCGAAGCCGAAACCGGCCGCCGACACGCCGGAAACCCGTGCCTGGCTCGACTACTGGGCCCGCCGGCCGCTGCCCGTCCTGCAGTCGACCAAGGCCGGCCTGGCGGGCTTCGCCGGCAAGGGCGAATCGGCCCGGATCGGCGACATCGCCGACCTGGTGCTGCGCGATCCGCTGCTGACCGCGCACGCGCTGCGCCAGATCAACGGCCGCGAGCGCAGCAGCCTGGCCGCCGACGTGGTGTCGATCGAGAGCATCGTGATGCTGATGGGCGTCGATGCCTTCATCGGCCAGTTCTCCCGCCTGCCGGCGGTCGAATCGCTGCTGCTGCCCAAGCACGCGGCGCAGTACCACGCGCTGCTGCAGGAGGTGGCGACCGCGCGGCTGGCCGCCCGGCTGGCGCGCGACCTCGGTTTCCAGCGCTACGACGCCCACCTCGACGAAGTCTTCGCCACCGCCTTGCTGGCCCGCATCCCGCGCATGCTGCAGCACCTCGCGCCCGGCATGCCGACGCCGCCGGCCGATGCCGCGGTGCCGATGACGGCGTTGGCACGGCACTGGAAGCTGCCGGAGGTGTGCTCGAACCTGCTCGACCCGGAACACGGCGTCGAAGTGCAGCGCGGCGAGATCCAGCGAGCCGCGATCCGGCTGGCCGAGCATCTGCAGCTCGGCTGGTGGCAGGCGCCGATCGGCGCCGACCTGCAGCTCGCCGGCGAGGTGCTGGGCATCACCACGGCCGAGGTGTGGGCACTGGTGCGGCGGGCGCTGCTCGATTTCGCCCACCGCGACTGGCCCTATGCGCAGATCTTCCCGCCGGCGCGCTGGCTGGCGATGCTGCCGGGCGAGTGGCCCAAACCGCAGCCCAAGGCCGCCGCGGCGCCGGCCAAGGCCGGCTTCAACGAGTTGTTGCGCGGCCTGCAGGCGGCCGGCGACAGCGGCGCCTCGTTCAACCAGATCATGACCCACGCGATCCGTGCGCTGGCCGAGGGCGCCGGCTTCAAGCGCATCCTGTTCGGCCTGATGGTGGCCGGCCAGCGTTCGCTGAAGACGCGCTACGTGTTCGGCGCGCCGGCCGACGATCCGCTGCGCGCCTTCGAGATCGAGCTCGGCACGCCGCACCTGTTCAGCAAGCTCCTGCTCAAGCCGCAGTCGGTCTGGCTCAACGTCGGCAACCGGCCGCAGTTCGAGGCGCTGCTGCCGCGCGGCCTGCGCCAGGCGGCCGGCGAGGGCGATTTCATGGCGATGTCGCTGTTCGTCAACGACAAGCCGGTCGGGCTGTTCTTCGCCGACAGCCAGGGCGGCGCGCTCAGCGATGCGCAGTACGCCGGCTTCAAGCAGGTCTGCCTGCTCACCGGCCAATGCCTGACCCGCCAGGCGCGCAGGCTCGACCTGGGCGGCTGATTCCGATCCATTCTCCGTTTCAACCGTCCGGCGCAGCGCCGGCCCATCATATCGTTTCCATGGAAATCATCCAGTCCCGCCAGAACGCGCTGGTCAAGACCTGCGTCAAGCTGGCCAGCCACCGCCGCGAACGGCTCAAGAGCGGCGTGACCCTGCTCGACGGCCCGCACCTGATCCGCGCCGCGCTCGACGCCGGCCTGCCGCCGCAGCGCCTGCTGGTCGCCGCCGGCGCCGTCGACAAGCCCGAGATCGTCGACCTGCTCGGCCGTTTCGACGGCGTGCCGGCGGTGCTGGCCGACACGTTGTTCGGCGAATTGACCGAGTTGGAGTCGAGCAGCGGCATCCTGGCCGTCTGGCCGGTGCCGGCAGCGCCCGCGCCGCGCCGCGACGGCCTGGTACTGGCGCTCGACGGGGTGCAGGACCCGGGCAACGTCGGCGCGATGCTGCGCACCGCCGCGGCGGCTGGCGTGGCGCAGGCCTGGCTCAGCCCGGCCTGCGCCGACGCCTGGTCGCCCAAGGTGCTGCGCGCCGGCATGGGCGCGCATTTCCTGCTGCCGCTGGTGGAAAGGGCCGATCTGCCGGCGCTGCTGGCCGATTTCGGCGGCCGCCGCGCCGCCACCCTGCTGCAGGGCAGCGTGCCGCTCTACGCGGCCGACCTGCGCGGCGATCTGGCCTTGGTGATGGGCAGCGAGGGCGGCGGTGTCAGCGAGGAGGTGGCGGCGCTGACCGAGCTGCGGCTGCGCATCCCGATGCGGGCCGGGCTCGAGTCGCTCAACGTCGGCGCGGCCGCCGCGATCTGCCTGTACGAGCGGCTACGCCAGGCGGGCGGCGAGGCGGTCCAGGCCGACCCGGCGTAGCCAGCCGCTGACGTCGGCCAGCATGATCAGGTTGCCGACCACCGCGCAGGCGATGCCGGCCACCGTGTACAGCTGCCATTGGAAGCCCTCGAACCAGGCCGACAGCAGCAGCGCGGCGATCGGCACCGCCACCGCGATATAGCCCGAGCGCGCGGCGCCGATGCGGCCCAGCAGGGTCAGGTAGGCGGCGAAGGCCAGCACCGAACCGAACACCGCGAGGTAGAACAGCGAGCCGAGATAGCTCGGCCGGGTGTCGAACACCAGCGGCTGGCCGCTGAGCAGGGTGAACAGCAGCGCGGTGCCGCCGCCGACCAGCATGCCGTAGCCGATGCCGGGCAATAGCGGCAGCGCGGCATCGCGGTTGCGCTGCGCCACCAGGTTGCCGAGCGAGGCCAGCAGGGCGGCGCCGAGGCCGAAACCGACCCCGATCCAGCCCGACGCGTCGTTGACGCCGCGCAGTTCGGGCCAGAACACCAGCGCGATGCCGGCGATGCCGAGGCCGGCGCCGAGCGCCGACTTGGCGTCGATGCGGCGGCCGAAGGCGAAGCGGGCGCCGACCAGGTTGATCACCACCATGCTCGAGTTGAGCACCGCCATCAGGCCGGACGCGATATGGCGTTCGGCCTCGTAGACCATCATGTAGCTCACGCCGAACATCAGTACCCCCTGCAGCGCGGCCCAGCGCAACTCGGCGCCCGAGAGGCGCAGCCGCTCGCGCCGCCAGGCGCACCACGCCAGCATCAGGATGCCGGCCAGCAGGAAACGGTAGGCGACCGAAGCGCTGGCCGGTACCACGCCGTACTGCAGCGTGATGGCCAGCCAGGTCGAGCCCCAGATCAGCGTGGCGACGGCGTAGAGAAGGGCGTTGGGCATGGCGGCGGCCGGGAAGGGGAGCGGAAGGCCAGACTACGCGCCGGCATCGGCCGGCGGCAGGCACGGCTGGCGGACACGCTGGCCGACTGTGATGGTCGCCGTGGCGTGACAGTCGCGCCAGGCCGTGCTGCCCGATGCAGGTCGTGCGTATCGGTCCGGCTAGCGGCCGGCGCCGGTCTAGTCGATGGTCACCGTCGGCAGACTGGCGCTGCGCGAACCGGCCAGCGGCAGATTGTCCTGGCGGTGGTAGCCGTAGACCAGCGAGTACTTGGTCGCCTCGGTCCGGTTCCAGCCGGCGGCGTGGAAGGTCATCGCGTGGAAGAACACCACGTCGCCCGGCTCGAGCGAAGGGAATACCGCGCGTTCGATCAGCGCCGCGTTCTCCGGCAGGTCGGCCCGCAGGAAGGCGCGGTTCTCGAAGCGTTCGGCATCCAGTTCGAGCCGGTGCGAACCGGGCAGGAAGCCGAGGCTGCCGTTCTCCGGATATTCGCGGCCCAGCGCCAGCCAGACCGACACCAGGTTGTTGTCCTCGAAACTCCAGTAGCGGATGTCGCGATGCCAGTGGGTGACGCTCGAATAGGCCGGCTGCTTGGTCATCAGGCTGTTGTGATGGGCCTGGGTGAGCGCGATGCGCGGTGAGCCGAGCAGCTGCTTGACGCGATCGGTCATGCGCGGATCCTGCGCCCAGCGGCGGAACGCTTCGTCGCGCTGGTAGACCTGGCGCAGTCGCCGCGCGGTGCGGCCGCCGACCGCGTCGAGCGAGGCCGGGGCGCCCGGGTAGTTCGTCTCGGCCTCGTATTCGATCGGCTCGACGGCGCGGGCGAGGTGGTCGTTGGCCACCGCGAGGATGGCCTCGCGCGTGGCGGCGTCGGCCAGGCCGCGGACCACGACGAAGCCGTGTTCATGGAAATCGTTCAGCTCGGCGGGAGAGAGGAGGGTGGCAGGCATGGCGTGGGCGGCGGAATCGCAGGAAAGCGCGGCGCAGGGAATCGGAGAGGCGCATTCTAACGCCGGCCCATGCCGGCAGGAATTGTGCTTGCTCAAATGCGTGCCGCGGCAAACGTGCGCGCGCCGGCCCGGTCGAAACGGAAGGCGCGGCACGCAAGCGCCGGGCCACGCGCCGCGACGGCCGCCGGGCCCGGTGGGCGGCCGCGCTATAATCGCCGGGACTGGAGCCCTGCCATGCCGACTGCCATTGCCATTCATGCCGATCTGCCGCTCGCCTGGCACCCCGACCAGGCGCCGGCGACGGGCGACGGCGTCCTGCTGCTGCGGGTGCTGTCGCTGCTCGAAGCCTCGCCGCCGCACCTGGACGACGAGGACGGCCCCGATAGCCTGCGCTGGCAGGCGCTCGAGGCCCGCATCGACCTCTGCCTGCAACTGATCGGCCAATTGCTGGCCCGCGGCGCGCCGCTGCCGCCGGTCGCCAGCGTGGCGCTGAACGGCGAGTCGGCGCGCTGGCGGGCGGCCGCGCCGATCGCGCCCGGCGAGCGCGGTGCGCTGGGGCTCTACCTCAGCCCGCGCATCCCGCAGGCGCTGCTGCTGCCGGCCGTCATCACCGGCTGCAGCCCCGACGGCGACCGTTGGCTGGTCGACGCGCATTTCGAGCTGCACGACGACGAGCTGCAGGACTGGCTCGACAAGACCATTTTCCGCCGCCACCGGCGCGAGATCTTCGACCGCAAACATCCCTCGCATGACGACTGAGCTTCCTCTCCAATGGGCCGCCTGGCTCGCCGACGAAACCGCCAAACCATACTGGGCCGAGCTGCAGGCCTTCCTCGCCGCCGAAGCCGCCGCCGGCAAGACCATCTACCCGCCGGCCGAGCTCCGCTATGCGGCGCTCGAAGCGGTCGCACCGAGCGAGGTGAAGGTGGTGATCCTGGGCCAGGATCCCTACCACGGCCCAGGCCAGGCGCATGGTTTCAGCTTCTCGGTGCCGCGGGGCGTGCGGCCACCGCCTTCGCTGCTCAACATCTTCAAGGAAATCGCCCGCGACCTCGGCCATACCCCGCCGGGCCACGGCAACCTGGTGGACTGGGCCGGGCAGGGCGTGCTGCTGCTCAACAGCGTGCTCACCGTCGAGGCCGGCCAGGCCGGCTCGCATCGCAAGCGCGGCTGGGAACGCTTCACCGACGCGCTGGTGGCCAAGCTGGCGCGCGAGCGCGAGCACCTGGTCTTCATGCTGTGGGGTGGTTATGCCGAGGCCAAGCAGTCGCTGATCGACCCGGCGCGCCATTGCGTGCTGCTGTCGCCCCACCCGTCGCCGCTGTCGGCCCATCGCGGCTTCATCGGCAATGGCCATTTCTCGGCCGCCAACCGCTACCTGGCCGAGCACGGCATCGCGCCGATCGACTGGGCCTTGCGCTGATCCGACCTCCGGCCCGATCGGGTCGGCGCCGTTTCGCGTCGTGGTGCCCGAAAGCTCGCCGGGCCGATAAAGCAAAAAGCCGCCCGAGGGCGGCTTTTGCATGAAGCGGATCGGCGGGACGATCAGACGCCCAGCTCCTCGACCCAGGCCAGCGCCGACACGTGCGCCTTGTTGAGCATCTCCGGCGTGAGCTGGAGCTGTTCGCACAGGCGCGGCACGTCGGCCATGTCCGGGTCTTCGCAGGCCTCGGCCAGCTCGATGAAGGGGCCGTAGATGCCGGTGCGCGACAGCAGCGCCTCGGACACGCTGTCGGGCAGCAGCAGCGTTTCGAGGATCTTGTCCATCGGCATGTCGAGCATCACGTCGAGCAGCGAGAACACGCCGACGATGAACAGGTTGTCGCGGTCGGTGCCGTCGAGCAGGTGGCTGCCGAGCAGCTCGACCAGCCGGCCGCGCGTGACCGCGGTCTTCATCAGCGCCGGCGGCGTGCCCGCGTCGGAGCTGGCGGTGACCAGCAGCAGCGTGAGCCAGCGGTACAGCTTCTGGTAGCCGAGGATGGTGACGGCATGGCGGAACGAGTGGATCTCGCACGACAGGCCGAAGCCGGCCGAGTTGATATAGCGCAGCAGCTTGAACGACAGCGCCACGTCGCGCTTGAGCGCGTTCTCGATCTCGACGATCTCGGCGTTGTTCCTGAGCATGTTCAAGAGGCTCAGGATGTTGGCGTAGGCCGGATTGATGATCTTGGCCGACAGCGTTTCCGGGTGGGCGAAGTAGTAGCCCTGGAAGCAGTCGAGGCCGACGTCGAGGCAGAACTTGAACTCGTCCTTGGTTTCGACCTTCTCGGCGACCTGCAGCACCGGGAACTTGCGCAGCTCCTTGGACAGGCTCTTGACGTTCTCCAGGCCCAGTTGCTGGATGTCCAGCTTCACGTAGTTGGCGAACTCGAGGAAAGGGGCGGTCTGCGGCGTGTAGGTGAAGTCGTCGAGCGCGATGCCGAAGCCCTGGGCGCGCAGTTCCTTGGCGCGGGCCAGCAATTCGGGCGTGGCGTTGACCGATTCGACGATTTCGAGCACCACGCGCTGCGGGTGCAGGAGCTCGAGGAAATTGCTCTCGAGCATGGAGGTGGCGACGTTGACGAAGGCGAGCTTGCTGCCGACCAGCCAATCGGCGCCCATGTTCGAGAGGGTGTTGACGAGGATGTTGGTCCCCGCCTGCATGTCGCTCGAGAAGTCGGCCGTCAGGGACGACTGGTCGAGCCGGAACAGCAATTCATAACCGATGATCTGCTGCTGTCGGTTGAGGATGGGTTGGCGGCCGATGAAGGCGTTGTTCTGCATGTTGACTCGCGATGTTCGGAATCGGTCCGGGGGCCATGAAAACGGCGGTCTTCATTATGCAGACCGCCGTCATAGTTGGCAATTTGCTTACCCTGTCATAACCCCGTCAGACAAGCTTCAGCCCTTGTGGGTAAGTAGGTTGAGGAGTTGGCTGGTCTTGATCGCCGACTGTTCGGAATTGGATTCGTCGAGCAGGTCTTCCATGTCGAGCACCAGCACCACCGAGCCGTCGCCCGACAGCGTCGCGCCGGCGATGCCGCGCGGGCGGATGTTCTGCAGCGGCTTGATCACCACGTCGTCGCGGCCGATGAAGCTGTCGATCGCCAGGATGAAACTGTGCTCGGACGACTGCATCAGCACGCCGAACTGCGGCGTCTGGGTCGCTTCCCAGCCGATCATGCGGGCCAGCGAGCGGACCGACAGGATCTCGTCGCGCACCACGATGGTGGCGCGGCCGGAGACCTCCTGCACCTGTTCCGGACGGATCGGGATGATCTCGCGCACCATCGCCAGCGGCACCGCGAACGGCTGGTCGCATACGCGCACCACCAGCACCGGCAGGATCGCCAGCGTCAGCGGCAGCGAGATGGCGAAGCGCGAGCCCTCGCCGACCACCGACTGGATGTCGATGCGGCCGTTGAGCTTCTGGATGTTGGTCTTCACCACGTCCATGCCGACGCCGCGGCCGGAGATGCTGGAGATCTGGTCCTTGGTCGAGAAGCCCGGCATGAAGACCAGCTGCAGCGCCTGCTTGTCGTCGAGGCTGTTGGCGGTCTCGAGGTCGATGATGCCCTTCTCGACCGCCTTGCGACGCAGCACGTCGGGCCGCATGCCCTTACCGTCGTCGGTGATCTCGATCAGGATGTGGTCGCCGACCTGGGTGGCGGACAGCTGGACGATGCTCTTGGGCGGCTTGCCGGCGGCGATGCGCTCCTCGATCGTCTCCACGCCGTGGTCGACCGCGTTGCGCACAAGGTGGACCAGCGGATCGTTCAGATCCTCGAGCATCGTCTTGTCGAGCTCGGTCTCCTCGCCGGTGATCACCAGCTCGACGTCCTTGCCCAACTGGCGGGCGAGGTCGCGCGCCAGGCGCGGGTATTTCTGGAACAGCCGGCCGATCGGCTGCATGCGCGTCTTCATGACCGCGTTCTGCAGGTCGCTGACCAGCAGGTCCAGTTGGCCGATCGCCTCGTCGAGCGCCTTCAGCGTGGCGGCGTCGGTCTTGCCGCCGAGGATGTCGGAACGCAGCGTGGTCAGCCGGTTCTTGGTCAGGCCGATCTCGCCGGACAGGTTGAGCACCTGGTCGAGCCGCACGGTATCGATGCGGATCGTGGTTTCCTGCGAGGCCAGCTGCTGTGCCGGCTGCGGCTTGGAAGCCGGCTGCGGTGCGGCAGGACGCAGGCCCACCGCGCCGTCGGATGCGGCCGGCACCGCCGGCTTCTGCACCACCGGTACCGGCGCGGCCGGCAGCGGCGGCGTGGCGGCGACCGGAGCGGGCGCCGGCGCGGCGGGCTTGGCCGCCGCCGCCGGGGCGGGCGCAGGAGCGGCCGGTTTGCCGGTCACGGCCTGGTAGAGCGCGTGCCAGTCGGGTTCGTTGCCGCCGGCGGGAGCGGCTGCGGGTGCGGCGGCCGGCGCCGGTGCGGGGGCCGGCGCTGCCTTGCCCTCGAGCGCGGCGTCGAGCTGGGCCAGCAGCGTGCTGTCGGCCGAAGCCGGCGGGCGGCCTTGCGACAGCGAGCCGAACATGTCGCGCACCACGCCGGTGGCGGCGAGGATCACGTCCATGAGTTCGGGCGACAGCGACAGCTCGCCGTTGCGCAGCTTGTCGAACAGGTTCTCGGTGCGGTGGCACAGGTTCACCAGCGCATCGACGTTGAGGAAGCCGGCACCGCCCTTGATGGTATGGAAACCGCGGAAGATGTCGTTCAGCAGGTGCTTGTCGCCAGGTCGCTTCTCCAGCTCGACCAGCTTGTTGTCCACGTCGGACAGGAGCTCCGAGGATTCGGTGAGGAAATCCTGGAGCAAGTCTTCCATGCCGGCAAAGTCGCTCATATCTTGATCCTCTGGGCTCGGGCCGGATTAGAAACCAAGGCTGGCGAGCAAGTCGTCGACCTGTTCCTGGTTGGTGACCACGTCGGTACGCCCATCGGCGTTGTAGACCGGACCATTGAGCAGGCTCGAATCCACCTCGCCGATCGACGGCGGCTTGATCGCGCTGCCGCCGGGCGAGAACTGCATCAGGAATTCCAGCAGGCTGCCTTCCATTTCCTTGGCCATCTCGACGATCTTCTTGATCACCTGGCCGGTCAGATCCTGGAAGTCCTGCGCCATCATGATCTCGAGCAGTTGCTCGTTGGTGGCCTTGGCGCCGCTGGCCGATTCCTTCAGGTGGTCGCGCGTCTTGGCGGCCAGCTGCTTGAATTCGTCGATCGACAGCTGGTTGGCGAACAGCTTGTCCCATTGCGCCGCGAGCGCTTCCGAATCGCTCTCGATGCGGTTCTGCAGCGGCTGGGCGACGTCGACCGCGTTGAGCGTGCGGTTGGCGGCCTGTTCGGTCAGCGTGGCGATGTATGACAGCCGGTCGCGCGCATCGGGGATGGCGGCGGCGGCCTTTTCCAGCGACTTGTCGAAGCCGAGTTCGCGCAGCGAGTCGTGCACCTTGCGGGTCAGCTGGCCGATGCTGGCGAACATCGAGCGGGCCGGTTCTTCGAGCGTTTCGAGATTGGCGGAGAAACCGGCCTGTTCCGTGGCCTTTTCCGCTGCCGGAGCCGGCGCGGGGGCCGGCGCAGGAGCCGGTGCCGGGGCGGCCGCCGCCGGCTGGTTCGCACTTACGATACTGTCGAACAATGCCTGCAGTTCGTCGGAGTCACCGCTGTTGATGGCTTGATCACTCACGTCGCACCCCGTCTCACTTGTTCAGGTTTTGGAAGATCTTGCCCAGCTTCTCGTCGAGCGTGGCCGCGGTGAACGGCTTGACGATGTAGCCGCTGGCGCCGGCCTGGGCCGCCTCGATGATGTTTTCCTTCTTGGCTTCGGCCGTGATCATCAAGACCGGCAGGTGCTTGAGGGTGGCGTCGGCGCGTACCGCCCGGAGCAGTTCGATGCCGGTCATGTTCGGCATGTTCCAGTCGGTCACGACGAAGTCGTAGGTCGTCGATTTGAGTTTATGCAGGGCAACCTGGCCGTCTTCGGCTTCCTCGACGTTGCCATAGCCCAGCTCCTTGAGCAGATTCCGCACGATGCGGCGCATCGTCGAGAAATCGTCAACCACCAGGAAACGAAGGTTCTTGTCCGTCATGTCTTACTCCGTGAAACCCGTCCGGGGACGGGCGCGCGGCACGCCGCGATTTGCTATGTAGTGGTCAGGTCAGCTTTGAAGGAACGGCGAGATGGTTTCCGCCAACACGAAAGGATCGAATTTAGCGACGTAGGCGTCAACACCGACGCTGCTGCCCATCGCCCGGTTGGCGTTGGACGACAGCGAAGAGTGCATGACCACCGGGATGCCGTGGAAGCGCGGATCGGCCTTGATGTGCTTGGTCAGCACGTAGCCGTCCATCTCCGGCATCTCGGCGTCGACCAGGATCAGCTTGAGGTGGTGGTTGAGCGGCTCGCTGTCGTGCTGGTAGCGGTTGGCGATGTTCTGCAGTTTGTCCCACGCTTCCGCGCCGTTGTTGGCCTGCTGGTACTTGACGCTGAGCTTGTCGAGCACGCCGACGATCTCCTTGCGCGCGACCATCGAGTCGTCGACGAAGAACATGAACTTTTCCTGGTCCACGCTCACGGCAGGGATGTCGGGCACGAAGGTTTCGCCGATCACGCCGGCCAGGATCTGCTCGACGTCGAGGATCGAAACCAGCTTGCCGTCGTCGAGCTCGGTGATGGCGGTGATCATGGCCTGGCTGCCGGCCAGCATGTTTTCGGGCGCGCGCACCTTGTTCCAGTCCACCCGGATGATGCGGTCGACCGACTGCACCAGGAAGCCCTGGGTGTGCTTGGAGAACTCGGTCACGATCATGGTCTCTTCCATGGCCTTGTCCTGGTCGCCGGGACAGACGAACTTGGCCAGGGAGATCACCGGGATGATGTTGCCGCGCAGGGAGATCACGCCTTCGACGCCGCTGGGCATATTGGGCGTCTTGGTGATCCGCGGCGTCTGCGACACCTCGCGGACCTTGAACACGTTGATGCCGAAAGTCTCCCGCGTGCCCAGCGAGAACAGCAGGATTTCCATCTTGTTCGAGCCGGCCAGCTTGGTGCGGGCGTCGACGCTGTCAAGCAAGGTGGAATTGGAATTGGACATTGAGGTATCCCCTGTGCGCAGTCTGGACTTCTGGTTACGTCTGAAACGATCTAAGGAGCGGTGGCGGAATGCCGGCGGATCACTTCTGCTGGCCGCGCAGCATGGAGACGACGGCCTCGGTGAGCTTGTGCGGTTCGAATTTGGCGACGTAGGCGTCGACCCCGACCGACTGGCCGAGCTTCTGGTTCGACATGCCCGACAGCGAGGAATGCATGAGCACCGGGATGCCGGCGAAGCGCGGGTCGCTCTTGACCGACTTGGTCAGCATGTAGCCGTCCATCTCGGGCATCTCGACGTCGGTCAGGATCATCTGGACGTAATCCTTCACCGGCCGGCCGGTCTGCTCGGCCTGCGCCGCGATGCGCTGCAGCTCCTCCCAGGCCTTCTTGCCGTTGATGGTCTCGACATAATTGAGCTGCAGCGCCTCGAGCGTGCGCTGGATCTGCTTGCGGGCGATGGCGGAGTCGTCGGCGTAGAACACCGTGCGGCCGACCACGTCCGATTGCGGCTGGATCGCGCGGAATTCGTGCGCGTCGTCGATCTGGTTGGTCTCGGCCAGCACCTTCTCGACGTCGAGCATCATCACCAGCTTGCCGCTGTCGAGCTCGGTGACGGCGGTCACCAGGCCGCGCATATTGTTGTTGAGCATTTCGGGCGGGACGCGCATCTGGGTCCAGTCCAGCCGCAGGATGGTGTCGACCGCCTCGACCAGGAAGCCCTGGGTGTGTCCGTTGTATTCGGACACGATCATGATGTCGGGCTTGCTCTCGGTCTTCACGCCGACGTAGCGGGCCAGGTCGATGACCGGGATCAGGTTGCCGCGCAGGCTGACCATGCCTTCGACCGCGGGGGCATTTCGGGGCCTGGGTGATTTCGGGCGTGCGCATCACCTCGCGCACCTTGAACACGTTGATGCCGAAGTTCTCGCGCCGGTTCGAGCGCTGGTCCAGCCCCAGGGTGAACAACAGGATTTCCAGCTTGTTGGTGCCGGCGAGCTTGGTGCGCGCGTCGATTTTCTTGAGCAAGTCGGACACTTTTTTCGACTCCGCGAGGATTTGGGATTGCAACTGACCGTTACGTGGGCCGCCGCTGCTGTTGGCCGGGTCGATGGCTGGCAGGACACCCGCTTCAGACACTTCGAATATTCTACCCGCGCGGCTTGCCGAACGCACACCCGGCTTGGCAGTCGGAAGCTTGGCGCGATTTTGATACCGTTATCGTCGCGAACTCCGATGAAGGCAAGCCGCATGGGCGCTGCAAGCCGGTCAATCGCGAAATTTTTATAATCCACCTGCACTTTCCCAACATAGGAACCCGCCTTGTCGTCGCCGAACAGTTCCATCCCGTCGCCATCGGACAAGATCGATCGCGCCGAACTCGAGCAGGCTTTCTCGCTGTTCAACGAAGCGTCGCGCCAACTGGTCGAGGCCTATCAGGAACTCGAATCGAAGGTCGGCTCGCTGACCCACGAACTGGCGGTGGCCAACGGCGCGCTGCGCCAACAGTTCGAGGAGAAGGCCGCGCTGTCGCAGCGGCTGGGCACGCTCCTGGCGGCGCTGCCGGGCGGGGTGGTCGAGCTCGACCTGCAGGGGCGCGTCAGCGCCATGAACCCGGCAGCCCTCGTCATCTTCGGCCACGCGCTGGACGGGCAGGACTGGGACGCCGCGGTCGGGCCGCGGCTGCGCGCGACCTCGGTCGCCACCGAGTGGGATTTCGCGCTCGAGCCCGAGATCGAGCGTCGGCTCAGCATCGTCTCCAGCACGCTCGACGACGGCGGCCGCATCCTCCTGATCCACGACGTGAGCGAGAGCTGGCGCCTGCGCCGCCAGCTGGAGCTGCACAAGCGCCTGGCCGCGATGGGCGAGATGGCGGCCGGTCTCGCCCACCAGCTGCGCACGCCGCTGGCGACCGCCTTGCTCTACACCGCGAACCTGGCCAAGCCCGGCCTGGGCGAGGCCGAACGGCTCAAGTTCGGCGAGAAGTCGCTGGCGCGGCTGCGCTACCTCGAGACGCTGATCAAGAACATGCTGCAGTTCGTGCGCGGACAGCAGGCCGCGCTCGAGGTGGTCGACCTGAACCTGGTGGTCGAGGAGGCGATGCAGACCGTGCAGCCGCACGACGCCTCGGCCAGCCGACGCTGGACGCTGGCGCTGGCGGCCGAGCCGGCCTGGGTCGAGGTGAACCGAAAGGAACTCACCGGGGCCGTGATCAATCTCCTCGACAACGCGGTGCAGGCGACGCAGGCCGGCGATGCGATCGCCGTGGCGCTCGAGCGCGCCGAGCCGGGTTGGCGGCTGGTGGTGTCCGATACCGGCTGCGGCATGAGCGACGCGGTGCGCGACCGGCTGTTCGAGCCGTTCTTCACCACCCGCAAGGAAGGCACCGGCCTGGGCCTGGCGATCGTGCGCAATCTGCTGACCGCCTACGGCGGCGAGATCGACGTCCGCTCGGCGCCCGGAGAGGGCGCCACGTTCACGATCTTGTTGCCAGCGGCGCATTAGCTCCCTATCGTGATAAGGCACATTGCATTTGCATAAACCCGATTCCATAGAACTGAAAAATCCATGACTGCTATTGTCGAGATTGATGGCCAGACCGGCCGCCTCGTATTGTCCGGGCAATTCGATTTCAGCGCGCACCGCGACTTCCGCCAGGCTTGTGACGATGTGCTGGGCAAGGAAGGGGTCCGCGAGGTGCTGGTCGATTTCCAGCAGGTCGACTACCTGGACAGCTCGGCGCTGGGCATGCTGCTGCTGCTCAAGGAGAAGGCCTCGGCAGCGGGCAAGTCGCTTGCCCTGGTGAATTGCCGCGATACGGTGCGACAAGTGCTCGAGATCGCCTGCTTCGGCAAGATATTCACCATCCGTTGAGCCCTTTGCCGCGGGCCGAACATGAAGATCCTGCTTGCCGACGACGCTGAAGTCGTCCGGCTCATGATCGGGCGTTTCGTCGAGTCGCTCGGTCACGAGCTCTTGCTGGCGTCCGACGGCGTCGAGGCGGTCGAGCGCTGCGTGGCCTTTCAGCCCGACATGGTGCTGATGGACATGCTGATGCCGCGCATGGACGGCCCGGAGGCCGGCCGCGAGATCAAGATCCGCATGGGCGAGCGCTGGGTGCCCATCATCCTGGTCACGGCGGTCGAAGAGGTCGGCAAGCTCGCCGATGCGATGGAGATCGGCGCCGACGACTACCTGCTCAAACCGGTCAATTTCCGCATCCTCGAGGCCAAGATCAAGGCCATCGAGCGCACCGTCGCGCTGAACCGCAAGGTACGCGAGCAATCGGCCAAGCTGGCCGAGTACTACGACCGCGCCGAAGAGGAGAAGCGCGTCGCGCGCCACCTGATGGAGCAACTGGTCAGCCACGAGCGGCTGTCCGATCCGCAGCTCCATTACTGGATCGCGCCGGCCGAGAGCCTGTCGGGCGACCTGGTCGCGGCGGCGCGCACGCCGGGCCAGGTGATGCACCTGATGCTGGCCGACGGCATCGGCCACGGCCTGACCGCCGCGCTCAACGTGCTGCCGCTGACGCAGCCGTTCTATGCCATGACCGAGCGCGGCTTCACCCTCACCGACATCCTGACCGAGATGCACCGCAAGGTGCGCCAGGTGCTGCCGACCGGCCGCTTCGTGGCGCTGGCCTTCGTGGCGGTCGATTTCGTCAATTGCCGCATCGAGGTGTGGAACGGCGGCATCCCCGAGCTGCGCCTGTTCGACGAGCAAGGCGGCCTGCTCAAGCGCTGGCCCTCGCGCCACCTGCCGCTCGGCATCCTGCCGGTCGACGCGCTCGATCTGGAGACCGAACGACATACCTTCCAGGGGCGCGGCAACCTGGTGCTGTGCTCGGACGGCCTGCTCGAGGCGCGCAACGACGCCGGCGAGGCGTTCGGCCTGTCGCGGCTGGCGCTGGCCTGCGCCGGCTGGCCGGCCGAAGAGGCGCTCGACCGCACCATCACCTCGCTGTCCGATTTCCTGGCCGGCGCGCACTGCCACGACGACGTCTCGCTGGCCATCGTCGATATCGACCCGGCCGCCGTACGGCCGCTGCCCGAGCCGACCGGCCTCGAGCGCGTGCCGCAGATGCCGAGCGAGGCGCGCTGGCGCTACAGCATGTCGCTGGGGCCGGACGAACTGCGTTCGCTGCACACCGTGCCGCTGATCATGGGCTTCGTGAACCAGGTCCGGCCGCTGGCGAACCACCATGCCGACATCTTCCTGATCCTGACCGAGCTGTTCGTCAACGCGCTCGATCATGGCCTGCTGCAGCTGTCGTCGTCGCTCAAGCGCGACGCCGACGGCATGGAGCAATACCTGCTCGAGCGCAGCCTGCGCCTGGCCGCGTTGCGCGAAGGGCGCATCGAGGTCGAACTGGCCGGCTACGACCTGGCCGGCCGCACCATGCTGGTGGTCCGGGTGTCCGATTCGGGCCAGGGCTTCGACAGCGCCTGGCTCGGTGCGCCGGACGTGCGCCGGCCGAGCGGCCGCGGCATCACGCTGGTGCGCGCGCTGTGCGCCTCGTTGCATTACTTCGGCAATGGCAATACCGTCGAGGCTTGCTACCTGCCGCGCGACGCTTCATGACCCATATCCAGCGCCCAGCGGGCCGGCCGCGCGAAGGCGCGTCCGAACCGCTGGAAATCCCGCCCAGCCATACCGCCGACGTGGTCCTGCCGATCGCGGGCAAGCCGGCCCGCGGTCCGGCCCAGCCCCTGATCATCGTCGGCGCCTCGACCGGCGGCACCGAGGCGCTCAAGCACTTCCTGCTGCCCTTGCCGGCCAATTCGCCGCCGGTGCTGATCGCCCAGCACATGCCCGAGATGTTCACCGCGCCGTTCGCGGCCCGGCTCGATACCTTGTGCAAGCTGCGGGTCAAGGAGGCCGAGCAGGGCGAGCGGGTGCTGCCCGGCAACGTCTACATCGCGCCGGGGCATTCCCACCTGTTGCTCGGCCTTGCCGGCGGCCACTACGTCTGCGAGCTGTCGCAGGCGCCGCCGGTCAATCGCCACCGGCCCTCGGTCGACGTGCTGTTCCGCTCGGCCGCCAACAATGCCGGCCGTCATGCGATCGGCGTGATCCTGACCGGCATGGGGCGCGACGGCGCCGCCGGCATGCTGGAGATGAAACGCGCCGGCAGCTTCAACTTCGCCCAGGACGAAGCGAGCTGCGTGGTGTTCGGCATGCCCAAGGAGGCGATCGCGCTCGGCGGCGTGGACGAGGTCGCGCCGCTGACCGAGCTGCCCGGCCGCATCCTGGCTCATCTGCGCTCCGGCGCGCATGGCAAGGGCGACGGCTGAGTCGGTCCGGGTTCCGCTCCCTCGCAGTGGATTTTCTTCCGCGTTCGTTCGACTTGGACGCGTCGCAGCGCCTATCCTTTTCCCATACGTTTCCCAGAAAGCCGCCATGCCCGCATTGCCCATCCTGATCGTCGAGGACGACAACGACCTGCGCGAGGCGCTGACCGATACGTTGGAGCTGGCTGGCTACCAGATCGTCTCGGCCGCCGACGGCGAGGAGGGATTGGCGCAACTGGCGACGCGCAAGGTCGGCCTGGTGCTGTCGGACGTGCAGATGCAGCCGATGGATGGCGAGACGCTGCTGCGCCGCGTCAAGGTCGAGCATCCGCACATCCCAGTGGTGCTGATGACCGCTTATGGCGTGATCGAGAAGGCGGTGGCCGCGCTGCATGCCGGCGCCGCCCACTACCTGCCCAAGCCGTTCGAGCCCGACGACCTGCTCGCCACGGTGGCCAAGTACATGCTGCCGGCGGTCGACGACGACGCGGTGATCGCCGAACACCCCGGCATGCTGCGACTGTTGGACATGGCCCAGCGGGTGGCGCAGTCCGAGGCGGCAGTGATGATCACCGGCGAGAGCGGTACCGGCAAGGAAGTGCTGGCACGCTATATCCATCGCCATTCCGGGCGCGCCAGCGGCCCTTTCGTGGCGATCAACTGCGCGGCGATTCCGGAACAATTGCTCGAGTCGACGCTGTTCGGCCACGAGAAGGGCGCCTTCACCGGCGCGGCCAACCAGCACATCGGCAAGTTCGAGCAGGCCGACGGCGGCACGCTGCTGCTCGACGAAATCTCCGAGATGCCGCTGGAGCTGCAGGCCAAGCTGCTGCGCGTGCTGCAGGAGCGCGAGGTCGAGCGCGTCGGCGGCAAGAAACCGGTACCGATCGACATCCGGGTGCTGTCGACCTCGAACCGCGACATGCCGACCGAGGTGGCGGCCGGCCGCTTCCGCGAAGATCTCTACTACCGGCTCAACGTATTCCCGCTGATGCTGCCGGCGCTGCGCGAGCGGCCCGACGATATCGTGCTGCTGGCACGGGCCATGCTTTCTAGGCATGCGGCATCGAGCAAGCGCAGGGTGCCCACGGTGAGTCCGGCCGCTGCAGCGGCCCTGACGGCGCACCGCTGGGAGGGCAATATCCGCGAGCTCGAGAACGTGATGCAGCGCGCGCTGATCATGGCGCCCGGCGACGAGATCGAGCCGGAGCATCTGTTCTTGCCGGCTCCGCGCCGGCAGTCGTTGCCGCCGGCGGCAATAATTGCCGGTGGGGCGCCGGTCGCCGCGGTGCCGTTGCCGGTGACGGCAGAGGTCGAAGCACCGCCGGTGGCCGTGGCTTCGGCCCCGCCGGTGACCGACATCAAGTCGCTCGAGCGCCAGCACATCCTGGACACGCTCAGGGCGGCCGGCGGGGTCAGGAAGCTTGCAGCGGAGAAGCTCGGCATGAGCGAGCGGACGCTGCGTTACAAGCTGCAGCAGTACCGGGAGGATGGTTGGCAGGAAGAATAGGACGCAGGATGGGGCGCAGGCCCGCTGATTGCTTGCTATTGTTCAGGCGAGCCACATACAATTTCGAGCAGTTTCGAGGTGCATCATGAGCGTGCAAGGGTTAGACAACTTGCTGGGTGAATTGAAGGTCATGTCCGCCAAGGCGGCGGGCCAGACTTCGTCCACCGCCGAGACCCAGGGCGAGGGTTCCGACTTCGCATCGGTGCTCAAGGCGTCGCTGGACCAGGTCAACCAGATGCAACTCGATTCGCAGGCCAAGCAACAGGCGTTCGAAACGGGCGATCCCAATGCCAACCTGCAAGATGTGATGGTCTCGCTCCAGAAGGCGAGCCTGTCTTTCCAGACTATGGTGCAGGTTCGTAACAAGCTGGTGTCCGCTTACCAGGAAGTTATGAACATGCAGGTGTGATTTCGCCTGATATATGGATGATGCGGTCGTAGCCGTCGACAATCGAGACCTATCCCAGGGTGAGCGGCCCAGCCTCATCCAGCGCTTCAATCAGCTTCCGAATCCACGCAAGATCCTCGCCATCGCCGTCGCCGCCGCCCTCGTGGCGGCGGCTGTCATTGCAGTGCTGTGGGCGCGCGACCCCGGCTACAAGATCCTGTTCGCCAACGTGTCCGACAAGGACGGCGGCCAGATCATCCAGACCCTGCAGCAGCTCAACGTTCCCTACAAGCTCGAAGCCGGCGGCGTGATCTCGGTGCCGGCCGAGTTCGTCCACAGCGCGCGGCTGCAGCTCGCCTCGCAAGGCCTGCCCAAGGGCGGCACGGTCGGCTTCGAGCTGCTCGACAACCAGAAATTCGGCATCAGCCAGTTCGGCGAGCAGGTGAATTACCAGCGCGCGGTGGAGGGCGAGCTCGCCCGTTCGATCGAGTCGCTGTCGGCGGTCGCCTCGGCGCGCGTGCACCTGGCCATGCCCAAGCAGACCGTCTTCCTGCGCGAGCAGCAGAAGCCGACCGCCTCGGTGCTGCTGACGCTGCACCCGGGCCGCGCGCTCGACGGTGCGCAGATCGCCGGCATCATCCATCTGGTGTCCAGCAGCATTCCCGACCTGCCGATCAAGAACGTCACCGTGGTCGACCAGGACGGCAACCTGCTGTCCAACATGCCCGACCTGCTCAACGGCCCGAACGGCTCGCTGAACCAGCGCCAGATGGCCATGGTGCACCAGCAGGAAGAGCTGTTGTCCGAACGCATCCAGAAGATCCTCGAGCCCATCGTCGGCGCCGACAACGTCAAGGCCGAGGTGACGGTGCAGATGGACTTCTCCGAGGTCGAGCAGGCCACCGAGAGCTTCAAGCCGAATTCGCCGCCCAACGCCGCCGCGATCCGCAGCGAGCAGACCGCCGAAGGCACCGGCAGCACGCCGGCCCAGCCCTCGGGCGTGCCGGGCGCGCTGTCCAACCAGCCGCCGGGCGCGGCCAGCGCGCCGATCACGCTGCCCAATCCGCCGGGAGCGACCGTCAACACCACGCCTGGCGCCAGCTCGCACAAGGAGCTGACGCGCAACTACGAGGTCGACAAGACGGTCCAGCACATGCGCCAGCAGACGCCGCTGCTCAAGCGCGTCAATGCCGCCGTGGTGGTCAACTTCAAGCGCGTGCAGCAGAAGGACGGCGGCGTGAAGTCGGTGCCGCTGACCCAGGCCGAGATCAACCAAGTGACCAACCTGGTGCAGGAAGCGATCGGCTACAACCGCGAGCGCGGCGACTCGGTCAAGGTGGTCAACGCCGCCTTCGCCGACCGCATTCTCGACATCGCCGGCAAGTCCTTCCTCGAGAAACTGACCGAATACCTGATCACTCACACCGCCGACATCGTCAAGGTGATCCTGATCGCGCTGGTGCTGGCCTACCTGCTGTTCGGCGTGGTGCGGCCGATCCTGCGCGACGTGATCCGGCCGAAGCAGGAGCAGCGCGCGGCGCTGGCCGGCGAGGAGGGCGCGGTGTCGCTCACCGCCGAGGAACTGGCGCAGTCCGAGGTCGAGGCCGAAGTCGTCGCCGAGGCCGAGGCCAGCGCGCAGATGGCCGCGTTCAGCGAGCTGCTGCAGCGTTCCAAGGAAATGGCCAAGGAAGATCCGCGCATGGTGGCCACCATCATCCGCGAATGGCTCAACGCCGATCCGTCCGACCAGAAGGCGAACTGAGGCGGCGATGCGGACCACGCCATCGCCGGGCCGGCAGCGTCTGGACCAGTTGATCGAACGCGCCCGCGCCGTGGCCCGCCGTGACCCGGGCGGCGCCGCCGCCGTGCTGCGCGGCTGGACGGCAGATACCAACAGGAGCCGGCATGGCCAGCAATGAAGAAGCGGTCCGCCGCAGCGCCATTCTCTTGATGAGCCTGGGCGAAGAGGCGGCGGTCGAAGTGTTCAAGTACCTCGGCCCGAAGGAAGTGCAGAAGATCGGCCTCGCCATGGCCAGCATGGACAACGTCACGCGCGAGCAGGTCGAGGAGGTGGTGACCGACTTCCTGGCCTCGACCATGAACCGCGCCAACTTCGGCGCCGCCGACGAGTACATCCGCTCGGTGCTGACCAAGGCGCTCGGTTCGGACAAGGCGGCCAACCTGCTCGACCGCATCCTGCAGGGCGGCGACAACACCGGCATCGAGGCGCTCAAGTGGATGGATTCGGTCGCGGTGGCCGAGCTGATCAAGAACGAGCACCCGCAGATCATCGCCACCATCCTGGTCCACCTCGAGCCGGACCAGGTATCGGAAATCCTCAACCAGTTCGTCGAGCGGCTGCGCAACGACGTGCTGCTGCGCATCGCCACGCTCGAAGGCGTGCAGCCGACCGCGCTGCGCGAGCTCAACGACGTGCTGACCCAGCTCTTGTCGGGCGCCGACCGGGTCAAGAAGTCGGCCATGGGCGGCGAGGGCATGGCGGCCGAGATCCTCAACTTCATGGGCGGGGTGGTCGAGGCGTCGGCCATCAACGCGATCCGCGAATACGACCCGGAACTGGCCCAGCGCATCCAGGACAAGATGTTCACCTTCGAGAACCTGATCGACGTCGACGACCGCGGCATCCAGCTGCTGTTGCGCGAGATCTCGTCCGAATCGCTGATCATCGCCATGAAGGGCACCAGCGAGGTGCTGCGCAACAAGATCTTCAAGAACATGTCGCAGCGCGCGGCCGAGATGCTGCGCGACGATTTCGAGGCCAAGGGCGCGGTCAAGGTGTCCGAGGTCGAAGCCGAGCAGCGCGAGATCCTCAAGGTGGTGCGCCGGCTGGCCGACGAGGGCCAGGTCGCCATCGCCAAGGGCGGTAGCGAAGGCTTCGTCGAGTAAGGGTGAGCTGCGATGAAAGCCTGGGGTAGCAAGAAGATTTTCCGGCGCGAGGAATTGCCGCCGCTCGAGCCCTGGCAGGTCGACCATTTCGGCGGCGCCTCGGTGCAGCGGCCGCATCTGTTCCGCGAGGAACCGCCGCCTCCGCCCGAATACGAGCCGACCATCGTGGCCGAGGAGCCGGATGCCGGTGTGCCCGAACCGGAGCCGGCCGGGCCGACCGCGCCGATGATCGGCGTGAACGAGCTCGAGGCGCTGAAGACCTCGGCGCGCGACGAGGGCTTCCAGGCCGGCCATGCCGCCGGCCAGGAGGCCGGCTATGCCGAGGGCGAGCAGGCCGGCCGCGAAGCCGGCTACGCCGCCGGTTTCGAAGCAGGCCAGCAGAAGGGGCGCGACGCGGCGAACGCCGAGGTGGCCCGCTTCCAGGCGCTGCTCGCCCATCTCGACGCCGCGGTCGTCGGCTACGAGACCGGCCTGGCCAAACCCATCCTCGACATCGCGCTGGCGGTGGCCCGCCAGATGCTGCGCGGGACGCTGGCGGCCGAGCCCGAGCGCGTGCTGACCGTGATCCGCGACGCGATCAATGCCTTGCCCGAACTGCAGGGGCCGCTGCGGCTGGAGCTGCATCCCGACGACCTGGCGCTGGTGCAGACGCTGCTCGGCGGCGAAACGACGCCCGGCAACTGGCGGCTCGAGCCGAACCCAGACATTGAGCGCGGCGGCTGCCGCATCGGCAACGCCAACGTCGAGGTCGACCTGACGCTGGCTACCCGCTGGCAGCGGGTGGTCGAGTCGCTGGGCCGGCAGGACGGCTGGGGCGGCGGATCGTGAGCCTGCCGCTCGACGAGCCGGCGCTGGCGCGCTGGCAGCGCTACGCGGCCGAGTGCCGCGAAGCGGTCGAGGAAGCCAAACCCTGGCAGCCGCGCGGCCGGCTCACCCGGGTGGCCGGCCTGGTGCTCGAAGCGGTCGGCATCAAGCTGCCGGTCGGCGCCTCCTGCCATATCGTGCTGCCCGACCATCATTCGATCGAGGCCGAGGTGGTCGGCTTCAACGGCGAGCGGCTGTTCCTGATGCCGATCGCCGAGGTCTACGGCCTCGAGCCCGGCGCCTGGGTGGTGGCCTACGAGGACCACGGCGAGCGCCAGCCCAGGCTGGAAGAGCCGCGCCCGCCGCGCCGCCGGGTCGAGGACCGCGGCCGCCAGGTCGCCGTCGGCCCGCATCTGCTGGGCCGGGTGCTCGACGGGCTCGGCCGGCCGCTCGACAAGCTCGGTCCGCTGCGCACCGAATCCCACGTCCCGCTGTTCTCGCGTCCGTTCAACCCGCTCGACCGGGTGCCGGTGCACGACGTGCTCGACGTCGGCGTGCGCGCGATCAACGCCATGCTGACGGTCGGCCGCGGCCAGCGGCTGGGCCTGTTCGCCGGCTCCGGCGTGGGCAAGAGCGTGCTGCTGGGCATGATGGCCCGCTATACCACCGCCGACGTGGTGGTGGTCGGCCTGATCGGCGAGCGCGGCCGCGAGGTCAAGGACTTCATCGAGAACATCCTCGGCGAGGAGGGCTTGCGCCGCTCGGTGGTGGTGGCCGCGCCGGCCGACACGCCGCCGCTGCTGCGGCTGCACGGCGCCGCCTACGCCACCGCGATCGCCGAGCATTTCCGCGACCAGGGCGCCAACGTGCTGCTGATCATGGATTCGCTGACGCGCTACGCGATGGCCCAGCGCGAGATTGCGCTGGCGATCGGCGAGCCGCCGGCGACCAAGGGCTATCCACCTTCGGTGTTCGCCAAGCTGCCTGGCCTGGTGGAGCGGGCCGGCAACGGCCGCGAGGGCGGCGGCTCGATCACCGCCTTCTATACCGTGCTGAGCGAGGGCGACGACCAGCAGGATCCGATCGCCGACAGCGCGCGCGCCATCCTCGACGGCCACATCGTGCTGAGCCGGCAACTTGCCGACGCCGGCCACTATCCGGCCATCGACATCGAGCAGTCGATCAGCCGGGTGATGACCGACATCATCGCGCCGCAGGAATACGACCTGGTACGGCGCTTCAAGCAGCTCTACTCGCGTTACCAGCGCGCGCGCGACCTGATCAACGTCGGCGCCTACGTGCGCGGTTCCGATCCGCTGCTGGACGAGGCCATCGTGCGCATGCCGGCGATGGAGGCCTTCCTGCAGCAGGGCATCTTCGAACGCGAGCGCTACGAGGGCGCTAGAATGAAGCTCGCCGCGCTGTTCGCAAACTGAGCGGTTGGGGCTGCCGCGCTGGCCCGGCAGGCCGGACTTCGCGTCCGGCCGCGATCCCGCTCGTGCCGGCCGGCCCGCATGATCCGTTCAATGCTTCAGACTGCCGGAGCATCCCGTGGCGAAAGCCTTCCAGTTCGCATTCCTGCTCGAACTCGCCGTCGACAAGCGTGAAGACGCGGCCCGCGCGATCAGCGCGGCGCTCGGCCGCCTGCAGCAGTCGCGCGAGCGGCTGGCGCAGATCGAGCAATACCGCGCCGAGTACCGGCAGCGGCTGGCCGACAGCGCCAGCCGCGGCATGCGCATGCACCAGTGGCACGACTTCCAGCTGTTCCTGGCCAAGCTCGACGGCGCGGTCGAGGCGCAGGCCAACGATGTGCGGCGCTGCGAGGCGGTGCTCGAGCAGACCAAGCAGGCCTGGCAGGAGTGCGAGAAGGAGGTCAAGGCCTACGAGACGCTCGAGACCCGCCACCACGAGCGCCAGGGCCGCATCGAGGCCAAGCGCGAGCAAAAGCAGTCGGACGAGTGGGCCGCCAATCTGCACCGGCGCCAGGGCGATTCGCACTGAGCCGGTTGCGCTCGGTTTCCCGTTGGCACTGTTCTTGCTGTGATCCGTCCAGGCCCGTCGAGGGCACAACCGGACAAGGGATCATGGCCACCACCGCCAGTACCAATTCGCTGCTGCTCAATCTTTCCGCCAATACCGCGAAGAGCGCGTCGCGTGCGTCCGACGGCCCGGACGTCGCCTTCGAGGACACGCTGGGGCGGCAGATGCAGACCCAATCCCAGATCCAGTCGCAGGCCAATGCTCGCGATGCCGCCGCCAGGCGCGAGTCGGTCGCGCCGCGCGAGCCGGCGCCGACGCGCCAATCCGAGCCGGCCCGCCAGCCCGAACGCACGCCGGACAAGGCGCGGCCGGCCCAGGAGACTCCGGGCAAGGACGCCGCGCAGGCCGAGCGGCAGCCGTCCGAGGCGGCTGCCGGCGAGCAGGCCAAGGCGGCGGACGAGCCGGACGGCAAGTCGGCCAAGCCCGGCCAGGACGAGGACGCCGAGCAGGCGGCCGAGCTCGCCGCGGCGGCGCAGGCCGGCGGCAGCGCGCTGATCGCCCAGTTGCAGGCCTTCGTCAACCAGGCGCTCGATGCGGCGCAGGCCAAGGCGGAAGCTGCCGGCGACCCGACCGTGCAGCATGCCGGCCTCGCATCGGCGCTGCTGGACGGCAAGGACATGGCCGAGCCGGCGGTGGAACCCAAGAAGCTGCTGCTCGACGGCCAGTCCGAAGCGGTGGGCAAGCTTGCCGCCGAGCGGCAAGCATTGCCGGCCGAGCTCGCCGCCGGGGCGCAGGATGCCAAGGCCGATTTCGGCCAGATGCTCGAACAGCGCATGCAGGTCGATGCCGGTACGGCGCGCCAGCAGATCACCGTGCCCGGCCTGCGCGTCGAATCGCCGCGCTCGCAGGCAGCGGAGCAGTCCAAGGCGATGTTCGCGGTCCATCACCCGGTCGGCGCCGAAGGCTGGGACCGCGCGGTCGGCCACAAGGTGGTGATGATGGTCAGCAATCAGCAGCAGGAGGTGGAGATGCAGCTCAATCCGCCGAACCTGGGTCCGCTCGAGGTCAAGCTCACGCTGAACCAGGACCAGGCCAGCCTGACCTTCGTGGCGGCCAGCGCGCCGGTGCGCGAGGCCTTGCAGGCGTCGCTGCCGAAGCTTGGCGAGATGCTGGCCGAGAGCGGCATCCAGCTGGCCCAGGCCGACGTTCAATCGCAAGGCAACCAGGCCGGCGCGCAGCGCGACGGCCAGCCGGGCCGCGACGGCCGGCGCGAACGCGGCGATGCGCTCGGCCAGGTCGAAAACGGCGGCGCGCCGCCGCCGGGATGGCGGGCGAGGGTGCTGAGCGGCGCTCCCGGCAACGTGAATCTATTCATCTAGGAGGGAAGTCCCCCGGAAAGCGTGGAAGCCGCGCCAGTGCTTGTTCCTGTGGCGCCTTTGCTTTATAAACCGGCTAGGCTGCCGATAAGCGGACAGTTGGTTTGTTTCCCCTACACGCAATCCCGGAGGACATCCTTCCATGGCAGAGGCCAAGAAACCGGCGCCGCAGGCGGAGGCCAGCAGCGACGCGAAGAAGTCGAAGAAAAATGTCGTGCTCTACGTCGTCATCGGCTTGCTGGTCCTGGTGATCGTGGTCGGCGGGGGCTTCGCCACCTGGCTGTTCCTGACCATCTCGGCCAACCAGAGCTACGGCGATGCGCCGCAGGAACACGTGGCGGAAGGGCACGACGAAGACAAGGGCAGCAAGAAGAAGGAAAAGAAGAAGGAGAAGGAATCTGCGCCGCCGGTATTCGACAAGCTCGATACCTACACGGTGAATCTCGCGGGCGGCACGGTGCTGCAGACCGAGATCCACGTGCAGGTGGCCAACGAGGCGCAGAAAGAGGTGGTGAAGAGCTACCTGCCGCGGATCAGCAGCCAGATCAACCTGCTGCTGAGCTCGCGCAAGCCGGAAGACATCGCCACGCTCGAAGGAAAAGTGAAGTTGATGGACGACATCAAGCAGGCCATCAACAAGGTGCTGGGCGCGAAGGATGACGAAGAGGGCGTGATGAGCGTCGAATTCAAGACCTTCATCGTCCAGTAAGGTCAAAGGAAGTTTGAAAGGTCGCAGATCATGGCCGACGACATACTCTCCCAGGAAGAGGTCGATGCCCTCTTGCGCGGGGTCACCGGCGAGGACGAGGACACCGACGAGGGCCTCGACTCATCGGCCATCCGCGCCTACGACATCGGCCGGCAGGAGCGCATCGTCCGCGGCCGGATGCCGACGCTCGAAGTCATCAACGAGCGTTTCGCGCGCAATCTGCGCATCGGCCTGTTCAACTTCATGCGCCGCTCGGCCGAGATCTCGGTCGGCCCGGTGCGGGTTCAGAAGTACAGCGAGTTCATCCGCAACCTGGTGGTGCCGACCAACCTCAACCTGATCCACATGAAGCCGCTGCGCGGCACCGGCCTGTTCATCTTCGACCCCGACCTCGTGTTCCTGGTGGTCGACAACATGTTCGGCTCGGACGGCCGCTACCACGTGCGGGTGGAAGGCCGCGACTTCACCCCGACCGAGCAGCGCATCATCCAGCGCCTGCTCGAAGTGGTGATGGACGAATACCGCAAGGCCTGGGAGCCGGTGTTCAAGACCGAGTTCAGCTACGTGCGCTCGGAAATGAACACCCAGTTCGCCAACATCGCCACCCCGACCGAAGTGGTGGTGGCCTTCACCTTCAAGATCGAGCTCGGCTCGGGCGGCGGCGATTTCCACGTCTGCTTCCCGTATTCGATGATCGAACCGCTGCGCGACGTGCTGTACAGCTCGATGCAGGCCGACCGCATGGAGTCGGACAACCGCTGGCTCAAGCTCCTGTCGCGCGAGGTGCAGAATTCCTCGGTCGACCTGATCGTCAACCTCGGCACCGCGCAGATCACGCTGGGCGAGATCCTCGACCTCAAGGTCGGCGACGTGATCGGCATCGACATCCCGGAGACGGTGCAGGGCGAGGTGGACGGGGTGCCGTTGGTCGAAGGACGCTATGGTATTCTCGGCAACCAGTATGCGCTCCGGATCGACAATGTCCTGACCTCGCCGGAAAACCTGTCGCTCGACGACGAGCCGCTGGAAGGACTGAGACATGAGTAACGAAGACGAACAAGGCCTGGACGACTGGGCCGCGGCGCTGGCCGAGCAGCAGAGCGCCGAGGCGGCCGCGATGACGCAGCCGGCTTTCGGCGCCTCGCCCAGCATCGGCTCGGCGGCCGACATCTTCCAGCGCTTCGACGCCGAACCGCAGCGCCCGGCGGGCCCGGCCGGCATCGACATGATCATGGACATCCCGGTCACCATGACCGTGGAACTGGGCCGCACCAAGATCGCCATCCGCAGCCTGCTGCAACTGGCGCAGGGCTCGGTGGTCGAGCTCGAGGGCCTGGCCGGCGAGCCGATGGACGTGCTGGTCAACGGCACCCTGATCGCCCAAGGCGAAGTCGTGGTGGTGAACGACAAGTTCGGCATCCGGCTCACCGACATCATCACTCCGGCCGAGCGCGTCCGCAGGCTGCACAAATAAGAATCCCGAGGCCCATGCGCTTCCTCCCGCTTCTCGCCACCGCCGCCTCCGTCGCGGCGGTTTCCGTTTGTGGTTACGCCGCCGAGGCGGTCAAGGCCGTGCCGGCCGCCTCGCTGCCGGCCGGCGCACCGTCTGCCTTCGCGCTGGTGCAGGTGTTCTTCGCGCTGGTGCTGGTGATCGGCGCCATCCTGCTCACCGCCTGGCTGATGCGGCGCTTCTCGCCGGGCCAGTTCGGCAACGCCGCCCAGCTGCGGGTGGTCGGCGGCGTGATGGTCGGCGCCAAAGAGCGCGTGGTGGTGGTCGAACTGCGCGATACCTGGCTGGTGCTGGGCGTGACGCCGAACGAGGTCAGCACCCTGCATACGCTGCCGCGGCCGGACGACCTGCCGCCGGCCGCCAGTGCGCCGCCCTTGCCCTTCGCCGAGAAGCTGGCCGCCGTGCTCAAGGCGCGCCAGGCCGGCAAGGGTGGGGACGCGGCATGAGGGCGCGCGCGCTGCTGGGCGGGCTGGCGCTGCTGGCATTGCCGGTGCTGGCGGCCGATCCGGGCTTGCCGTTGTTGAGCAGCCAGCCGGCCACGGGCGGCGGCCAGAGCTATACGCTGACGCTGCAGACGCTGCTGTTCCTGACCAGCCTGACCTTCCTGCCGGCCATCCTCTTGATGATGACGGCCTTCACCCGCATCGTGATCGTGCTGTCGCTGCTGCGGCAGGCGCTCGGCACCATGCAGGCGCCGCCCAACCAGGTGATCGTCGGCCTGTCGCTGTTCCTCACGCTGTTCGTGATGACGCCGGTGCTCGACCGCGTCTGGGACGACGCCTACCTGCCGTACAGCCAAGACCGCATCGGCTTCAACGAGGCGCTCGAGCGCGGCGCGGTGCCGCTCAAGCAGTTCATGCTCAAGCAGACACGGCAGAAGGACCTGGCGCTGTTCATCGAGCTGTCGCAGAGCGCCAAGCCCAACGGGCCGGAGGACGTCAGCCTCAAGGTGCTGGTACCGGCCTTCGTCACCAGCGAGCTCAAGACCGCGTTCCAGATCGCCTTCCTGGTGTTCATCCCTTTCCTGATCATCGACATGGTGGTCGCCAGCGTGCTGATGGCGATGGGCATGATGATGGTCAGCCCGGTGACCATCTCGCTGCCGTTCAAGATCATCCTGTTCGTGCTGGTCGACGGCTGGACGCTGCTGATCGGCTCGCTGGTCCAGAGCTTCTACACCTGAGGTAGCCCATGTCCCCGGAAATGGTCATCACCGTCATCCAGCGCGCCTTCGAGGTGATCATCCTGGTCGGCGGCCCGATGCTGCTGGCCGGCCTGGTGGTCGGCCTGCTGATCAGCGTGTTCCAGGCCGCCACCCAGATCAACGAGGCGACGCTGTCCTTCATCCCCAAGCTCCTGATCACCTTCCTGGTGGCGGTGCTGGCCGGGCCGTGGATGCTGTCGATCCTGATGGACTACACGGTGCGCCTGTTCGAATCGATTCCCTCGATGATCGGCTAGGGCGTGTTCACCATCAGCGACGCCCAGATCCAGGCCTGGCTGGGCCTGGTGATGTGGCCGGCCTTCCGCATCATGGCGATCTTCGCGACCGACCCGTTCTATTCGAGCCGGGCGATCCCGATCCGCGTGCGGGTGGCGCTGGCATTCCTGCTGGCCTTGGTGGTGGCGCCGGTGATCCCGGTCCAGCCGGCCATCGCGCCGGTATCGCCGCTGGGCATCCTGGTGCTGATGCAGCAGGTGCTGATCGGCCTGGCGATCGGTTTCACCATGCGGCTGGTGTTCGCCTCGGTCGAGATGGCCGGTCACCTGGCCGGCCTGCAGATGGGCCTCGGCTTCGCCAGCTTCTACGATCCGCAGCACGGCACCAATACCGCGGTGGTGGCGCAGTTCGCCAGCCTGTTGACCCTGCTGCTGTTCCTGGCCATGAACGGCCACCTGCTGGTGATCGAGACGCTGGCGCACAGCTTCGTGCTGCTGCCGGTATCCGCGACGCCGATCAAGGCGGCCGGCTTCAAGCTGCTGGTCGACGCGGCCGGGCAGATTTTCACCCTTGGCGTCCTGCTCTCGCTGCCGGTACTGGCGGCGCTGCTGATCACCAACCTGTCGATCGGCGTGATGTCGCGCGCCGCGCCGCAGTTCAACGTGTTCGCGGTCGGTTTCCCGCTCACGCTCGGGGTCGGCATGGCGGCGCTGTACTTCTCGCTGCCGCAATTCCCCGGCCACGTGCACCGGCTGATCGACCAGGCGACGCGGCTGGCCTACAAGCTGGCGAAGGTGTTCGCCGGCGGTTGAAGGCAAGTCTTTCACCGCAGAGGACGCGGAGGACACTGGGAGGGATATGCCGGCGAGCGGATTCCTCCTTTGTCTACTCCGGGTCCTCGGCGTCCTCCGCGGTGAAGCAGTCCGCCGGTTCAACTGTGCAGACCGTGATCACGGCTCCCTGAAGCTCCCCTGCACCGCCCGCGCCACCGGATAGAACAGGTAGGCGATCATCGCGCGCTTGCCGACGTGGATGTCGGCGGTCGCCGTCATGCCCGGCCGCAGCGAGAAGCTCGGCGGCGTGTCGTGCAGCTCGACCTTGTCGATGCGCACCCGGGCGCGGTAGGCCGCGGCGGCGTCGCGGCGGCCGGGGACCGGGTCGACCGCGTCGGCGCTCAGGTAGCTCAGCTGGCCGCGGATCACGCCGTGGCGCATCGAGGGCATCGCGTCGAGGCGAACCTGCACCGGGTCGCCGAGCTTGATCTGGCCGACGTCGGCCGGGCTGATCTCGACCTCGAATTCGCGCGCCACGTGCTCGGGCACGATCTCCATGATGGTCTCGGCCGGCCGGATCACCGTGCCCGGATTGGCGGCGCGGATCGCCTGCACCGTGCCGTCGGCCGGCGCGCGCAGTTCCACCAGGCTGCTGGTACGGCCCTGCTTGGCCAGCAGCTCGTTGAGCTTCTGCGCATCGCGGCGCAGGCCGGCCAGCTCGCGCTGGCTGTCGGCCTGCCACTGGCTGGCGAAGGCGCTGGCGGCGGCGCGCCTGGCGGCCAGCTGGCGTTCGAGCGCATCGCGCGCGGCGCGGGCCGCGGTGGTCTCGCGCTCGGCGCCGGCCAGGCTGCGTGCGGCGTCCAGGTATTGCAGCTTGTAGACGCCGTCGCGCTGGTAGGCTTCCCGCTCGCGTTCGTACTGGTCTTTCTTCACCGCGGTCAGCTCGGCGGCCAGCTTGAGCTGGCGCTCCTGTTCCTCGAGCTCGCGGCGGCGGCCGTCGAGCTGCTTCTCGAGTCCGGCGATCTCCTCGGCATAGCTGGCGCTGCTGGCCTGGTACTGCTGCCGCCGCGCGATCAGCAGCGCGCGCTGCTGGGCGTCCTCGGCCGCGTCGGCGCTCAGCCGCGGCGGCGTGCCGGGCCGCTGCTCGGCCACGATGCGGGCGATCTGCGCCTCGGTGCCGACCAGCTGCTGGCGCAGGTTGCGCAGGTCCGACTCGGCCACGGTCGGGTCGAGCAGGCCCAGGAGGTCGCCGCGGCGCACCGAGTCGCCCTCGCGCACCCTGATTTCCTTGATGGTGGCCTGGTCGAAGCTCTGCACCACCATATTGGGCGCCGCGCTGACCAGCTTGCCGTGGCCGCTGACCACGATCTCGGTCTTGGCCAGCGCCGACCAGGCGATCGCCGCCACCAGCGCGCTGCACAGCGCCACCACCGCGCCGCCGACCAGCGGCGGCGGCCGCAGCCGTTCGAGCAGCAGGCGGTCGGGGCGAAGTCGTCGGCGACCGAGCGGCGGCGCCAGCGCGACAGCCAGCGCACCGGCTGCTGCTCTTCCTGCTGGTCCTGCGCGTGCTGGCGGATCAGCTGGCTCTGCAGCTCGGGCACCATGCTGGCCAGCCGGCGCATCAGGTCGGCCATGAAGGCCGGGTCGCCGCCCATGCGCGCGGCCAGGGCTTCCTGGTCGAGCACCTCGAGCACCACTTCGGTCTTGGCCACCGCGCTGGCGGCGCGCGGGTTGCTGGTGATCAGCGCCATCTCGCCGAACAGCTCGCCCGGGCCGATGGTCTTGAGCACCAGCACCTGCTCGCCGGTGGTCTTGACGATGTTCACCTCGCCCTCGAGCACGATGTAGGCGTCGCGGCCCTCGCTGCCCTCGGAGAAGATCAGCTCGCCGCGCGCGTAGTGGAGCTGGGCGGCGGCGGGGGTGATGGCGGAGGTGGCGCTCATCGTTCGGCCTCGTGCGGGTTCTGGATGGTCCACAGCTTGCGGTACAGCGCGCAGCGGCGGAGCAGGGTGGCGTGCGGGCCGAGATCGACCAGGCGGCCGTTGTCGAGCACCGCGATGGCGTCCATCGAGGTCAGCATCGACAACCGGTGCGACACCTGGATCAGGGTGCGGCCGCGCGCGATCTGCGGCAGCTGCTGGCGGATCATGGCCTCGCTCTCGGGGTCGAGCGCGCTGGTGGCCTCGTCGAGCACCAGGATGCGCGGATTGGCCAGCAGCGCGCGGGCCAGCGCCAGCCGCTGCTTCTGGCCGCCGGAGAGATTGGCGGCGTCCTCTTCCAGCACGGTGTCGTAGCCGCGTGGCAGCTGCTCGATGAATTCATGGGCATTGGCGAGCTTGGCGGCGGCCACCACCTCGTCCATGCCGGCCCACTGGCGCGCCTTGGCGATGTTCTCGCGCACGGTGCCGCGGAACAGCACGGTGCGCTGCGTCACCACGCCGATCTGGGCGCGCAGGTGGGAAATGTCGTACTCGCGCACGTCGTGGCCGTCGATGCGCACCAGGCCGCGCGACGGGTCGTCCAGGCCCAGCAGCAGCCGGATCAGGGTCGACTTGCCCGAGCCGCTGCGGCCGACCACGCCGAGCGTGCGGCCGGCCTGCACGTGCAGCTTCACGTCCTCCAGCGCCGGCCGGCCGGCGCCCGGGTAGGTGAAGCCGACGCCGGCGAAGTCGATCTCGCCGCGCACGTCGGGCGTCAGGCCGCCCTGGCGGGTGCGCTCGCCGGGCCGGTTGAGCAGCTTGGCCAGCATGTCGAGCGAGATGGCGGTCTGCTGGAACTTGGTCAAGAGCTGGACCATCTGCACCAGCGGGCCGGTGACGCGGGCCGACAGGATGTTGAACGCGATCAGCGTACCGGCGGTGACCTGGTGCTCGAACAGCAGCAGCGTGCCGGCCCAGATCACCACCACGTACATCAGCTTCATCAGCAACTGGCTGACCTCGCCGGTGTAGATCGCGCGGCGGCCGACCTGGAACTGCAAACGGGCGGCGTGGGCGGTCAGGTCGAGCCAGTGGCGGCCCTGGTAGGGCTCGAGCGCCATCGACTTCACGGTCTCGATGCCGTGCACCGTCTCGGTCAGCACCGACTGGCGCTGCGCCTCGGTCTCGTACAGCGTCATCAGCTTCTCGCGGTTGCTGCGCGCGCCGAACAGCGTGTTGGCGGCGATCGCCAGCGAGAACACGATCACGATGCAGGACAGCTGCCAGCTGAAGAAGAACAGGATCGGCAGCACCACCACCAGCGCCAGGAGCTCGATCAGCGTGAGCAGCAGGTTGCCGGTGAAGAACTCGCGCACCTGGCCGGTCTGCTGGATGTGCTTGACCAGGGTACCGGCCGACACCTGCTGGAACAGGCCCAGCGGCAGGCGCAGCAGCTTCTGGAAGCTGTAGGACGCCGCCCGCATGTCGAGCCGGCTGGTCGCGTACAGCAGCAGCAGGCTGCGGATGCCGCCGAACAGGCCGTTGAACAGCAGCGCCATCACCACGCCGGCGAACAGCACGTGCAGCGTGTCGAGGCTGCCGTAGGTGATGACCTTGTCGAACACCACCTGGGAGAAGATCGCCGGCGCGAAGGCCAGGATCTGCAAGGCCAGCGCGACCACGATCACCTGGACGAAGACCGGCTTCTGCAGCGCCATCTCGTTCGCGAACCAGCGCCAGCCGAACGGCGTCTCGGCCGGGTTGCCGGCATGCAGCTCGCGCGGCTTGATCAGCATGGCCTGGCCGGCGTAGGCGTGCTCGAAGCGCTCGCGGTCGATCCACACCAGCTCGGCCTGGGCCGCCAGCGGGTCGAGCACCTGCACCGCGGCCGCATCGCCGCCGCGCATGGCGACCACCAGTACGAAGAAGCCGTTGCGCAGCTTGACCAGCGCCGGGTAGAGCCCCTGGCAGCCGAGCAGCGCCGGCCAGTCGAGCCGTTCGGTGCGGGTGTCGAGGCCGTGCTCGCCGGCGATGCGCGTCAGCGTGGCGAACGAGACCTCGGGGTCGGTGATGCCTTGCTCGCGCTTGAGCTTCTCGACGGTGGTCTCGATGCCGTGCTGGCGCGCGGCCAGGACCAGGCATTTGAGGGCTGAATCCATACGGGTGTGTCTACCGTGTCAGGCGCAGCAGGCGGCGGCACAGGCTGCGCAGCGTCGGGGCGGCGCGGCCGGCGGAGCGGCCGCGATGTCGTAACAGGCGGTTTGAGCCGTCCGCGCGGCGGGCCTTCAGAAGTTGGCGCTGCCGCGGGCGCGCTGGACGTCCTGCGCGCCGTTGATCGCGGCACCGGCCTCGGCCTCGTCGGCTGCCAGCCGGGCGGCGTCCTTGCGCTGCACCAGGCCGCGTTCCTGTAATTGCTTCACCATGCCGTCGAGCGCGCCGTACATCTGCAGGAAGGCCTCGGGCGGCAGGCACAGCCGCTCGACCAGCTCGCGCGGCGGACGCTTGTCGGCGCCGCGCGGGCCGGGCGCATAGCTGAACAGGTCGACGCGCACCACGCCGCCCACGATGGAGACTTCTTCCACGCCGTCCACAAAGATCTGGTTCATCGCTTTAACTCCTGTTTTGGTTTGAGAGGGGCCCGGCTCGGGCCGGGTCGGGGTTGTCTCGGTCAGGCCCGATCCTGCTGGCCCGGCAGGTCGTCGGGCGTCACCAGGCCGTCGCGCAGCGCCCAGCGCGTGAGCATCTGGGCATTGCGGACGTCGAGCTTGCGCATCAGGTTCTCGCGGTGCTTGCGCACCGTGCCGACGCTGAGGAAGAGCTGACTGCCGATCTCGGCATTGCTGAAGCCGCGGGCGATCAGCGCGGCGATCTGGCGTTCGCGCGCCGACAGCGGGCCGTCGGCCGGGCCGGCCGCTTCGGTCGCGGCGTGGCTGGTCTCGGCGCGGCTGCTGAGGAAGGCGGAAGCCCAGGCGCCGATCAGGCTGTCGCCGTCGTGGTGGTGCTGCGCTTCGTCGTCGCTGCCGGCCTCGGTCTCGGCCTCGCCGTACAGCGCGGCCAGCAGCGCGGCCGGCTCGACCGGCACGCGCAGCAGCGCGGCGCCGAGCCAGTCGCACAGGGCGGCCGGCAGCTCGGCCGGATCGCGGCACAGCGCCAGCACGCGCGGTCCGCGCAACTGGGTGGCGCGGCGCAGCTCGCCGACCAGGTCGGGGCTGCCGGCCAGGTCGAACAGCAGGACCTCGGCCTCGCAGCGGGCCGGCAGCGCCGCCGCGGTCTGCACCTCGAAGCCGCCCTGGCGCGCCAGCCAGTCGGCCACGCCGCAGCCGGGCAGGGGCGGGGTCTCGATCACCAGGATGCGCATCAGCCCACCTCCCGCGCCAGCTCGGCCACGCGCTGCGGCAGCGCCTGCCAGTGGCGGCGCAGCGCCTCGGCGGTGGCCTCGAGCGGCCGGTCGGCCTCGAAGGCCGGCAGCGCATCGGGCCAGACGTCGACGCCGCTGGCCTGCAGCAACTGCAGATAGCGTTCGAGCAGCGCCTCCCAGGCACGGTCGGCGGCGACGCCGGCCTGCAGCGCGGTGACCTGGGCGCGCGCCTGTTCGAGTTCGTCGTCTTCGTAGAACGGGCTGCGGGCCAGCCGGATCTCGGCGATGCGCGCGCTGCTGGCGCGGCGTGCCTCGGCGTCGCGCCAGTCGGCCAGCGCCAGCGCCAGCCGCTCGCGGCCCAGCCGCACCTGTTCGACCGCGGCGAAGCCGAGCGCCAGCTGGTGCAGGTCGGTCTGGCCGCGCTGGATGCTCAACTGGCGGTTCTGCAATGCGGCCGAGGCGAGGCCCAGCAGGTTGAAGGCCAGGCTGTAGCCCTGCTGCTGCCAGTAGGGCGGATCGAGCCGCAGGTCGGTGTCGTACTGGCGGCCGTAGAACAACCGCAGCACCGGCAGCGCGTTGAGCCAGGTCAGCTGCGCTTCGCGGCGCAGGATGCGGGCCTGCACGTCGAGTTCGCGCAGGTCGGCGCGGTGGCGCAGCGCGTGGGTTTCCAGGGTGTCCTCGGGGATCGCCAGCGTCGCGGTCACGCTCGCCAGCAGCGTGTCCTGCTGCACTGCGTCGGCCGCCACGCGCGGCGGCTGGCGGCGGTCGCTGGTCAGGAGGCCGGCCAGCTCGCCGCGCGCGGCGCTGGCCTGGTCGCCGACCGCGCGCAGCTGGCCGCGCAGCGCCAGCAGGCTGTCGCGATATTGCGCATGCACCAGCGGATCGCGCAGGCCGGCCGCTTCGAGCCGCGCCAGCAAGGCCTCGCCGTGGCCCAGCAGGCGGTCGGCTTCGGCCATCTGCGCGGTGCGCCGCTCGGCGTTGGCCACGCGTAGCCAGGCCAGCCGCGTTTCGATCGCGATGCGGCCGAGCTGCTCGCGTTCGCGCCGGGCATAGATCAGCCCGCGCTCGCCGGCCTCGCGGGTGCGCAGCCAGGCCGAGCCGAATTCGAGCGCGCCCCACGACAGTTCGGCCGAACGCGTGTGGCGGCCGAGCGGATCGCCGCTGCCGGCCTCGACCTGGTCGCGCTTGAGATAGCCGGCCTGCACGCTGAGGCTGGGCAGCATCTGGATGCTGGCCAGGTCGATCGCGCCGGCCGCCAGCGCGCGGTCCAGCGTGGCGAGGCGTACTTCGAGATTGTGGCCGGCGGCGTAGGCGACCGCGGTCTCGGCGTCCATCGCCTGCTCGGGCAGTGCGCTGCGCAGCTCGGCCATCGCCGCCTGCTGGCGCGCCACGCGGTCCGCCACGTCCTCGGCCAGCGGCGCCGGCGTGCCGGCGCAGCCTGCCAGCAGGCCGGCGGCGAGGCCGCTGCAGGCGAGTCGGCGTGGATCGAAGTGGAACGGCATGGGCGGTAATCCTGGTGCGGGTATCTGAAGCGGCGGCCGAATGGGCCTTGCCGCGTTTTTTCCAAGCTAACATCGGGCCGCAAACGGTCGATTACAGTTTTGTCATCGCTTCGCCATCTGCGCCGCCATGGTGTCCGCGTTCAATGCCGATCGGAGGATGGGCGTGCCTGCGCGCTCGCGGCATTTGGATTGGGTGATAGGAAAAGACATGGTGATAGGCGACGACTTGGCCGGCGACGGCCGGCTGCTCAGCGACATCGAGCGGGCCATCGTGATCGGGCTGGTGCGCGGCCAGCAGAAGGCGGAGCTGGCGGCGGAGCTGGCGCAGCACTTCGCGGTGCCGCTGCCGCGTGCGCATCGCGAGATCGACGAATTCGAGATCCGCCTCAAGCATATGGGGTTGATCGAGTGAGATCGGGGAAGGACGAAATCCTTCACTGCGGAGGACGCGGAGGCTGGCGAGTCCACGTCCGTGAGGTAGGGCCTGTGCAGCGAACATCCGCCGCTCGCCGTCTCCCACCGTCCGGCTAGGGGTCCTCCGCGTCCTCGGCGGTAAAGCTTTGTTCATGTCGGCTCGAAGCTGCGGATGCGGCGGGTGCGTCCGCCGCCGGCAGGCTCAGCCGGAAGCACACCAGCGGCGGCCCGGCGTCGAACAGCGCCAGCTCGCCGCCGTGCGCGCGGGCGATTTCGCGCGCCAGGCTCAGGCCCAGGCCGACCCCGTCGATGCGGCGGTTGTGCGCGCTGTCGACGCGGTAGAAGCGCTCGAACAGCCGCTCGCGGTGCTCCGGCGCGATGCCGTCGGCCGAGGCGTTGGCGACGTCGATCAGCCAGCGCTGGTCGACCCGGATCGCGCTCAGCCGGATCCAGCCGTCCTCGCCGCGGTCGCCGTACTTGACCGCATTGATCACCAGGTTCTGCACGATCTGCCGCAGCAGGTCCGCATCGCCCGCCACCGGCAGGCTGGGCGGCAGCATCACCTGGGTCGGCCGGTCGGCCGCCAGCAGCGCCAGGTCCTCCACCACGTCCTGCAGTACCTCGGCCAAGTCGAACACCTGCTCGGGCACCCGCATGCGGCCGGCGTCGGCGCGCGACAGCAGCAAGAGCTTGCGCACGATGCCGTCGAGCCGGCGCACCTCGTCCATCATCTCGCTCAGGCTGCGCTGCAGGGGCGAGCCCGGGATCGACTGGTGCAGGCAGCGTTCGAGCCCGCCCTGCAGGATCGCCAGCGGCGTCTTCAGCTCGTGCGCCGCATCGCCGGAGAAGCGGGTGGCCTGGGTGAAGCTGCGTTCGAGCCGGTCGAGCATGTCGTTGAAGGTGGCCACCAGGCCGGCGAACTCGCGGTCCTCGTCGGCCGCGCTGATGCGCCGGTCGAGCGCGCTGGTGTTGACGTGGCCGATCGCGCTGCCGAGGTGCTCGATCGAGCGCATGGCCCGGCCCGACAGGTACCAGGCGGCCAGCGCGATCAGCAGCAGTGCGATCGGCACGGCGGCGCCGAACAGCGCGATGTTGCGCCGGATCTGGCGCTGCGACAGCGTCAGGTTGATGCCGACCAGCACCTTGCTGCCCGGATGGTCGACCCCGCCGAAGCGCCACTTGGTATCGCCCACCTGCAGCGTGGTGAGCTTGATGTGCTCGCGGCGGAACTGCGGCGGCGGCATCGGCCGCCGCCGGTCGGGCGGCCTGCGGCCTTCGGGATCGCCGGCCTCCGGACCGCCGGCCGCCGGATCGCCGGCCGCCGGGTCGCCGCCGTCCCAGGGCGGCGGGCGGCCGAAGTCCTCGCGGCCCATCTCCGCGGTCGGGCCGGCCGGCGGGAAGTTGCCGTGCAGCACGGTGGCGGGCGGCAGGCGGTCGTCGGACAGCGCGGCCGGCCATTCCGGGCTGCGGTAGATCTCGCGCCGGCGCGCGTCGTAGACCAGCAGCAGCACGCGCGGCTCGCCGTAGTCCTCGTCGGCGAAGCCGGTGAAGGTCGCGTCGAGCTGGGCCTGGATGTTGCCCCAGACGTTGTCGGGATTGCGTCGCGCCATCTGGCCCGACAGGTGGCTCAGCAGGATCTTGTCCATGACCAGGCCGCGCCGGCTCTGCACCATCAGGTAGGCGCCGGCGAAGAACACCGCCAGCACCACGCTGGCGAGGCCCGCGGCCATCAGCGCCACCCGCAGGCGGAACGAGCGCAGGCGCGGCCGCCGCAGGCGGATCACGCCTCGCCGTCCTTGCTCAGCCGGTAGCCGACGCCGCGTACCGCCTCGATCGGCTGGCTGCCGCAGCGGTCGAGCTTCTTGCGGATGCGCTGGATGCAGACGTCGACCACGTTGGTCTGCGGATCGAAGTCGTAGCCCCAGACGTGTTCGAGGATCTGGGTGCGGGTGAACACTCGGCCGGGCGAGCGCATCAGGTATTCGAGCAGGTTGAATTCGCGGCCGGTCAGCTCGACCGTCTCCTCACCGCAGCGCACCTCGCGGCTCAGCCGGTCCAGCCGCAGCGTGCCGAGCTTGAGCACGTTCTGCCGCTCGCCGCTGACCCGGCGCAGGAGCGCATGCACGCGCGCCACCAGCTCCTCGACATAGAACGGCTTGGCCAGGTAGTCGTCGGCGCCGAGGTTGAGGCCCTCGAGCCGGTCGTCGAGCTCGTTGCGCGCGGTCAGCAGGATCACCGGCACGTTGCGGCCCTGCTTGCGCATGTTCTTCAGGATCGACAGCCCGTCGCGGCCCGGCACCATGATGTCGAGCAGCACGATGTCGTAGTCGCGCGTCATGGCGTAGTCGTAGCCGGTGTTGCCGTCCTCGCAATGCTCGACCGTGAAGCCCTGCTCGCGCAGGCCGGCGCAGACGAAGCCGGCGATGCGCTGTTCATCCTCGACCAGTAGTGCCCTCATGACCCCTGTGTTCCGTTGCGGTGGCAGCCGCGGATCGGCGCGCCGAAGCATCGATTGTCCGCCGGGCGGTGGCGGGCGTCCACTGCCCGGTGCGGTCGGTTCGGATCGGCCGAGCCAGGCGGGAATATCGGATATATCCACGACCAGGCCGAAATCACTCGATTAAACAAGGCATTGGCGACGAACGGCGACGGCTTGTTTTAAATTGTTGTCGTTCATTTTTATGGCTATTGATAAGAGGCAAGTCCGCCAGGGCCCAGTCGATCCGGCCCGGACCCCGCACGTTCACCTACCTAAAATCCTCCAGGAGGCTCCAAACATGGCGATTCGTACCCTCATCCGTTCAACGATGCTGACCGGCCTGGTCGCCGCCACCTCCGTCCAGGCATTCGCCTGCGGTACCGAGGCCTATATCGGTCAGATCTGCATCGTGGCGGGCAACTACTGCCCGAACGGCACCGCCGAGGCCCAGGGGCAGCTCCTGGCCATCAATACCTACAACGCGCTCTATTCGCTGGTGGGCTGTACCTACGGCGGCGACTGCCGCACCACCTTCGGCATTCCCGACCTGCGCGGCCGCGCGCCGGTCGGCTGGGGCCAGGGCCGGGTCTGACCGCGCATGCGGTGGGCCAGAAATTCGGCCAGGAAGGCATATCGCAAACCCTCGCCATGATGGCGCCGCACACCCATGCCGCGACCTTCACGCCCGGCGGCAGCGGCACGCCGGGCACCAATGCGCAGGTCAACGCTCGGCAGGCGCCGGCTACTTCCGACACGCCGCAGGCCGGCTACATGCTGGGGCAGAGCAGCACCACCTCGGGCGAGCAGGTCAACACCTACCTGAATCCGACCGTCACCACCGGGACCGACGTGGCGCTCGGCGGCGTGTCCGGCGGCGGCGGCTCGGCGAGCAGCGGCACGGTGACGGTAGCGGTCAGCGGCGCCGGGCAGGTGATGCCCACCGTGCCGCCCGAGATCGCGCTGCGCTACTGCATCGTCCTCGAAGGCCTCTATCCGCCGCGCCCCTGAGCCTCCGGCGGCAAGGCCCGTGCGTGCCGGACCGCAGCGTCGGGGCGGATGTCCATCGCCCGGCGGCGTGGCCGCGCACCTGAAACCACGACAGGAGGACCCTTCATGACGATTCGCACGCTCATCCGCTCGACCATGCTCACCGGCCTGGTCGTCGCGACGTCCGCTCAGGCCTTCGCCTGCGGCGAAGACGCTTACATCGGCCAGATCTGCATCATGGCGGGCAGCTATTGCCCGGCCAACACCGTGGAACCGCAGGGACAACTGCTGTCCATCAACACCTACCAGGCGCTCTATTCGCTGGTGGGCTGCAACACCTACTCCGGCGGCGATTGCCGCACCACTTTCGGAATCCCCGACCTGCGCGGCCGCGCGCCGGTCGGCTGGGGCCAGGGACCGGGCCTGACCGCCCATCCGATGGGCCAGAAGTTCGGCCAGGAGAGCGTGGTGCAGACCGTCGCCATGCTGGCCGCGCACACCCATGGCGCGACCTACACTCCGGGCGGCGGCGGCACGTCGGGCAGCAGCGTGCAGGTCAAGGCGCGCCAGGCGTCCGGCACTTCCGATACGCCGCAGGCCGGCTCCATGCTGGGGCAGAGCAGCACGACCTCGAGCGAGCAGGTCAATCTCTACCTGGATCCCACCGTGACCAGCGGGACCGACGTGGCGCTCGGCGGCGTTTCCGGCGGCGGCGGCTCGTCCAGCGGCGGCACGGTGACGATCGCCACCAGCGGCGGCGGCATGCCGATCCCCACGGTGCCGCCGCAGATCGCGCTGCGCTACTGCCTGGTCGTCAACGGCCTCTATCCGCCGCGCCCGTAACGGTCCGGCCGCGGTGAAACGACGAAGGGAGGCGGGTATCGCCTCCCTTCGTCGTGTACCGGCCTGGCGTTTCTCCCGGTCCCTGTCTCCAGCTCTGGCCGGCGGCTTCGCTCCTCGCACCTCGATGACATCTTTGTAATCCGGCCGCCATCCAGGCCGCCATTCCCTTCCGCTGTAATGGCCGGCATACGGGCGCTCCACGCGCCGGACCGGGTCCGGCGGCGCGAATGGGAAAAATCCCATCGTGCGGGCCGGCCGAATACGACGCGCGTCGTATGTGAGCCGGCCGGACGCCTCCCTAACATCCAGCCCATCACAAACAGGGAGATCGTCGATGACGAATCAGGCCATCGTTCAATGGACCGGCCGCCTGCGCCGCGACGGCAAGCAATCGGTCGCCGCCCTCGCCGAGCGCACGCTGCGCCGGCTGCGCAGCGAACCGGGCTTTGCCGGTTTCAGCCAGATGATCCGGCCCAAGGAAGCCGAGCTGCACTGGCTGATGGCCTTCGACGACACCGCTGCGCTCAAGGCCTTCATCGACGGCAACCATACCGCGCTGTTCCAGGACGCCCAGTCCGTCGCCGAGCTCGAGCCGGCCTTCCTGTCGCGCCGCCCGGTGCACTACCGCGTGCCGCACGCGGCGCGGCCCAAGCTGATGGTGCAGCTGGCCGCCATGCTGTCGGCCAAGGCCGCCGGCCGCGAGCTGGTGCCCGAGATGGCGGCGCTGATCCGCTCGATGCAGGGCATCGACAGCTTCTGCGGCCTCGACTGGCTGCTCGACCCCGATTTCGGCACCACCCAGGTACTGACCTACTGGTCCGATCCGCAAGGTTTCAAGCATTACCTCGACGCCAATCCGGCCGAACTGGCCGGCTTCCTCGACGGCATCGCCGAAAAGATGATGCCGCTGGCGCCGTACGTGATCATCGACGAGCAGGCCGCCTGAGGCGGCGCTGAGCGCGACAACAGTAGCAACAAGCAGGGCAATCCAAGGAGAAGAAAATGGGTGTTTTAGGCTGGCTCAAGAAGAACGTCGCCGATCCGATAGTCGATACCGCCAAGCAGTGGGCCAACACGGTCAGCAATGCCTGGAACGACATCAACGACGAGATCAACGACATCGGCAAGGCGTTCGCCGAACTCGGCGACGATCTCAAGGATCTGGCCGACAGCATCGTCAAGCTCGGTTATACCAACGTCCAGCTCGGCGGCGGCAACGACAACTACACCGCGTCGTCGATCGGCGCCAACATCGTCAAGGGCGGCGGCGGCAACGACACCCTCACCGTCACGGCCGGCGCCTACAACACGCTGTTCGGCGAGGACGGCAACGACACCCTGGTCATCAAGGTCGGCGCCTACAACAAGATCGACGGCGGCAGCGGCGACGACACCATCCGCATCTACGTCGGCGCCTACAACAAGGTCTTCGGCGGCGACGGCAGCGACAACATCGAGATCTCGGCCGGCGCCTACGCCGACATCGACGCCGGCGGCGGCAACAACACCATCACCAGCACCAGCGGCTACAACGAGATCGACGCCGGCACCGGCGACGACAAGGTCACCGCCTACGGCGGCTACAACGACATCGACGTCGGCCAGGGCAACAACACCGTCTACGCGGCCGGCGGCGGCAACAAGATCGCCACCTACGGCGGCAACGACAATATCCAGGCCTACGGCGGCTCCAACGTCGTCAACGCCGGCGACGGCAACAACAGCGTCACCGTCGGCGGCGCCAGCAACAGCGTGACCACCGGCAGCGGCAACGATACCGTCAGCGCCGACGGCGTCAGCAACAGCATCACGACCGGCGCCGGCAACGACAAGGTCACCGTGACCGCGGCCAGCAATACCGTCAACGTCGGCAGCGGCGACAACACCGTCAGCGCCGGGGCGGCTACAACAAGATCAGCGCCGAGGGCGGCAGCGACAACATCAGCGCGGTCGGCGGCTACAACACCGTGGCGGCCGGCGACGGCAACAACACCGTCAGCGTCGGCGGCGCCGGCAACAAGGTCACCAGCGGCAGCGGCAACGACAGCGTGACCGCCGACGGCGTCAGCAACAACATCTCCACCGGCGGCGGCAACGACAGCGTGACGGTCAAGGCGGCCAGCAACGTGGTCAACGTCGGCAGCGGCGACAACACCGTCAGCGCCGCGGGCGGCTACAACCAGGTCACCGCCGAAGGCGGCAGCGACAAGATCAGCGCGGTGGGCGGCTACAACACCGTGACCGCCGGCGACGGCAACAACACGGTGGACGTCGGCGGCGCCGGCAACAAGGTCACCGCCGGCAGCGGCAACGACGCGGTGACGGCCGACGGCGTCAGCAACACCATCTCGACCGGCGCAGGCAACGACAACGTGACGGTCAAGGCGGCCAGCAACGTGGTCAACGTCGGCAGCGGCGACAACACCGTCAGCGCGGCCGGCGGCTACAACGAGATCACCGCCGAGGGCGGCAGCGACAACATCACCGCCGCCGGCGCCTACAACAAGGTGACCGCGGGCGACGGCAACAACACCGTCAAGCTCGCCGGCGCGCAGAACACGGTCACGGCCGGCTCGGGCAGCGACTCGATCATCGCCGACGGCGCCAGCAACACCATCTACACCAACGGCGGCGACGACTGGGTCAAGCTCAACGCGGCCAGCAACGTGCTCAACGTCGGCGACGGCAACAACACCGTGATCGCCAACGCGGCCTCCAACGTCATCACCGCCGGCGGCGGCAGCGACAACATCACCACCGCGGGCGGCTACAACCAGATCGCCGCGGGCGACGGCGCCAACACCATCAGCGCCGCCGGCGGCTACAACAAGATCACCGCGGGCAGCCAGAACGACAACGTGTCGGCCGCCGGCGCCGGCAACGAAGTCACCACCGGCAGCGGCGACGACACCGTCAAGGTGGTCGGTGCCGGCAACGTGGTCGATACCTCGGGTGCGGCGACCTACGCCACGGAAGTCACCTACACCACGGTCAAGATGCCGCTGATCGGCAGCATCAAGATCCCGACCGGCACCATCACCACGCTGGTCAGCAACGACAACGACACGGTGAATGCCGAAGGCGGCGCCAACGTGATCAAGGTCGGCGACGGCGACAACACGGTGACCGCCGTGGGCGGCTACAACAAGGTCACCAGCGGCGCGGGCCTCGACAGGATCACGGTCGCGGGCGGCGGCAACGAAGTGAACGCCGGCGCGGGCAACAACGTGGTCAGCGCGGCCGGTGCCGGCAACGTGGTCACCACCGGCAGCGGCAACGACAGCATCACCACCGACGGCGCAGCCAACGTGGTCAAGGCCGGCGCGGGCAACAACACCATCAACGCGGCCGGCGGCACCAACGTCATCACCACCGAAGGCGGCGACGACAGCATCACCGCCGCGGGCGCCACCAACGTCATCACGGCCGGCGACGGCGCCAATACCGTCACCGCGCTGGGCGGCTACAACAAGGTCACCACCGGCTCGGGCCTGGACCGCATCACCGTGGCCGGCGGCGGCAACGAAGTGAGCGCCGGCGCGGGCGACAACGTGATCAAGGCGGCAGGCGCCGGCAACGTGGTCACCACGGCCGGCGGAAACGACAACATCACCACCGACGGCGCGGCCAACGTGGTGTCGGCCGGTGCGGGCAACAACACCATCAACGCGGCCGGCGGCACCAACGTCATCACCACCGAGGGCGGCAACGACAGCATCACCGCCGCGGGCGCCACCAACACCATCACGGCCGGCGACGGCGCCAACACCGTCACCGCGCTGGGCGGCTACAACCAGGTCACCGCCGGCAGCGGCGTCGACACGGTCAAGGTCGCCGGCGGCTACAACAAGGTCAACGTCGGCGCGGGCGACAACACGGTCACCGCGGCCGGCGCCGGCAACGAGATCACCTCGACCGGCGGCAACGACAGCATCACCACCGACGGCGCGGCCAACGTGGTCAAGGCCGGCGCAGGCAACAACACCGTCAACGCGGCCGGCGGCGCCAACGTCATCACCACCGAGGGCGGCAACGACAGCATCACCGCCGCGGGCGCCACCAACGTCATCACGGCCGGCGACGGCAGCAACGTCGTCACCGCGCTGGGCGGCTACAACCAGGTCACCGCCGGCAGCGGCGTCGACACGGTCAAGGTCGCGGGCGGCTACAACAAGGTCAACGTCGGTGCCGGCGACAACACGGTTACCGCGGCCGGCGCCGGCAACGAGATCACCGCGACCGGCGGCAACGACAACGTCACCACCGACGGCGCGGCCAACGTGGTCAAGGCCGGCGCGGGCAACAACACCATCAACGCGGCCGGCGGCGCCAACGTCATCACCACCGAGGGCGGCAACGACGCCATCAAGGCGGTCGGCGGCGCCAACGTGATCACGGCCGGCGACGGCGCGAACACCATCACCGCCGAGGGCGGCTACAACAAGATCTCCGCCGGCAGCGGCGTCGACACCGTCAAGGCTTACGGCGGCGGCAACGAGATCAGCGTCGGCGCGGGCGACAACGTGATCACCGCGGCCGGTGCCGGCAACGTGGTCACCACCACCGGCGGCAACGACAACATCACCACCGACGGTGCGGCCAACGTGGTCAAGGCCGGCGCGGGCAACAACACCATCAACGCGGCCGGCGGTGCCAACGTCATCACCACCGAAGGCGGCAACGACGCCATCAAGGCGGTCGGCGGCGCCAACGTCATCACGGCCGGCGACGGCGTGAACACCATCACCGCCGAGGGCGGCTACAACAAGATCACCGCGGGCAGCGGCGTCGACACCATCAAGGCCTACGGTGGCGGCAACGAGATCGCCGCGGGCGACGGCGCCAACAGCATCCTGGCCGAGGGCGGCGCCAACGTGATCAAGGCCGGCAGCGGTGCCGACAGCATCACCGCCAACGGCGCCGCCAACGTCATCGACGCCGGCGGCGGCAACAACACCATCACCGCCGGCGGCGTGGCCAACGTGATCGACGCCGGCAGCGGCAACGACACCATCACCGGCTGGGGCGGCGCCAACGTGATCGACGCCGGTTCGGGCGACAATCAGATCACCGTCGGCGGCGGCGCCAACGTGGTCGACACCGACGGCGGCAAGGACACCATCTACGCCGCGGGCGGCGCCAACGTGCTGACGCTGGGCGGCGGCAACGACTTCGCGCTGGCCATCGGCGGCGCCAACGTGGTGACTACCGGCAGCGGCAACGACACCGTGGTCGAGCTCGGCGGCGCCAACGCGATCTACGCCGAGGACGGCAACGACAACCTGATCGCGGCCGGCGGCGCCAACCTGGTGATCGAGACCGGCGGCAACAGCAACATCCTGGTCGCCGGCGGCATCAACGTGGTCTACACCGGCGGCGGCGACAACAAGATCGGCGCGCTCGGCGCGGCCAACGCGCTGGTCAGCAACGCCGGCGGCAACATCGAGGCGGCGGTCGGCAACTACAACGTGATGCTGGCCAATAGCGACAAGAACGTGATGGTGGCGGCCGGCACCGGCAACCTGGTGGCGACCACCGTCGGCGGCAACACGGTGGTGGCGGTCGGCGCCGCCAACGTGATCCTGACCGAGGTCGGCGGCATGGTGAAGGCCGGCGCCAAGGGCCTGGGCGACGTGCTCGGCGACGCGGTCGACAGCAAGGACGCCGCCGCGGCGATCGACAGCGCGGCCGACCAGATCACCGGCGCCATCAACAGCGGCTCGGGCCAGGACATCGTGGTCGCGGTCGGCGGCACCAACGTGATCTACACCGGCGGCGGCAACGACATCGTCACCGCGGTGGGCGCCAACAACATCGTGCTGGCCAACGGCGGCGACAACGTCACCACCGCGCTCGGCGCCAACAACATCGTCCTGAACACCGCCGGCGACAACATCGTCACCGCGGTCGGCAGCAACAACGTGGTGCTGACCGGCCTGGGCGACGGCCTGACCGACCTCGCCGGCATGCTCGACGACGCGGTCGGCGACAACGTGACCGGCGCGATCGAGCAGTTCCTCGGCGACAACCTGGCGCAGGGCGCCGGCGACGACGTGGTGACCGCGATCGGCTCGACCAACGTGATCTACACCGGCTCGGGCGACGACATCGTCACCGCGCTCGGCTCGACCAACGTGGTGTGGAGCGGCACGGGCGACGACGTGGTGACCGCGGTCGGCTCCAACAACATCGTCTGGGCCGACGGCGGCGCCGACGTGGTGACGGCCATCGGCAGCAACAACCTGGTGGTGACCGGCAACTACATGGAAGTCGCCGCTACGGCGGTCGGCCTGGTCGATTCGATCGCGGCCGGCGTGGCGGCCACCGACCTGGTCGGCCAGGCGGGCCTGTCGGACGCCGCGGTGGCGGCCAACGGCACCGAGGTGGTGACCGTGCTGGGCAAGAACAACGTGGTGGTCGGCGGCAGCGCCGACACGGTGGTGACCGCGCTGGGCCAGAACAACCTGCTGGTGACCGGCGCCGGCGACGACGTGATCACGGCCGTCGGCAGCAAGACCGGCATCGTCGCGGGCGCCGGCAACGACGTGGTGACCGCGCTCGGTACCTACAACGTGGTGGTGGCGGGCGAGGGCGACAACATCGTCACCACCGTCGGCACCGGCAACCTGGTCGAAGGCGGCTCGGGCGACGACGTGCTGACCTCGCTGGCCTACGGCAGCGCCAGCAGCACCCACAGCGTCAACGGCAACATCCTGATCGGCGGCGACGGCCACAACGTGATGACCCTGGTCGGCACCGACAACCTGGCGGTCAGCGGCAGCGGCAGCGACACGCTGGTGATGGTGTCCTACGGCGGCGGCCAGACCAGCAAAAGCGAAGTGGCCGAGGAGGGCAGCGACCAGACCACCGAGAGCACCACGACCTACAACACCCAGTTCAACGTGGCCTGGACCGGCGCCGGCGACGACACCGCGGTGGTCTACGGCGACCACAACGTGCTGCTGACCGACAGCGGCGACGACTTCATCGTGGTGGTCAACGACGGCAGCAAGCTCAACTACGACAGCACCACGACCACCACCACCGAGGCCGACGACGGCACCACCTCGACCGACACCAGCAAGAGCCACCTCAGCGTCGACACCGCCTTCAACTTCGTCCACTCGGGCAGCGGCGACGACACCATGGTGCTGGCCGGCACCTCGACCGTGGCGATGGGCGCCGAGGGCGACGACCTGATCGTGACCGCCGCACAGAACAACATCGCCATCGGCGGCGCCGGCCGCGACGTGCTGATCGGCCTGTCCGAAGCCACGGTGTTCAACACCATGGAAAGCCTGGTCGAGAGCGACTTCGAGTCGGCCGGCGACTGGGTCGGCGTGGCGATGGACGCCAACTTCCTGCGCTCGCAGTACAAGTCGCTGAGCAGCGGCAACCTGGGCGACCTGAACCTGGTCGGCAACGTGCTGCTGGGCGGCGAGGGCGACGACGTGGTGTTCTCCACCACCGCCGGCACCTACGTCAGCGGCGGCGCCGGCGACGACGTGATGCTGGGCCTGGGCTGGGGCCTGATCGACCAACTGCTGACCAGCGACGCCAATTCGCTGAACTCGGCCTGGGAGGACGTGGGCACCGGCTTCGACGCCATCACCCACTACCTGACCGATACGCTGATGGAAGACCTCGCCAGCGCCTGGTCCGGCATCGCCTCGATGATCAAGGACGAGCTCAGCGACGCCACCGTCTCGGCCGGTTCGCTGCTCGATACCGTCGACGGCGTCACCAGCAGCGCGGTCGGCGCGGTGTCGAACGTCACCGGCCTGTCGTCGGCCGACTTCAGCCTGGCCGACGTGCTCAAGCCGCTGCTCGAGGGCGGCGCCGACGGCCTGTCGACCGCGGTCGACGGCGTGTCGAGCGGCTTCGACTACGTGGCCGACGCCGACGTGTCGAGCAGCATCTCCAGCGGCCTGGAATGGCTCGGCGACAAGGTCTCGAGCGGCACCGGCGCGGCGTTCGAAGGCGTCGACTGGCTGACCAACCAGGTCGGCATCGACCTCAACCTGGACGAGTTCAACGGCGTCGAAGGCCTGGTGGGCGGCTTCCTGGCCTACCTGGTCGGCTACAAGTACGCCGGCGACAACGACCTCACCGGCGGCGCCGGCAACGACAAGCTGTACAGCGGCATGGGCGACGACGACCTGCGCGGCGGCGCCGGCAGCGATACCTACGTGATCTCGATCGGCGATGGCCGCGACACGATCTACGACGTGGCCGGCGGCCACGACACGGTCAAGCTGGCGGCCAACCACCTGTTCGACGTCGAGCTCAGCGCCGACAACCTGAAGGTCGACATCGACGGCGACGATCTGGTCGTCAACTACGTGGTCGGCGAGAAGTCCTACGCCCGCATCACCATCGCCGACTACCAGTCGGTCGACGTCGACACGCTGCAACTGGTCGATGTCGACGGCAACACGGTGGCCTCGCTGTCGCTGGACACGCTGGCGGCCAACGCGGGCCACGGCGACGGCGTCTACACCATGGCTTCGGGCTGGACGGCGGACCGGCTCGACCAGTTCTCCGAGCTGCTGATCGCGGCGCTGGAGAAGGGGCAGAGCGGGGTGGAAGCGGTGCTGGACAGCAACAGCGAGTCGGCCAGCGTCGAAACCTATGCCACGGCCAGCGACGTCGGCGGTGACCACGTCGGCTGATGCCGGTCTCCGGGGAATGAAAAAGCCCGCCGAAAGGCGGGCTTTTTCATGGGGACTCGGCTATGCCGGTCCCTTTTCATCCTGGCCGAGGCGCGCGGCTCGTGCGTCGCCGCGAAACCTCGACGCTGCCGGTCAGACGGCGTCCGCGCCGGTCTCGCCGGTGCGGATGCGCACCACCTGCTCGACCGGGCTGACAAAGATCTTGCCGTCGCCGATCTTGCCGGTGCGGGCCGCCTTGACGATGGCGTCGATCGCCGCGTCGACGCGGTCGGCGGTGATCACCACCTCGATCTTCACCTTGGGCAGGAAATCGACCACGTACTCGGCACCGCGGTACAGCTCGGTGTGGCCCTTCTGGCGGCCGAAGCCCTTGACCTCGGCGACGGTGAGTCCGGTCACGCCGACCTCGGCCAGCGCCTCGCGCACTTCGTCGAGCTTGAACGGCTTGATGACGGCTTCGATCTTCTTCATGTCCATGGTGTTCTCCGGGGAACGGTTGCTGCGGATATGACAAGGGGCCTTGCGGCCCCTTGTGCGTGCTGGCGATACGGCGGGACGATTACTCGACCTTGGCCTTGCCGCGCAGGTCGGCGATCAGCTTGTCCAGCTGCTGGCCCTGCAGTTGCTGCTGCAGGCCGGCCTTGACCTCGTCGAAGCCGGGGCCTTGCGGCGTGCGCACGTCTTCGAGCTTGATCACGTGGAAGCCGAACTGGGTCTTGACCGGGTTCTGGGTGACCTGGCCCTTCTGCAGGCCGGTCATCGCGTCGCCGAATTCCTTGACGAAGTTGGTCGGCGCGGCCCAGCCCAGGTCGCCGCCGTTGGCCTTGCTGCCCGGATCTTCCGACTTGGCCTTGGCGATGTCCTCGAACTTCTTGCCCTTCTTCAGATCGGCGATGATGGTCTTGGCTTCGGCCTCGGTCTTCACCAGGATGTGGCGGGCCTTGTATTCCTTCGACGGCATCTGGGCCTTGAGCTTGTCGTACTCGGCCTTCAGCGTCGCCTCGGGGATCGCGTTGGTCTTCTGGTAGTTCTGCACGAAGGCCTTCAGCAGCACGTTCTGCTGGGCCATCGCGCTTTCCACCTGTACGTCGGCGCTCTTGTTGAGGCCTTGCTTGGCGGCTTCCTGGGCGATCACTTCCTTGGTGATCAGGTCGTCGCGGATCTTGGTGCGCAGTTCGGGGCTGTCCTTGGCGCCGCGCTCGGCCAGCTGCTTCAGGATGAAGTCCATCTGGGCCTGCGGGATGGCCACGCCGTTGACCACCGCCACCGGCTTGTCGGCAGCGACGACGGCGCCGGCCAGCATGGCGGCGATCAGAGCGGGGGCGAAAATCTTGGTTTGCATCGAGTGCGTCCTTCTTGGTCCTAGAGAGGATGAGGGTAAGAGTCAGTCGGAGCCCGGTTCGCCGGGCGCTTTTGCATCGATGGCGAGCGCGTGGATGTCGCGTCGCATCATTTCGCCCAGCAGGCCGTACACCAGGCGGTGGCGGGCCACGGCGGCGAGGCCGGTGAAACGCTCGGACACGATCCGCAACCGATAGTGCCCGCCGCCCGAAGCTGCGCCGGCGTGGCCGGCATGCCGCTCGCTGTCGTCGCGTAGTTCGATTACGAGCGGCGACAAGGGCGCGAGTTTCGCACGGATTCGTTCGATCGTGTTCAAGTGGGGAAAACCTTGCGGAAGGGCCTTACCTCGACCGCGGCATAGACGCCGGCGGCCTTGTAGGGATCGGCTTCGGCCCAGGCGCGGGCCGTTTCGAGATCGTCGAATTCGGCCACGATCAGGCTGCCGGTGAAGCCGGCCGGGCCGGGGTCGGGGCTGTCGATGGCGGGGAAGGGGCCGGCCAGCAGGAGGCGGCCCTGTTCCTGCAATGCTTTCAGCCGTTCGAGGTGGGCCGGCCGGTTGGCCAGGCGCTGCTCGAGCGTGCCGGGGGTATCGAGGCCGGTGATGGCGTAGTACATGGTCAGGATTCCTTGGCGACCGCTTTGTCGTCCGGCAGGTGGCGCGACAGCCAGACGCCTTGCGCCAGCGCGAAGACGACGGTGAGGCCGAGCAGGCCGAACAGCTTGAACTTGACCCACACCGCCTCGGGGAAGCTGTAGGCGACGTACAGATTGATCGCGGCGACGGCGACGAAGAAGCCGGCCCAGGCCCACATCAGCTTGTCCCACAGGGGCTCGGGCAGCTGGATTTCCTTGCCCAGCAGCAGTTGCATCGGCGGCTTCTTCAGCACGAAGCGCGACACCAGCAGCGCGGTGGCCAGCGCCAGGTTCAGCAGGGTCGGCTTCCAGTAGATGAAGGTGGGGCTGTGCAGCAGGATGGTGGCGCCGCCGAGCACGACGATCAGCGCCAGCCCGATCCACTGCATCACCTCGACGTGCTTGCCGCGCAGCTTGAGCCAGCCGATCTGGCCGACCGAGACCAGGATGGCCAGGGCGGTCGCGAATTCGATGGGCTTCTGCAGGCCCAGCTGGGGAGGGTGACGTCCGTGGAATAGCCGGCGAAGAAGACCAGGACCGGCAAGAGGTCGAACAGGAATTTCATGGTGGCGGGATTATGCCGACGGCCTCGCCGAGCGGCAATCGTGCTTCGATAAATGGGACGGGTTTGTTGTGACCGGCGGCGGGCGGGTCGGTTCGCGATGGAGAAAGACATTCACCGCGGAGGACGCCGAGGACGCGGAGTTCGCAGCGAGAAGCGTGGCGCTTTGTTCGGGACTTACATACTCAAGTCCCTATGTGTGTCGACTTAAAGGGATAAATCCCCTTCGTTCCTCCTCCGTGTCCTCGGCGTCCTCTGCGGTGAAAATTGCGGCATGTCCGGCCTGCGCGGCGCTCAATTCGCCTCTCCGACCGCCACCTGCCAGTGCCCTTCGTCGCTGCGCCACAGCGTGACCGGCCAGTCGTAGGCGCGCGCCAGCAGGTCCGGCGCCAGCGCCTCGGCCGGCGGGCCGGCGGCCAGCAGGCGGCCGTTGCCGAGCAGCAGCGCGTGGTCGGCCCAGCGTACCGCCTGCGCCAGGTCGTGCAGCACCGCGACGATGGTGCGGCCGGCCGCGACCTCCTGGCGCAGGCGGCGGAACAGCAGCGCCTGGTGCTTGAGGTCGAGGTGGTTGGTCGGCTCGTCGAGCAGCCAGATCGGCGCGTCCTGCACCAGCAGCCGGGCGAGGCCGGCGCGCTGGCGTTCGCCGCCGGACAGCGTGCGCCACGGCCGGCCGGCCAGGTGCGCGAGGTCGAAGGCAGCCAGCGCCGCTTCGACGCGCCGGCGGTCGTCCGGGCCCGGCCGGCCGAAGCTGCCGAGCGCCGGCCGGCGGCCCAGCATCAGGTATTCGGCCAGCGACAGCGGCAGCGTCTGCGGCGGGAATTGCGCCAGCCAGCCGATGCGGCGCGCGCGCTCGGCCGGCGTCAGCGCGGCCAGCGGCAGGCCGTGCAACTGCACCTCGCCGCCGCTCGGCGGCTGCAGGCCGGCCAACAGGCGCAGCAGGGTGCTCTTGCCGGCGCCGTTGGGGCCGACCAGCGCGGTCAGGCGGCCGGCCGGCAGCGCCGCCTCGAGCGGCGCGAGCAGCGTGCGTTCGCGCACCCGCAGCGTCAGCCGGCGCGTCAGCAGCGCGGGCAGGCCGATCCGGCCGGCGGCGGGGGCGTTCATGGCTGCTCCTTGCTGCGGTGGTGGAACAGCCAGAGGAAGAAGGCCGGACCGATGAAGGCCGACAGCAGGCCGACCGGCAGGTTGACCGGGTAGGCGATGCCGCGCGCCAGCGTGTCCATCAGCAGCAGGAAGAAGGCGCTGGCCGCCGCCGAGGCGGCGATCAGCTTGCGCCGGCCGCCGCCGAGCAGCAGCGCGCAGGCGTTCGGCACCATCATGCCGACGAAGCCGATGATGCCGGACACCGAGACCGCCGCGCCGACCGCCAGCGCGGCGGCGACCGCGGTCAGGAGGCGGGTGCGTTCGACCGCGACGCCGAGGCTGCGCGCCTCGTCCTCGCCCAGCAGCAGGCAGTCGAGATCGCGGCCCAGCGCGATCAGCGCGGCCAGGCCCAGCAGCGCCCCGGGCGCGGCCAGCGCCAGCGGCGCGCCGGTGCTGCTGCCGAGCTGGCCCGACAGCCAGCTCATCGCGCTGCGCAGCGTGAGGTCGTCGGACAGGAACATCAGCATGCCGGTGGCGGCTGCGCCGAAGCTGCCCAGCATCAGGCCGAACAGCAGCAGGCCTGCCTCGCCGCCGCCGAGCCAGCGGCTCAGCGCCAGCAGCAGCACGGTGGCGACCAGGCCGCCGAGGAAGGCCGCCAGCGGCAGGCCGATGCCGCCCCAGCCGAGCGCCATCACGCCGACCGCGGCCAGCGCGGCGCCGCTCGAAGTGCCGATCAGGCCGGGATCGGCCAGCGGATTGCGGAACAGCGCCTGCAGCGCCGCGCCGGCGGCGCCGAGCGCGCCGCCGACCAGCAGCGCCGCCAGCACGCGCGGGACGCGCAGGCCGGCGACCAGCGGATCGGCCAGGTCGGGCCAGTGCCAGCCGTCGCCGGCGAAGCCGAGCGCGAACAGCAGCAGGGCGGCGCACAGCGCCGCGGCCAGCAGGCCGCGCCAGCCGGGCGGCGGGACGAGCAGGCTGGGGCGTCGCCAATAGGCGCGGACGGCGGACATCTAGCGCTCCAGCGAATGGCCGATATGCCACAGCACGCCGCACGGATCGCGCAGCACGCACTGGCGCACGCCCCAGGGCTCGTCGCGCGGCGCGCGGGCGCGGCACAGCGGGTAGGCCTCGAGCAGGGTCTCGCTGTGCTGCCACAGCGCGTCGGCGTCCTCGACCAGCAGGTGGATCATGGCGTTGTCGGCCCAGTCCTTGCGGTAGAAATCCTGCAGCAGGAAGGCGCAGTCGCCGAGGCCGAGCTCGGCCACGCCGTTGCGGCACCAGCGCTCCTCGAAGCCGAGCGCACGGTAGAAGCGGCGCGAGACGTCGAAGTCGCGCGCCGGCACGAAGGGCTTGATGCTGGGCGTTCCCATCTCAGAGCCTATCCCGATAGGAATTCACCCTGCGCCGGGCCCCAAACCGGCCCGGCCCTTCGGGTTGCCGGCATGAAAGCCCGCCAGCTTTGTCGCTCATCGTCATGTAGATCACTACATTTCCTCCTCGCTGCGTGGTTGTTGGCGCGTAGCGCCTTGCAACCACGGCGTACCCCTTGCGGGTGCTTCGCGCCGGCGGGCTTTTATGCCGGCAACGCAAGGCGAATTCCTGTCGAGATAGGCTTCTTAACTCAGCTCGCGCAGCTTCTTCACGCTCGCCGGGCTGCCCAGGTTGATGGTGAAGAACTCGTGCACCGGCACCTCGAACACCTTGCCGTTGCGGCCGGCCGGGGTGGCGGCGATGTCGGGCCGGCGCTTGAAGCCGTCGAGGCCGCCGTAGACCGCGCGGTTGTGGTCGGCCACCAGGATCAGGTCGGGCGCCAGCCGGGCGATCGCCTCGGGATCGAGCGGCTTGTAGCCGTCCACGCCGGCCGCGGCGTTGATGCCGCCGGCGGCGCGGATCAGCGCGTCGCCCGGGGTGTCGCGGCCGGCCACCGTCTTGCCCTCGTAGGTGATCAGCACGCGCTTGCGGGCAGCTGCGGCGGCCGATGCCGCGGCGGCCGACGACTGCATGGCGGCCTGCCACTCGCCGGCCAGCTTGCCGGCATCGGACTCGGCGCCGATCAGCTTGCCGACGCTGCGGATCATGTCGGCGTAGTCGCTGCCGTTCTCGCGCGCGCCGATCTTGACCGCGCGGATGCCGAGGCCGCCGAGCTGGCCCCAGATGCCGTCGGGCGTGGCCAGCTGGCTGCCGATCACCAGGGTCGGCTTGAGCCGGACGATCGGCTCGGCGGAGAGCGAGCGCGACGAGCCGATCTCGCCGGCCTTGGCCAGTTCGGGCTGCTTGCTGGCGCGGTCGCGGCCGACCACCTCGGCCGCCTTGCCCAGCGCGACGACGATCTCGGCCACGTCGGAAGTCAGCACCACCAGCCGCTCGGCCGCCTGGCCGGCGACGGCGACGAGGCCGGCCAGCAGCGCCGGCAGCCAGCGGCGGACGGGCAGGGCGCGCTCAATGGACATGGTTCGCCTCCTTGGCGGCCAGGCTGTGCGCCAGCTCGGTCCAGCCGGCCAGCTCGGGCTTGCCCGGCTTGCGCTCGCCGAAGAACTGCACGATCAGGTCGCCCTGGGCGTCGTAGCACTCGAGCGAGGTGACCTCGCCGTCGCGGGTCGGCTTGCGCACCACGTAGGCGCGGTCGAACAGATCCATCCGCAGGTGCAGGTTGAAGCCGGGATCGAGCACGTTGAGCCACGGCCCCATCGGCACGATCTTGCGCACCGGGCCGGTGTGGATCTGCAGGCAGCCCTGGTTGCCGGCGAACACCATGATCGACAGGCCGCTCTTCGCTGCGCTGTCCAGCAGGGTGTTGACCGCCGCGACCGGCGCCGGCCGCACGTAGCCCTCGGGCGCCAGCCGCAGCGCCTGCAGCCGCTGCAGCTTGAAGCGGCGGATCAGCGGGAAGAATTCGTGGGTATCGCCCATGCCGAGCCAGCCGTCGCGGAAAGCGGCGACGTCGACGCCGTCGTCGGTCTGCTCGGCTTCGCGCGCGTTGCGCGCGTCGGGCTCGACCACCGCGTGGCTGCTGGCGTAGCGGCTGACCAGCTCGTCGTAGGCGGCGGTGTTCGATTCGTGGGTGAGGAAGACCTTGTGGACGGCATCGCCGTGGCGGTCGAAGAACTGGATCGACGGCCGTTCGCCGCGCACCGCGAAGCCGTAGCGCCAGCTGTGCAGGAAGAAGCGCAGGTCGATCTCGGGATTCAGCGCCAGGCCGATCTCGCCGTTGATGCTGACGTTGGCGTAGACGCCGGTCTTCTCGTGCACCGCGGCTTCGTTGCGGGTCAGCGTCATCACCGGGCCGAGCGCTTCGAGCTCGCCCAGGATGTCGGCCCACTTGGGGAACAGCGTGACGGACAGCGGATCGGCCGCCACCAGCTCGGCTTCGCTCACCTCGAGCCGGGCGGCGGCGTCGCGCGCACGGATCTTCGGTTCGCTGGCCTTGATGTGCAGATAGCTCTGCCACAGGGTGGATGCGTTCATGTCGGGCTCCTTGTGTTGATCCAACGGGGATCGTGTGCAATGGCTGGGGGCGGCGCCGGCTGCCGGGCCGCCCCTGGCTTGCCCTTGGGCGGGGCTTCCTCCTCCTGCCGGGTACATGGCCCGGCGGGTTCCTCTTGCGCCGCTCGGGCTCAGAAGCGGTAGTCGACCGTGGCCGCCGCCTTGCGGCCCGGCTGGGTGAAGCGGTCGAGCACGGCGCCGTTGGCGGCGGCGCCGCGGCTGTCGGCCCACAGCCAGTACTTGCGGTCGGCCAGGTTGTAGACGCCGGCGGTCAGCGTCAGCGACTTGCCCAGCGCGTAGTGGCCCGACAGGTCGAGCACGCCGTAGCCGGGTGCCTTGAACAGGGTGTCGGCGCTGGTGCGCGACTTCTTCTGCGCGCCGCGCAGCGTCAGGCTGGCGCCCCAGGCCGTGCGCTCGTAGTCGAGCGCGACGAAGCCGTTGAGCGGATCGACGCTGTCGAGGGCCACGTCGTCCTCGAGGTCGTCGCCGCGGGCATAGGCCAGCGCACCGCGCAGGCGGAAGTCCTCGGCGAAGCGCCAGGCCGCCTTGAGCTCGACACCCTGGATGCGCACGCGGGCCAGGTTGCGGGCCTGGAATTCCATGTTCACGCCGTTGCCGTTGGTGTCGACCGGCGACACCATCACCTGCTCGATGAAGTCCTTGTAGCGGTTGTGGAAGGCGGTGGCCGACAGCTCGACGCCGCCGTCGCGCCAGCGCGCGCCGATCTCGACGCTGTTGCTCTTCTCGGCCTCGAGCGCCGGGTTGGGCAGCACTTCGTAGCCCTGGGCGGCGTTGCTGAATACCAGCATCGCGTCGTCGAAGTTGGGGGCGCGGAAACCGGTGCCGACCTGGCCGAACAGGGTGAAGTGCTCGCCCAGCGGCAGCGCCAGCGAGAGCCGCGGCGACACCGCCGAGTCCTCGTACTCGGCCACCGTGTAGCCGTTCGGGTTGGCCGCGGCGAACAGCGCGTCGGGCTTGGGCGTCAGGCGGTAGCGGTCGTAGCGCAGCGAAGGCGTCACGGTGAGGCCCGAGGCGAAGGCGATCTCGTCCTGCACGAAGGCGCCGTAGCGTTCGGCGTCGTTGTCGGGGAAGGTCTTCTGCGGGAAGCGCTCGCCGCCGACCACGGTGGTGACGGTGCCGTTGGCCGCCACCTGGGTGCGCATGCGCGGCCGGCTGGTCTGGGTCTTGCCGTATTCGGCGCCCCACACCACGGTGTGGACCATGTTGCCGAGGTCGAAGCGGTGGGTGAGCTGGCCGTCGGCGCCGACCGCCTCCTGCTCGAAAGCCGAATCGGTGGTGCGCAGCACGTTGCCGCTGCGGTACTCGCGCACGTTCTCGTGGCTCCTGGCGTCCTGCCGGTAGACGTTGACGCGCGCGCCGATGAGGCCTGCGCCGTCGGCCTTGAAGCCGTAGCCGAGGCTGGTGCGGCTGCGTTCGGCGGTGTCGTGGGCGATCTGGCCCAGCACGGCGGCGCTGCGGCTGGTCAGGATGTCGCCGTCCTGGGTGCGGTCGAAGCCGTCGTAGGTCAGGCCCACCGTGTGGCCCGGCGCGATCGACCAGTCGAGCTTGAGCAGCACGGCGTCGCTGTCCCAGCCCAGCGGGTTCGGCGCGGTGCGGGCGGAGCCGGCGCTGGTGTTCTCACCCTTGTTCTCGAGCGCGTCGCCGCGGCGCTTCACATAGCTGACTACGCCGCCGAGCTGGTCGCCGCGGAAGCCGACGGCGGCGCCGAGCTTGGTGCTGTCGTCGGCGCCGTACCAGCCGCCGCGCAGGCGGCCGCCGATCTGGCTGCCCGGCTGGAGCAGGTCGTCGACCGACAGCGTGCGGTAGGCCACCACGCCGCCGATCGCGTCGGCGCCGTAGAGGCCGGAATACGGACCCTTGACCACTTCGACCGCCGCCAGCGTGTCGAGCTCGACCATGTCGCGGCCGGAGATCGCCGCGCCGCCGCCGGCATAGAGCTGGGGCAGCGAGACGCCGTCGATGGTCATCAGCACGCGGTTGCCGTCGATGCCGCGGATGTTCACCGCGGCGTTGCCGCGGCGGGCCGGGTCGCGGTTCACGTTAACACCCGGCTCCTCGACGAACAGGCTCTGGATGTCGCGCACGCGGCCTGCGTCGGTGCCTTCGGGCGCCAGCAGCGTCACGTTGGGCGCGACCGTCTCGGCGTCCTTGGGCAGGCGGGTGGCGGTGATCGAAACGGTGGGCAGGCTGTCGCCCGGTGCGGCGCCGGCGGCCGGGGCGGCGGTGTCGGCGAAGGCGGCGGCGAAGGGCAGGGTGGCGAGCAGCGCGGCGAGCGGCGTGAGGCGAGGCGGTCGGGTTGTGGTCATGAGGTCGGCACATCCAAAAAAATCCCCGCCGCTGGTGGATTCCCGTGTGGGCATGAACCGGCGACGGGGCGGGTAAGTTGGCTGGCTGACCGTCGAGACGGCTGGCTGGCTACATCGTCATGGAGAGGGTGATAGGAAGCCCGCGCCGCTCCGCTACTTGGTCAGGATCAGCTTGCCGCTCTTGGTCAGGCGGAGCCGGTAGACCTCGCCGCGATGGGCGATCTCGAGCTCCTGGCGGCCCTGCATCAACTGCTGCACGTCGATGCGCGGGCGAGGGGCCGGAACGGGGCTGGGTAGCTTCAGCGTGGGCGTCGTCATGTATTGAATGATAATTGTTAGCATTTCAAATGCAAGCAATTCTCATTTTATATTCGGCGGGGGTTAGGTGTGAGGGTTAGGTGTGAGGGGTTAGGTGTGAGGGGTTAGGTGTGAGGGTTGACCCCATCCCCACCCCGGCCCTCCCCTTGAAGGGGAGGGAGTCGGTCGCACATGTCTGAACGATCGCAGCCAATGGAGCCGTCGCTGCACGGCTCCTCCCCCTTCAAGGGGGAGGCCGGGAGGGGGATGGGGTTACACCTCACCCCTCACCCCTGTCCCCTCACTGCGCAGCCATCAGCCGCCGCATCGCGCTTTCCAGGCCGGCCGGCGTCAGCGGGAACATCCGCCCGCCCATCAGCTCGCGCGTCATGCGCAGGCTCTCGGTGTAGTCCCAGTACTGCTCGTCGACCGGATTGAGCCAGACCGCGGCCGGGAAGCGCGCCAGCAAACGTTCGAGCCAGACCCGGCCCGGCTCCTCGTTCATGTGCTCGACCGAGCCGCCCGGATAGCTGATCTCGTACGGGCTCATGGTGGCGTCGCCGACCAGGATCAGCTTGTAGTCGGACGGATAGGTGTGCAGCAGATCCCAGGTCGGCAGCCGCTCGGCGTGGCGGCGGCGGTTGTCGCGCCAGACCGATTCGTAGACGAAGTTGTGGAAGTAGGCCTGCTCCAGGTGTTTGAACTCGCTGCGCGCGGCCGAGAACAGCGTCTCGCAGACCTGGATGTGGTCGTCCATCGAGCCGCCGACGTCGAGCAGCAGCAATACCTTCACCGCGTTGTGGCGCTCGTGGCGGAACTTCAGTTCGAGCCAGCCGGCGTTGTCCGAGGTCGCGCGCACCGTGCCGTCGAGGTCGAGCACATTGGCCTCGGCATCGCGGGCGAAACGGCGCAGCCGCCGCAGCGCCACCTTGAAGTTGCGGCTGCCGAGCTCGCGCGTGTCGTCGAAATCGCGGTATTCGCGCTGGTCCCATACCTTGACCGCGCGGCGGTGGCGCGAGCCGTCCTGGCCGATGCGGATGCCTTCCGGGTTGTAGCCGTAGGCGCCGAACGGGCTGGTGCCGCCGGTGCCGATCCAGGTGTTGCCGCCCTGGTGGCGCTCCTTCTGCTCGGCCAGCCGCTCCTTCAGCGTCTGCATCAACTTGTCCCAGCCCATGCCCTTGAGCTGGGCCTTCTCCTCCTCGCTGAGCTGCTTCTCGATCAGCTTGGTCAGCCAGTCCTCGGGGATCTCGGCCTCGATCTTCTCCAGCGCGTGCTCGGCGCCCTTGAAGTAATGGCCGAACACCTGGTCGAAGCGGTCGAAATACTTCTCGTCCTTGACCAGCACGGTGCGCGCCAGCACGTAGAAATCGTCGAGGCTGCCGGCCACCACGCGCGCGTCGAGCGCTTCGAGCAGGGTCAGGAATTCCTTGATCGAGACGGGCAGCCTGGCGGCGCGCAACTGGTAGAAGAAATCGAGCAGCATGGTCGGCGTGGTGCGGGGAATGGAACGCCATTGTCGCCGCTGGACGCGCCTTCTGTCCCGTTCCGCCATATCGCCTGCGCAGCTTCGCGTAGGCGCGGCTTCGGCCGCGAATGGCGGGAAGCACACGAACGTGCGACAGCGACAGCACCACCATTCGCGGCTGAAGCCGCTCCTACAGGCGTTTCCCTGCGCATGCTCCGAAGGAGTCACGCACTGTGCGCCCCAGGCTGCAGCATCGCACCAAACTGTTTATGATAATCGTTCTCAATTTATATCCGGGGTGATGCCGATGCGCCTGCTCATGTCCTTCCTCGCCGCCGCCACGCTGGCGGCCTGTGCCACGCCCGCCCGCACCGACCGGGCCGCCGCGCCGGCGGCCCAGGCCGACCAGTTGGCCGGCCTGCTCGAGGGCGACGCGGTGGTCCTCTTGGGCGAGGTGCACGACAACGCCGCCGTGCACGACTTCCGCTTCCGCGCGCTCGAACGCGCCGTCGCGGCCGGCTGGCGGCCGGCGATCGCGATGGAGCAGTTCGACCGCGAACGCCAGGCCGATCTCGACCGCGCGCGCCAGGAGAGGCCGGGCGACGCCGACTACCTGATCGAGCAGGCCAAGCCGGCCGGCAAGAGCGGCTGGAACTGGGCCTTCTATCGCCCGGTGGTGGCGCTGGCGCTGCGCTACGACCTGCCGATCGTGGCCGCCAACCTGTCGCGCGCCGACGGCGCCAAGGTCGTCCGCGAGGGCTACGCGGCGGTGTTCACGCCGGCCCAGATCGCCGCCGCCGGCCTGGACAAGCCCTTGCCGGCCGCGCTGTTCGACGGCCAGCGCGAGGCGGTCGACCGTGGCCATTGCGGCAAGCTGCCGGCCTCGCTGCTCGACGGCATGGCGCGCGCCCAGATCGCCCGTGACGTGGCGATGGCCGAGGCGCTCAAGCCCTACGCCGGCCGCGGCGCGGTGCTGCTGGCCGGCAACGGCCACGTGCGGCGCGACATCGGCGTGCCGCGCTGGCTGCCGGGCAGCGTATCGGTGGGCTTGCTGGAAGGCGAGAACGCCGAGCGCTACGACCGCAAGCTGCTGCTGCCGGCGCAGCAGCGGCCCGATCCCTGCGCGGCGCTGGACTAGCGGCCCGGGCGCGGCTGCGTGGCGAACCGCCTGCCTCGCTGCAGAGGCCGAGGTGGGCGTTCGTAACGCTGCGCACGTTTGTGCACTTCACCGCAGGCGCGGCGATCTGGTGCCGATGAAGCGCCGCGGCCATCGCCCCGCTGCTCATCCCGCCATACGACAGCCCGTCGCACCGAATTGGCCGCGATCAGGGACAACCCTTATGCTCGCGCGCTTCGGGCTACCCGCCCCGCCACCGCAGACCCCCACGAGGAGAGACATGAAGAACACGCTGCTATCGCTGGCGCTCGCCGGCGCCACCCTGGCCGGCCAGGCGGCCACCATGGCCGATCGCAACCAATGGCTCGAAGACGTCGGCGGCAAGAAGTCGCTGAGCTGGGTCAAGGGCCAGAACGCGCGTACGCGGGCGGTGCTCGAGAAGGCGCCGGGCTTCGCCGAGACGCGCAGCCAGATCGCCGACATCCTCAATTCCAAGTCGCGCATCCCCTACGCCCACAAGATGGGCGGCCACCTCTACAACCTGTGGCAGGACGCCGACCATCCCAAGGGCCTGTGGCGGCGTACCACGCTGGCCGAATACAAGCTGGCCGAGCCGAAGTGGGAAACGGTGCTCGACCTCGACGCGCTGGCCGCGCGCGAGAAGGAGAACTGGGTCTGGAAGGGCGCCGTCTGCCGCGAGCCGGCCTACGACCGCTGCCTGCTGCAGCTGTCGCGCGGCGGCGCCGACGCGGTGGTGGTGCGCGAATTCGACCTGCCGACGCTGTCCTTCGTCGACGGCGGCTTCGCGCTGCCCGAGGCCAAGCTCGACGTGAGCTGGCAGGGCCGCGACGCGATCTTCGTCGGCACCGACTTCGGCGCCGGCTCGCAGACCGATTCCGGCTACCCGCGCATCGTCAAGCTGTGGCAGCGCGGCACCCCGCTGACGGCCGCCAAGACCGTCTACGAAGGCCAGAAGAGCGACATCTCGGTCTCGGCTTCGGTCTACGAGCATCCGCAGTACCGGCGCGAGCTGGTGCACCGCGGCGTGACCTTCTACACCAGCGAGACCTATCTGCGCGAAGGCGACAAGCTGACCCGCATCGACGTGCCGGCGCAGTCCGACGTCGGCTTCTTCGGCCCGCAACTCCTGGTGACGCTGCGCGAGCCGTGGACCGTCGGCGGCAAGACCTGGGCCGCCGGCAGCCTGGTGGCGACCGACTTCGCCGCCTTCATGGCCGGCAAGCGCGAGTTCACCGCGCTGTTCGAGCCGACCGACAGCACCGCGCTCGAGCGCGACGGCGGCGTGACCACCACCCGCAACTACGTGCTGCTCGGCGTGCTCGACAAGGTCAAGGGCCGCTTGATCGAATGGCGCTTCGCCGACGGCAAGTGGAGCCGCCGCGACGCGGCCGCGCCGGCCTTCGGCAGCCTCAACGTCAGCGCGCTCGACGAGTTCGAATCGGACGACTACTTCCTCGGCCACGTCGACTTCCTGACGCCCGATTCGCTCTACCTCGGTCAAGCCGGCAGCGACACGCGCGAACTGCTCAAGCAGCGCCCGGCCTTCTTCGACGCCTCCCGCTTCGAGATCGCCCAGAACGAGGCGGTATCGAAGGACGGCACCCGCGTGCCTTACTTCATCGTCGCCAGGAAGGGCCTCAAGCTCGACGGCGACAACCCGACCTTGCTGTACGGCTACGGCGGCTTCCAGGTCAGCCTCACTCCGTGGTACTCGGCGGCGGCCGGCAAGGCCTGGCTGGACAAGGGCGGCGTCTACGTGGTCGCCAACATCCGCGGCGGCGGCGAGTTCGGCCCGCGCTGGCACCAGGCGGCGCTGAAGGAAAACCGCCAGCGCGCCTACGACGACTTCATCGCGGTGGCCGAGGACCTGCAGGCGCGCAAGATCACCAAGCCACGGCGGCTCGGCATCATGGGCGGCAGCAACGGCGGCCTGTTGATGGGCGTGATGCTGACCGAGCGGCCCGACCTGTTCGGCGCGGTGGTCTGCCAGGTGCCGCTGCTCGACATGCGGCGCTACAACAAGCTCCTGGCCGGCGCCTCGTGGGTCGGCGAATACGGCAATCCGGACCTGCCGGCCGAGTGGGACTACATCCGCAAGTTCTCGCCCTACCACAACCTGCACAAGGGCACGCAGTACCCCAACGTGCTGTTCACCACCTCGACCCGCGACGACCGCGTCCACCCGGGCCACGCGCGCAAGATGATGGCCAGGATGCAGCAGGAGCTCGGCGTGAAGAACGCCTGGTACTACGAGAACATGGAGGGCGGCCACGCCGGCGCGGCCAACAACCTGCAGAAGGCCGACATGAGCGCGCTGGAGTACACCTTCCTGTGGCAGATGCTGGGGCAGCCGGCGACCTGAGGCGCATCGGCCGGGTTGTAGCGATGCCATGGAAAACCGGCCGCGAGGCCGGTTTTCCTTTGCAGCCGCCCGGCGCGGCAGCGTTGTCGCGGCGCGGGGCCTGCACTACGCTCGAGGGGGCGCACCGCCGCCCCTGTTCATTGCTTCGCGAGGCCCCGCGTGAAGATCCTGCCCCTGCTGCTGCTGATCGTGCTGGCCTGCCTGTGGTCGGTGCGTGCCGACGAGGTGGTGCTGTATGCCTACCACCTCAAGCCGCCCTATATCGTCGACGCCGAGCAGGGCGTCGGCCTCTACTACGACCTGGCGCGCTACCTGAACGAGCGGATCGGCGAGCATCACTTCACCACCGTCTACCTGCCGCGCCGCCGGCTCGAGACCGAGCTCGAGCAGGGCCGGCTCAAGGGCCTGGTGCTCGGCGTGAACCCGCTGTGGTTCAAGGACGAATCGCACACCCGCTACCTGTGGTCGCCGGCCTTCATGAACGACGAGGACGTGGTGGTGTCGCGCAGCGAGCAGCCGCTGCGCTACGAGGGGCCGGACAGCCTGGTCGGCATGCGCGTCGGCCTGCCGACCGGTTACTACTATTACGGCGTGGACGAGCTGGTGAAGGCCGGCCGGATCGAGCGCGACGACGCGGTCAGCGAGGGCGCCAACCTGGGCAAGCTGATGCTGGGCCGGGTCGACGCGATCATCATCAGCCGGCCGACGCTGGACTACTACCTGCGCCACCACACCGACTGGGCCGGTCGCTTCTACGTGGCGGCCAAACCGCACGACCGCTTCGACCGTTTCGTGCTGGTGCCGAAGAACTATGCCGACCTGATGCCCGACCTGAACGCCGCGCTGGGCGGCATCCTGCGCGATCCGGCGTGGCGGGTGCAGCGCGAGACCTATCGCTGACGGCGGGTGCGGTCACCGCGGCGGCAGCGCTGTGCGTCACCGCATGCAGGTTGCACCGATGTTGGTGCATTGCGGCTGCTGCATGACCTTTCCCGAAACATCGAGTCGTACTTCAAGGCGCGCCGATCATGGCCGCGACGATCTGGAGTCGAGCGACTTCCGGGTATCCGCTTCATCTGGTTGCGGTCTGCAAATCGAATGCAAACGGAGCCTGGCGGCTCCGTTCTTCATCGATTCCCGTCTGTGTCCTCAGGCGTTCAGCCATTCCTTGCGCGCCGTCACCCTGGCCGCATCGCCCTCGTTGCGCTTCAACCCCACCGTATTGGCCGGCGCCGCTTCCAGCCGCAGCTTGAAGCGCATCAGCTCGTCGCGGCGGAAGGCCAGCACTTCAAGCTTGTCGCCGGGCCGGGCCAGCGCCAGCGCGGCGTCGAGGTTGGCCGGGCTGGCCTTGAGATCGTCGATCGCCACCAGCACGTCGCCGGCGGCGAGGCCGGCCGCCATCGCCGGGCCGTCGCTGAGCACGTGGGCGAGCTTGACCAGGCCGCCGTCGGCCGCCGCGGTACGGGCGCCGATCCAGGTGGCCGGCGCCTTGGGCTGCTCCAGCCAGCCGCCCTTGTCGCCGGCGCCGACCTGGGCGCGCGCCTGCCAGTCGATGCCGACCTGGGCCAGCACGCTCTCCAGCGGCAGCGGCTCGGTCGAGCGTAGCAGCGTGTCGAACAGCGGCTCGAGCGTGAGGCCGGTCACTTCCTCGGCCACCGCCTCCCAGGCTTCCTCGGCCACGCCGACCGGCTTGCCGGCGTAGAAATCGCGGCCGTAGCGCTGCCACAGCGCCTGCATCACGTCGTCGAGCGACTGGCGGCCGGCGGTCTCGCGGCGGATGTGCAGGTCGAGGCACAGCCCGGCCAGCGCGCCCTTGGTGTAGTAGCTCACCATGCTGTTGGGCGCGTTCTCGTCGGGGCGGTAGTACTTGATCCAGGTGTCGAAGCTCGATTCGGCCAGCGTCTGCACCGCGCTGCCGGGATTGCGCAGCACGCCGGTGATGGTGTGCGACAAGAGTTCGAGATAGCTGTCGGCGTCGATCAGGCCGGCGCGCACCAGCGTCAGGTCGTCGTAGTAGCTGGTCAGGCCCTCGAACGCCCACAGCAGGCGCGAATAGGCTTCGCCGTCGGCCGGGTAGGGCGCGTAGGCGGCCGGCTTGATGCGCTTGACGTTCCAGGTATGGAAATACTCGTGGCTGACCAGGCCGAGGAACTGGCGGTAGGGGCTCTTCAGGCCGCGCTCGCCCGGCTGCGGCAGGCTGTCGCGGCTGGCCATCAGCGCGGTCGAGGCGCGGTGCTCGAGGCCGCCGTAGCCGTCGCCGCTGACGAAGGTCATGAACACGTAGCGCTCGAATGGCGCCGGCTCGCCGAAGAAGCGGATCTGGTATTCGCAGATCGCCTTGACGTCGCGTGCCAGCCGCTTGGAATCGAGCTTGGGCAGCCGGCCGGCCAGCACGAAGTCGTGCGGCACGCCGCAGGCCTTGAACTGGATCAGGGTGAAGTCGCCGAGCTCGACCGGGTGGTCGATCAGTTCGTCGTAATTGGCGGCCCGGTAGCTGCCGAATGCATAGGGCTTGGCCTTGAGCGGCGTCAGGCTGGTGGCGACGCGCCACTCCCGGTAGTCCTTGCCGGCCGGCGGTGCGATGTCGACCGTCACCGGCGCGTCGAGCTGGCCCTCGACGCCGAGGAACACGCTGGTGCCGTTGAAGAAGCCGCGCGTCTGGTCGAGGTAGGCGGTGCGCACCGACAGGTCGTAGCCGTAGACGCTATAGCGCACCGTCAGCGCGCCCTCGGCCGGCGCCGCGCGCCAGCTGCGCTTGTCGAGCTTGTCGATGGCGAGCGGGCCGCGGGCGTCCTCGGCCTCGATGCGGACGATGTGGCGGGCGAATTCGCGCACCAGGTAGGAACCGGGAATCCACACCGGCAGGCTGAGCAGCTGGCCGGCCGGGTCGGGTTGCTCGACGGTCAGGCTGACTTCGAACAGGTGGGCTTCGGGCGAGGCGGGATTGATGCGGTAGTGGATGGCTGGCTTCATGGTGGGCCGCTCTTGCCGGCGGGCGTGGCGTCGGTCACGCCGGCCCGGCGGTGGGGGTTCGGTAGAAAGACGCGGAGTGTACGCCGCCGCGCCGCAAAGCTGAATTTTGGCGGCCCGCAGCGGCCCCGGGCGTGGCATCCGCGCTGCGGCAAGCGGTCGCAGGGGGCCGCGGCGCGCCGCCGGCTAGAATCCGCCGGTTACCTTCCGGCCCGGAAACGGAGCCCCGCGCGGCCTAGGATGCAGCCGACACCCACGGTCGGACCGCCGCCGCGTGGGTTCCGTTCAACCCAGACCCGATCGACCCCGAGCCATGACCACCACCACCGTCGCCCCGCCGATCCAGCGTCCCTTCAGGCTGCTGCCCGCGCTCTACCGCTGGCACCGCCGCATCGGCCTGTGCGCCGCCGTGGCGGTGCTGGTGTGGGCCTGCTCGGGCCTGAGCCACCCGATCATGACGCGGCTGTTCCCCAGCGCCGTCGCCATGCAGCCGCCGGCCAGCGACGCGGCGCCCGGCGGCCTGCCGCTGGCCGAGGCGATGGCGCGCGCCGGCATCGCCGAGCTGACCGGCGCGCGGCTGATCGGCTGGCAGGACCGGCCCTACTGGCAGGTGCGGCGGCCGGGCGAGCACGAATGGCGTTACGTCGACGCCGCCGATGGCCGCCTGGTGGCGGACGGCGACGCGCGCTATGCCGAGATGCTGGCGCGCCACTACAGCGGCGAGCAGGCCGCCGCGGTGCGCCGGGCGACGCTGGTCACCGCTTTCGATGGCGATTACGCCGCGATCAACCGGCTGCTGCCGGTCTGGCGCATCGAATTCGAGCGACCGGACGGCCTGCGCGTCTATGTCGAGACCGCGCCGGCGCGGCTGGCGGCGCTGATGGACGACCGCAAGGCGGTGTTCCAGGCGCTGTTCGGCCTGCTGCACCGCTGGGAATGGCTCGACGGCGCGCCGCTGCTGCGCCGGCTGCTGATGAGCGTGCTGCTGCTGTCGGCTGCCGGCGCCGCCGGGCTCGGCCTGGTGCTGGCCTGGCGCCGCCCGCGCGGCGGCCGCGGCACGCCCCTGCGCACCTGGCACCGGCGGCTCGGCCTGCTGGTGCTGGGCAGCACCTTCGCCTTCACGCTGAGCGGCGTGTTCCACGTCTGGGCCGCGCCCGACTTCGATCCACCGCTGCGGCGCGAGGCACGCTTCGACACGGCCACGGCCACCGTGCCGCCGCAGCGGCTGGCGCTCGGGGCGACGCTGGTGGCGATCGACGGCCGCGCCGCCTGGTGGCTGCCGCCGGCGCCGATCGTGGCAGGCGACGAACATGCCGCGCATGCCGGCCACGCCATGCCGGCCGGCGCGACGGCGGCCGCGCGCGTCCTCGATGCCGCCTCCGGTGCCGTGCTGGCCGACGGCGAACGGCGGCTGGCGGCGGTGATCGCGGCCGAGCTGGCCGGCCTGCCGCTGCAGAAGCTGCGCGAGGCGACGCCGGTCACCCGTTTCGACGGCGAATACGGCTTCGTCAGCAAGCGGCTGCCGGTGCTGCGGCTGAGCTACGACCTGCCGGGCCGGCCGAACGCCTACGTCGAGCCGGCCAGCGGCGTGCTGGCGGCCCGGCCGCAGCCGCTGGCGCGGATCGAGAGCGCCGCGTTCTCCTGGCTGCACAAGGCGCAGTGGCTCGACGGCCTGGGCAAGGGACCGCGCGATACGCTGCTCGGCCTGTTCGCGCTGCTGAACGGCGGCCTGGCCGTGATCGGCCTGCTGCTCTGGCTGCGGCGCGCCCGCCGCCCGGCCTGAGCCGCCGGCCCTACAATCCGATCCTTTCCACCCATCACCACGAGGAATCCCGACTTGCGCGCTTCGCTCACCTTCCTGGCCGCATTGGCTCTCTCGGCCGGCGCTGCCGCCCATGAATTCAAGCTCGGCACGCTCGAGATCCACCACCCCTGGGCGCGCGCCACGCCGCCGGGCCAGGGCAACGGCGCGGTCTACCTGAAGATCAACAACGCCGGCGGCCAGCCCGACGCGTTGGTGGCGGCGAGCGTCGGCGCGCTGGCCAGGGCCGAGCTGCACGCCCACCTGAACGAGAACGGCGTGATGAAGATGCGGCCGGTCGAGCGCGTCGCGGTGCCGGCCAAGGGCTCGGCGCTGCTCAAGCCCGGCGGCGACCACGTGATGCTGATCGGCCTCAAGCGCCCTCTGAAGGAGGGCGACAAGCTGCCGCTAACGCTGCGCTTCGAGAAGGCCGGCGAGGTGAAGGTGGAGATCAAGGTCGAGCCGCTGACGGTGGATGCCGAGTCGTTGCACGCCGGGCATTGAGTCCGCGGGGTTGATGCTCGAAGGACGCGCTGTACTTCTGTAGGTCGGAATTCATTCCGACGCTGCTGCCTTTCAAATGAGGTCGCTGTCGGAGTGCCCGGTAAAGCGGGGCAGGCCCTGAATTCCGGCCTGCAAAACCCGGGCCGGTCCCCTGCCTCGGGGCCTGTTTGTTGCGCGCCGCGCCGCCATGCGCTAACAAGACCCATTGAAGCGGCCACGCAGCAGCCGGCGAACGGGGGAGAGCAGGGATGGCGGACTACAACTTCGGCATGAACGAGCCGCCGCACCGGCGTTGGCCGGTGGCCTGGTACAACCCGCTGGTGTTGCTGCGCTCGGCGCGCGAGCTGATGGCCAGCGCCGACCAGATCCGCAACTTCGACCGGCGCGAGCTGTACCAGGGCGAGTTCGAGGTGGTCGACCTGTCCGGCACCGCGGGCCGCGACGATTTCTGGTGGGATTTCGTCTCCGACATGGGCGACAGCGGCAACGCCACCTACGCCGTGGCGCGCGCCGTGCTGGCGCCGGCGGTGGTGGCGCCGCAGGCCGAGGCCTGCGGCGAATCGGACTGGCAGGGCACCTTCCCGCGCGGCGACCTGCTGGTGCTCGGCGGCGACCTGGCCTACCCGGGCGCCTGCACCGAGGAATACCAGTACCGCTTCGTCGAGATGTGGGAGGGCGCACGACCCGACGATGCGCCGTGCGACCGCACCGTGCTGGCGATCCCGCAGAACCATGACTGGTTCGACAACATCTCCACCTTCCACCGCTATTTCGTCAAGGATCACCAGCCCGGCTTCGGCGATCCCTTCCTCGCCGCCGAGACGCCGCAGCAGCGCAGCTATTTCGCCGCCCGGCTGCCGCGCGGCTGGTGGCTGTTCGGCTTCGATTTCGCGCTGGTCGGCGACCTGGACCGCGGCCAGTTCGAGGCCTTCTGCGGCGTGGTGAAGAGCCGCATGCGGCCCGGCGACGACGTGATCCTGCTGTACCCCGAGCCGTACTGGACCCGTCCGCTCGGCGACGAGGCGCGGCCCGGCTATCCCAAGCGCTACCAGCGGCTGGAGGCGCTGCTGCTGGAACGCGAGGTGCGCATCCGCATCCGGCTGGCCGGCGACCTGCACCACTACGTGCGCGAGCAGGCCGAGTCCGGCGGCGCCGGTCTCGAATACGACGACGCGCTGGTCACCTGCGGCTGCGGCGGCGCCTTCCTGCATCCGACCCACGCCAACCTCGCCGCCCAGCCCAAGCGGATGGACCGCCGCATCGACGCCGAGGCGATGACCGACGACCTCAAGGGCCGGGTGCGGCTCGGCACCGTCGAGGGCGCCTGGCAGACCTGGGGCCACCGCGCCTACGGCGTGGCCGGCTGCTATCCGGACCAGGCCACCAGCCGCCGGCTGGTGTGGGGCAACCTGCTCGCCATGTTCAAGCCGGCCGGCGAGCTGGACGAGCTGTGCGGCCGCAGCCTGCTGCAGGGCAACCTGATGTTCTCGCTGCTGCTGGGCCTGCTGTACTGGGCGGCGGTCTACTGCAACAGCTTCGTGTTCAGCGCCTCCTTCCTGCCCGACGGCTTCGTGCCGTCGAGCCGGATCGGCGAACTGCCGCTGTCGACCTTCCTCGGGCTGTGGGTGCGCGGGCTGTTCTTCAGCCCGCTGGCGATGGGCGTGCATGTCCTGCTGGTCGTGCTGTGCGGCGCCATCGCGCGCGAGGACGGCTGGCGCACCATGCTCTCGGGCATGCTGCTGGGCGTCCTGCACGTGCTGGCCGCCGCCACGCTGTACTGGTGGATCTGCGGCCTGGTCGGCGACCCCTTCGTGCGCGGCCTGGTGCTGACCGCCTTCGGCACGCTGGTCGGCGGGCTGCTGTTCGGCACCTACTTCGCCTGCATGTCCTGGCTAGGCTGCCTCGGCAACAACGCCTTCTCGCCGGTCGCCTACCAGGGCTACAAGGGTTTCCTGCGCTTCCGCATCGACCGCGACGGCAATCTGCACGGCTATATGCTCGGCACCGATTCGGTGCCGCGGCGCTGGCGCCTCAACCCCGATCCGCGCGCGCGGCGGCCGGTGTGGGTCGAGCGCGACGCGGACGATCTGCCGGACTGGCAGCTGCGCGACGCCTTCACGCTGCGGCGCTGAAGGCCGCCGGCGCGCCGGCGACGGCCGGCGCGGTTGCCGTGCGCGCCGCGCTGCGGTGCAATGGCGGCTTCGGCCGTCCGCGGCCTCTCTCGAAGATTCCGCCATGAAACGACCTTTCGCCCTGATGTTGTTGCTGGCCAGCCTCGCCGCGCCGGCCGCCGAACAGCCCTACGACGAGTCCGCCAACGCGCGCGACGACGTGCGCCAGGCCCTGGTCACCGCGCGCAAGGGCGGCAAGCCGGTGCTGCTGGTGTTCGGCGCCAACTGGTGCAAGGACTGCCGCGCGCTCGACAAGGCGCTCAAGGGCGAGAAGAACGCGGCGCTGATCGCGCGCGAATTCAACGTTGTGAAGATCGACGTCGGCCGTTTCGACAAGAATCTCGATCTCGACACCGTCTACGGCAACCCGATCAAGCAGGGCATCCCGGCCGTGGTGGTGCTGGCGCCCGACCAGCGCGTGCTCTACGCCACCCGCGCCGGCGAGCTGGCCAATGCGCGCGAGATGAACGAGGAGGGCGTGTACGGCTTCTTCAAGCAGATCGTCGAGCAGGCGGGCAAGGGCGGTTGAGCGCCGCCGGCCGTTTCCTCCGGCACGAAACGTCGATCGAATCCCCCGTAGGAGCGGCTTCAGCCGCGAATGCCCGATGGCGCGCGGCCGGCATTCGCGGCTGAAGCCGTTGCTACGATGCGGCCTGCCGGCGGTGCCAGCCCGGCTGCCTCAGCCGTCCACCTCGAATGCAATCGGCGCCAGCCCGGCCAGCGCGCGTTCCCACATCTGCGCATAGGCATCCTCGAGCGCCCGCGTGGTCGCCGCGGTATCGAACAGCGGCGCCTGCCGCCGCGCCGCCGCCAGCCGCCCGCGCACGGCGGCCAGCCGGTCCGGTTCGGTCGCCAGCCGCGTCGCCAGCGCCTGGTAGTCGGCCAGGGTGTCGACGGCCAGCTCGGCCAGGCCGACCGCGTGCAGACAGCTGGCCGCCACCCGGCTGGCGAAGCCCCGGCCGCGGCAGCTGACCAGCGGCACCCCGGCCCAGAGCGCGTCGCTGGCGGTGGTGTGGCTGTTGTAGGGCAGGGTGTCGAGCGCCAGGTCGGCCAGCGCCAGCCGGGCCAGGTGTTCGGCATGCGGCAGGCCGGGCGCGAACACGAGGCGCTCGCCGTCCACGCCGCGGCGGCCGGCCTCGTGGCGCAGCCGCGCGCGGTTGCCCGGCTGCTGGTCGAGCAGCCACAGCACGCTGCCCGGCACCGCGCGCAACAGCTGCATCCACAGGTCGAACATCCCCGGCAGCAGCTTGTAGTGCTGGTTGAAGCAGCAGAACACGAAGCCCTGCCCGGGCAGGCCGGCCTGCGCGCGGCCCGGCCGGGCGGCGACGTCGCTCGGGGCGTTGATCTGGTAGCAGTGCGGCAGCCGCACCAGCCGCTCGGCATAGTGGAGGTCGGCGCCGACGGGGGCCACCTGCGTGTCGGCGATCAGGTAGTCGACCCAATCGGCGCCGAGCGTGCCCGGGTAGGCCAGGTAATGGACCTGCACCGGCGCCGGCCGCCAGGCCAGCGTCTCGGCGCGGGTACCGCGGGTCCAGCCCTTGAGGTCGATCAGGATATCGATGCCGTCGGCGCGGATCTGCCGCGCGATCTCGGCCGGCGCCAGCGCATCGACCTGGCGGAAGCGGTCGAAGCCGGCCAGCAGCTGCGCGCGCAGCGCCGAGCCGTCGTCGCGGCCATAGTCGTAGCCCCACACTTCGAAGCGTGCGCGGTCGTGGCCGGCGAACAGGCCGGCGGTGAGCCAGCTGGTGGCGTGCGAGAAAAAATCGCCGCCGAGGTAGCCGAGCCGGATGCGCTCGCGCCGTTGCGGCGGGCGCGGCGGCAGCGGCTCGACGCGGTATTGCGCCGCCCAGCGCCGGGCGATCTGCAGCTGCGCCGCCGGCGAGTCGTCCAGGCCGAGATGGAAGAACGGCGAGATGCGGCTGTCGGGCCGGCGCTGCAGCGCCGATTCGAGCTGGGCGAGCGCGTCCGGCAGGCCGCGCCATTCGCACCGATGCAGCCGCGCGGTGAGCTGGCCGGCCCGGGCCTCGGCGAAATCGGGCCGCAGGGCGATGGCTTGGCCGAAGCCGTGCTCGGCCTCCTCGAAGCGCGCGTGTTCCTGCAGGATCGCGGCCAGGTTCTTCCAGCCCGCCGCATACCGCGGATCGCAGGCCAGCGCGCGCCGGTAGTGGGCCTCGGCCGCGGCCAGGTCGCCGGCCTGCTGGCGCAGCGCGCCGTAGTTGTTGTGGGCCAGCGCGAGGCCGTCGTCCAGCGCCAGCGCGCGGCGGTAGGCCGCCTCGGCGCCGGCGGCGTCGCCGCTTTCCTGCCGCGCTACGCCGAGGTCGTTCCACAGCCGCGCATCGTCGGGCGCCAGCCCGGCGGCGCGCGCATAGGCGAGGCCGGCCTCGGCCGGGCGGCCCAGCGCGCGCAGCAGGCCGCCGAGCTCGCCGTGCAGTTCGGCGTCGCCGGGCGCGGCGAGCGCGGCCGCGTGGAGGTCGGCCAGCGCGCCCTCGCGCTCGCCCGCATGGCGCCGCAGCGCGGCCCTGCAACGCAAGGCTTCGGCCTGGTCGGGCCGCAGCCGCAGCGCCGCCTCGATCGCGCGGCCGGCTTCGTCGAGCCGGCCGGCCGCCAGCGCGATACGCGCATGCAGCGCCAGCGCGTCGGCGTCGGCGGGCTGGCGTTCGAGCACCATGGCCGTGAAGTTGGCGGCGGCGGCCAGATCGCCGGCGGCGAGCCGCTGGCGGGCGATGGCGAGCAGTTCGGCGGGGAGAGCGGCGTGGTCATGGCCGGCATTCCAGGAAAGTCCCGCCCGGCGCGGTGGCCGCGGCCGGCGGGCAGGGCGGCCGTCTCCGCCGCCCTGCCTAGGTTTCAACTCGGTGGATGCACCGCGGGCGGATCAGGGCCTGGCCACCAGCGGCGTCGTCCCGTCGCTGACGATGACGGTGCAGCCCTTGTCGCAGCGCTCGTACAGGAACCGGCGGGCCTTGATGTCCTCGAGCTTGATGAACTGCTCGGGCGTCAGTCCCAGTTCGTTGCGGTAGGCATTGTCGGCCGCGGCGCGCGAGCGTTCGGCCTCCTTGCGCTGGTTTTCCGCCTCGCGGGCGGCTTCCATGGTCTTGCTGCGCTGCTTCTGGCGGCCGGTCTCGTTGATCTCCTCGAGGATCTTGCCGTCGGGCAGCACCTTGCCCAGGTTCACGTCCAGCACCGCGACCGGCAGGCCGTAGTCCTTCACCAGCTTGCGGGTCGAGGCCAGGATGGCTTCCTCGAGCTGCTGCACCGACTGGTTGTCCGACAGCAGCTGGTTCAGCGTGTAGCGCTTGGCCGCGTTGCGCACGATGGTGCGGTACTGCTCCTTGAGGTTGTTGTCGTACCAGTGCTCGCCGTACTTCTTGATGATGGCGACCGGCTCGCGGATCTGCAGCTGCAGATAGGAATTGAAGTCGACCGGGATATTGTCGCCGGCCGTGATCAGGTCGTCGAAGCGCTCGTCGATCTTGATCGGCACGATCGGTACGGCGATGCCGCTGGTGGACCACCAGTACCAGCCCGAGCCGGGCTTCTGGCTGTCGTCGCGCACGCCGCCGTGGCCGACGAAGTAAGGCTTGTCGACCAGCACCGTCTCGGTGCCCGGATCGGTGCTGATGCGGCTGCAGCCGGCCAGCGCGACGGCCAGCAGCGCGGCCAGGATGATCGGTGTCTTCTTCATGTGCCCCTCCGGCGCGGTTCGGAAATCCCCCCGGCTTATAGCACCAAGCGGGCTCGGCGGGTTCGCGCCGTCGGCATGCGCTCGTCCGCAGGGCTTCAAAAGCAAAAGCCCCCGCGCAAGGCGGGGGCTCCGGACGGCGAAGTCGGCGCGGGGGCCGGCTCAGTCGACGTGGTAGTTCGGCGCTTCCTTGGTGATCTGCACGTCGTGCACGTGCGATTCGCGGATGCCGGCCGAGGTGATCTCGACGAACTCGGCGCGCGCATGCACGTCGGCGATGGTGGCGCAGCCGAGGTAGCCCATCGACGAGCGCAGGCCGCCCATCAGCTGGTGGATCACCGCGCTCAGCGGGCCCTTGTAGGGCACGCGGCCTTCGATGCCCTCGGGCACCAGCTTGTCGGCGTTGTTGACGTTGTCCTGGAAGTAGCGGTCGCTCGAGCCTTGCTGCATCGCGCCGAGCGAACCCATGCCGCGGTAGCTCTTGTAGGAACGGCCCTGGTACAGCTCGACCTCGCCCGGGGCTTCCTCGGTGCCGGCGAACAGGCCGCCGAGCATCACCAGGTTGGCGCCGGCCGCGATGGCCTTGGAGATGTCGCCCGAGAAGCGGATGCCGCCGTCGGCGATCAGCGGGACGCCGCTGCCGCGCAGCGCGTCGGCCACGTTGGCCACCGCCGAGATCTGCGGCACGCCGACGCCGGCCACGATGCGGGTGGTGCAGATCGAGCCGGGGCCGATGCCGACCTTGACGCCGTCGGCGCCGGCTTCGACCAGCGCCAGCGCGGCGGCGGCGGTGGCGATGTTGCCGCCGATCACCTGCACCTGCGGGAAGTGCTTCTTCACCCAGGTCACCCGGTCCAGCACGCCCTGGCTGTGGCCGTGGGCGGTGTCGACCACGATCACGTCGACGCCGGCCTCGACCAGCAGCTCGACGCGCTCCTCGGTGCCGGCACCGACGCCGACCGCGGCGCCGACGCGCAGGCGGCCCTGGCTGTCCTTGGCGGCATGCGGGTGCTCGGTGGTCTTGATGATGTCCTTGACGGTGATCAGGCCGCGCAGCTTGAACGCTTCGTCGACCACCAGCACGCGCTCCAGCCGGTGGGCGTGCATCAGCTCGCGCGCCTCGTCGATGCTGGCGCCTTCGCGCACCGTCACCAGGCGGTCCTTCGGCGTCATGATGCTCGACACCGGGGCGTCGAGCCGCGTCTCGAAGCGCAGGTCGCGGTTGGTGACGATGCCGACCACTTGGCCGCTGGCCTCGACCACCGGCAGGCCGGAAATGCGGTGCTGGCGCGTCAGCGTCAGCACGTCGCGCACCAGCATGTCGGGCTTGACCGTCACCGGGTCCTTCACCACGCCGCTTTCGTAGCGCTTCACCTTGCTCACTTCCTGCGCCTGGGCGCGGGCCGGCAGGTTCTTGTGGACGATGCCGATGCCGCCTTCCTGCGCCATGGCGATGGCGAGACGGCCCTCGGTCACCGTATCCATGGCGGCCGAGACGAGGGCAGGTTGAGGCGGATTTCGCGCGTGAGCTGGGTCGAGAGGTCGACATCGCGCGGCAGGACGTTGGAGTGGGCGGGGACGAGCAGAACGTCGTCGAAGGTCAGCGCTTTTTGAATAACTCGCATGGCTAAGTCCCTGGCGGCAAAAACGGATTGTACCTCAAATCGGTGCCCGCTCGGACAGGCGGCGACAGCCGCGGTTCAGCGCGGCATGGGCTATGCTTGGATCGCCGGCCCGCAGCGTCCCGCGCGGCGGCCGGCCAACGACAACGAGGAGTCCATGTCCGAACCCCGCCCTCCGCTCGTCGGGCTGATCATGTCCGGCGGCGGCGCCCGTGCCGCCTACCAGGTCGGCGTGCTGCGCGCGATCGCCAAGATGCTGCCGCCGCAGGCCGACAACCCGTTCCAGATCATCTGCGGCACCTCGGCCGGCGGCATCAACGCCGCCTCGCTGGCGGCCGGCGCCACCCAGTTCCGCAAGAGCGTGTGCAAACTCGAGTACGTCTGGAAGAACCTGTCGGTCGAGGACGTCTACCGCACCGACGTCGGCACCATGTGCCGCTATTTCTTCCATTGGGTCGGCTCGCTGTTCACCGGCGGCTTCGGCCGGCTCAATCCCAAGGCCTTCCTCGACAACGAACCGCTGGGCGGCCTGCTGGAGCGCTTGATCGATTTCGACGGCATCGAGCACTCGATCCAGGCCGGCCAATTGCGCGCGCTCAGCATCACCGCCTCGGGCTACAACTCGGGCCAGTCGGTCTCGTTCTTCCAGGCCGCGCCCGACCTCAAGGGCTGGAACCGGGCCCAGCGCGTGGGCACCCGCACGCGCATCGAATTGCGTCACCTGCTGGCCTCGGCGGCCATCCCCTTCGTGTTCCCGGCGGTGCAGATCAACCGCGAGTGGTTCGGCGACGGTTCGGTGCGCCAGGTCGCGCCGATCAGCCCGGCGCTGCACCTGGGCGCCGAGAAGGTGCTGGTGGTCGGCGTCTCGCCGCCGCGCGAGGAGCCGCTCGAGCGGCTCTACGCGCCGGACTATCCGACGCTGGCCCAGGTCGCCGGCCACCTGATGAACAGCGTGTTCATCGACGGCATGGAGGTCGATCTCGAACGCATCGCGCGGGTCAACCGCACGCTGTCCTTCGTGCCCGACGAGGTCAAGCACCGCCGCGACGTGCAGCTGCGCGAGGTCGAGATCCTGGTGATCGCGCCGTCCAAGCCGCTCGAGCAGATCGCCTCGCGCCATACCGGCCGCTTTCCGTGGACCATGCGCTTCGTGCTCGGCGGCCTCGGCGCGCTCAAGCGGCAGGGTTCGGTACTGGCGTCCTACCTGCTGTTCCACCGCCGCTACGCGCGCGACCTGATCGAATTGGGCTATACCGACGCCATGCGGCGGCGCGACGACATCCTGAAATTTCTCGGCTATGATCCCGCAGCCCTCGAAACCGGGGACTGAGCGCCCTCATCGACCGGAATCCGCCTTGCGCCGCTACCTGCTTCCCCTCGCCCTCGTGCTGTCCTTGTCCGCCTGTGCGCAGATCCGCGCCCAGATGGCGGCGCGCGAGGCGGCCCAGGCGCCGACCGCACCGCTGCTGCGCGCGCCGGCCGACTGGGGCGAGCTGGCCCACCAGGTCGCGCTGCGCGCCAGCCAGCGCGCCAGCCAGGTGTCGGAGCTCGGCCGCAAGCCGATCTTCGTGGCCGAGCCGAGCCGGCCGACGCCGTTCGCGCGCGCGCTCAACCAGTACCTGCGCACCAGCCTGGCCGAGCTCGGGCTCGCGGTGGCGCAGAAGCGCGACGACGGCGTGGTGGTGCTCGAGGCCGACATCCAGTCGGTGCGCATGGCCGAGGGCCTGCAGGTGGTGGTGACCACCTCGATCGGCAACGGCAGCCGCTACCTGTTCCGCGATACCGAGGCCTACGCGGTCAGCCAGGCCGACGTGCCGCTCTACGACGAATCGCTGCTGCCCGCGCCGCCGGCGCCGCCGGTCCCGGTCAAGCGCATGAACGTGACCGGGGGCGCCTGATGCGCGCGCTGGCCGTTCTCGCCCTGCTGTTCGCGCTGGCCGGCTGCGCCGCCAGCCAGCCCGGCGCCAAGAATCCGCTGATCCGCGCCAGCTACGAGGCGGCCGACCGGCTGGCCGACATGGGCGGCGCGATGGTGCCGGACCAGCCGGTGATCGTGGCCACCCTGGTCAACATCGACAAGCTGACCGAGTCGTCGACCTTCGGTCGCGTGCTGGCCGAGCAGGTCGCCACCCGGCTCTTGGGGCGCGGCTATCCGGTGATCGAGCTCAAGCTGCGCGGCAGCGTGTTCGTGCGCGAGGGAACCGGCGAACTGCTGCTGTCGCGCGAGGTGAAGGACATCAGCAGCGCCCACAACGCGCAGGCGGTGGTGGTCGGCAGCTACGCGGTCGGCGCCGACAAGATCTACCTGAACCTCAAGCTGGTGCGGCCGACCGACAACCGCGTGCTGGCCGCAGACGACGTCGCCATCGACCTCGATGAAACCACCCGGGCCTTGCTGTTGTCCGAGCCGTCCTGATCCACTCTCCCACCCCGACACCATGAACTGGCTGACCTCCCGCCGCGCGGGCTTCTTCGCGCTCTTCCTCGCCTGCGCCGGCATGATGGCCTTCGCGCTCTACCTGCAGCACTACAAGTTCCTCAACCCCTGCCCGCTGTGCATGTTCCAGCGCGTGTTCGTGATCGCGGTCGGGGTGCTGTCGCTGCTGGCCGCGCTGCACGGCGGCGCGCCGCGGCTGTGGGGCGCGCTGATCGCATTGACCGGCCTGGCCGGCTTCTCGATCGCGGTGCGCCATACGGTGTTGCAGTACTTCCCGCCGGACAGCCTGCCCAGCTGCGGCGCCGGCCTGTTCCAGATGCTCGACAGCGCGCCGTTCGGCCAAGTGGTGGCCGACGTGCTGCGCGGTACCGGCGAATGCGCGGTGATCGACTGGAAGCTGCTGGGCTTGTCGCTGCCGGGCTGGACCGCGCTCGGCTTCGCCGGCCTGATCGCCGTGGCGCTGTGGCTGGGCTTCCGCGCGCGGCGCTGAGCGGACCGGCCGGCCCGCAATGAAGAACGGGGCGCTTGGGCGCCCCGTTTCGCATGCTCGTCGCCGACCGCTGCGGTCGATCTTGCGCACCGCCCGCGGCATATCCGTAGGAGCGGCTTCAGCCGCGAATCGCGGGCGTGGACGCTTGACCCATTCGCGGCTGAAGCCACTCCTGCGCGCTGCGTCCGGCGTTTGTGCCACGGCCGAGGGCCCTCGCCACCTCAGCCAGGTCTTCAAGCCGCCATCAGGCCCTGCAGGTCGGCGGTGCCGAGCTGTTTCTGCACCTTGCTCGGCGCTTCCGGATCGCCGGCCAGGAAGTAGAAGAACTCGCGCGCCAGGCTGACGAAGATATGCCAGCGGTCCTGCCGCGGGAACAGCACCAGCACCTTGTCGACGCCGCCGCGATAGCTGTCGGTATTGGCGGCCGAATCGCGGATCGAATACAGCAGCAGCTTCACCAGTTTCAATCGCAGCGCGACGTTGGCGTCGTCGAAGCCGGCCTTGCGCAATTCCTCGATATAGCGGCCCAGGCACTTGAGCTGATGGATATGGCGTTCGAGCTGGGCCAGCGTGGTCTGCGACCACGGGTCGGCCTCCATCCGCCGCAGCGCCTCGTCGAGCGAAGACGCTTCGCCGGCGGCGGCCAGGGTGCCGCTGCTGGCGATGGCGGCCGGCGCCGCCACGGCTGCCGGGCGCGGCGCCGGCGCGGCGGTGGTCTCGCCGCTCCAATAGGGGAAGAACTCGCGGATCAGGTTGACGAACTGGGCGTCGTCGGGAAAGTTGCGCAGCGTCAGCTCGGACGCCTTGCGGTAGCCGATGCCGTCCTGCGGCAGGTCGCGCAGCGTGGACAGCAGGTGGCGCAGGAAATGCCGCGCCAGGGTGAGCTGCTTGGTCGCGACGTCGCGCCGCCGCAGGTCTTCGAGGAATTGGTCGAGTGCGGCGTCGGGCGAGGGTCGGCTCATGGCGGCGTCGGGTCGGTTCTATCGGTGCAAGGTTTATGTATAGATCGCCGGGCCCGATCGTGCGCTCAGGCCGCGCGGGCCAGCGACGGCGTGCCGGGGTTGAAGCCGTTCCAGAAGTAGAAGAACTCGCGCGCCATCTCGATGAAGGCGCGCCGGGCGTCTTCCTTGGAGAACAGCGTGAGCATGGCGTCGACGCCGGCGCGGTAGGCGGTCGGCGTCGGCTCGGCGTGGCGGATCACGTACAGCAGCAACAGCAAGAGGCGCTCGCGGATGTCGCGCACCGCGTCGCTGGCGCCCTGTTCGGCCAGCAGCGCGATATAGCCCTCGAGGCTCGGATGGGCCTGGCGGCTCCACGGATCCTGGTCGAGCCGGGCGAACATGTCGATCAGGCCGCCCTGCAGGTCGACCTGGGCCTGCTCGAGCGACAGCGCGTCGGCGGCGTGCAGGCGGGCGATGGTCTTGAGGTCGCCGATCCAGAACGGATGGAATTCGCGGGCGGAGGTGATGATCTCGAACTGCTGCTCGAGCGGGAAGCGCGCCACCGTATCGTCGACCGCGCGGCGGTAGCCGGCGTCGTCCTCGCCGATCAGGCTGTCGGCGTACTGCTCGAGCGCCGTCACCAGGTGACGCAGGAAATGCTTGCGCCGGGTCAGCACGCTGGTCGCCGCACCCTTGTTCTTCAACAGGTTGAGGTAGGCGGTCAGGGCGGTGTCGGCGTGTCGGGGATCGGTCGGCGGCATCGGTTGGGCGGGCCAGGAGCTACCTGACCGATTCTAGTTGATTTGGCGGTCGGTGGAGGCGGGCGCACAACTGTTAAAATTCGCCGATGATCCGCCTAACTTCCCTCACCCTGCGACGCGGCACCAAGGTTCTGCTCGACCGCGTCGACCTCATTCTGCACCGCGGCCAGCGCGTCGGCGTCGTCGGCCCCAACGGCGCGGGCAAATCCAGCTTCTTTGGCCTCCTGCGCGGCGAATTGTTGCCCGACGCCGGCGATTTCGACCAGCCGGCCGGCCTGGTGATCGCCTCGGTCCGGCAGGAGACCCCTGCCCGGCCCGAGAGCGCGCTCGACTACGTGCTCGACGGCGACGCCGAGCTGCGCGAGATCCAGCGCCAGCTCGCCGCCAGCGAACACGACGGCGTGACGCATGCCGACTGGCTCGGCCGCTTCGAGGCGGTCGACGGCTATTCGGCCGAGGCGCGCGCCGGCAAGCTGTTGTACGGCCTGGGCTTCAAGGCCGACGACCTGGCGCGGCCGGTGGCGAGCTTCTCGGGCGGCTGGCGCATGCGGCTGAACCTGGCGCAGGCGCTGATGTGCCGCTCCGATCTGCTGCTGCTCGACGAACCGACCAACCACCTCGACCTCGACGCGGTGATCTGGCTGGAGAACTGGCTGGCCAGCTATCCAGGCACGCTGCTGCTGATCTCGCACGACCGCGATTTCCTCGACGCCACCGTCAACGCCATCGCCCACTTGGCGAACGGCCAGATTACGCTCTACACCGGCAACTACGCCGATTTCGAGGCGCAGAAGGCCGAGAAGCTGGCGCAGCAGCAACAGGCCTTCGACAAGCAGCAGCGCGAGATGGCGCACCTGCAGAAGTACATCGACCGCTTCCGTGCCCAGGCCACCAAGGCGCGCCAGGCGCAGAGCCGGATCAAGGCGCTGGAGCGGATGGAGCGCATCGCCGCGGCCCACGTCGATTCGCCGTTCGAATTCGCCTTCCGCGAGCCGGTGGCCAGCCCCAATCCCTTGTTGCGCATCGAGCACGGCGCGGTCGGCTACGGCGGCAACCGGCTGCTCGACGGCATCGCGCTCAGCGTCGAGGCCGGCGCGCGCATCGGCCTGTTGGGCCGCAACGGCGCCGGCAAGTCGACGCTGATCAAGCTGCTGGCCGGCGAGCTGCCGCTGTCGGCCGGCGAGCGAGTCGAGGGCCGCGGCCTCGCCATCGGCTACTTCGCCCAGCATCAGCTCGAGCACCTGCGGCTCGACGAATCGCCGCTGTGGCATCTGCAGAACCTCGACAAGCAGGCGCGCGAACAGGATCTGCGCGACTTCCTCGGCGGCTTCGACTTCCGCGGCGAGATGGCGACCGGCCCGGTCGCGCCGTTCTCGGGCGGCGAGAAGGCGCGGCTGGCGCTGGCGATGATCGTGTGGCAGCGGCCCAACCTGCTGCTGCTCGACGAGCCGACCAACCACCTCGACCTCGAGATGCGCCACGCGCTGACGCTGGCGCTGCAGGACTATGTCGGCGCGATGATCGTGGTCTCGCACGATCGCCACCTGCTGCGCGCCACCACCGACCGCTTCTGGCTGGTCGAGGGCGGCCGGGTGCAGCCCTTCGACGGCGATCTCGACGATTACAAGCGCTATCGCCAGGACAACGAGGGCAGCCGCGCGACGGCGGAGGAGGGCGGCGCCGAGCCGGTCGACCGCAAGGCGCTGAAGCGGCAGGAGGCCGAGGCGCGCCAGCGGCTGTCGCAGCTGAAGAAACCGCTGGAGAAGGAGCTGGCCCAGATCGAGAGCCAGCTGACCCGCTTCAACGAGGAAAAGGCGGCGCTCGACGCCGAGCTGGCCGGCGAGGCGATCTACGCGGCCGAGGCCAAGGACCGGCTCAAGGACACGGTGCGGCGGCAGTCCGAGCTGGAGATCCGGCTGGGCGAACTGGAGACGCGCTGGTTGGCGCTGCAGGAGCAGATCGAGGTGCTGACGGCCGAGGCCTGAGCGCCGCCGGCCGGGGTGCTTCTGCAGGCGCGGCTTCTGCCGCGAATGCGTGCGGTCCGCCGCCATCCGTGGCTGAAGCCTGGATGAAAAAGATTCACCGCAGAGGACGCGGAGAAGGCGAGTTCGGTTCATGCCCGGAGGATGGCCCCGCGTCCTCGGCGTCCTCTGCGGTGAAAGTCTGTTCCGTTCCGCTTGGTGCTGCAGCTCGCTGCGACGCAGTCGCCCACCGTGATGTAGTCGCTCGCCGCGAGGTAGTCATCCGCCGTGAGGTAGTCGCCCGCCGCGAGGTAGTCGCCCGCCGCGACGTAGTCGCGGCGTAGCGACTACCGATATTTATATCGCCCGGCCGCCGTGCCCGGGCGCTCCGCATGGCTTACATTGCCTGACCACCGCCGCGGCCCGACCGCGGCGGGGACCGTTCACCCTACCCAAGTCGCCATGCAATCCGAACTCGCTCTCCCCGCCGCGCCCGCGGCCGGCGGCCGCCTGCGCCAGGCCGCCATCCCCGTTCTCTTCCTGCTGCTCGGCGTGGTCTACGCCAGTTGGGCGGCGCGCCTGCCGGCCATCCGCGAGGCGCGCGCGCTCGATCCGGCCACGCTCGGCACCGTGCTGCTCGGCGGCGGCATCGGCGCGGTGTGCTCGTTCCCGCTGGCGGCCTGGCTGATCGGCCACTTCGGCGCCCGGCGGGCGGCGCTGCTGTCCGGCTGCGGCCTGCTGCTGGCCTTGCCGCCGCTGGCCTGGCTGCCGACCTGGCCGGTGCTGATGGCCGGCGTGCTGCTGCTCGGCGCCAACAGCAGCTGCTTCGACGTCGCGATCAATGCGCTCGGCGCCGAGGAGGAACGCGCGGCCGGCCGCTCGATCATGTCGATGCTGCACGCCTGGTTCTGCGTCGGCACCTTCGGCGGCGCGCTGCTGGCCAGCGCCGCGGCCGGCGCCGGGCTGACGCCGGGCTGGCACTTCCTGCTGATCTCGCTGGCGATGGCGGCGCTGCTGCTGGCGGCCTACCGCGTGCTGCCGTGCGACGCGCCGGACCCCGAAGCCGGCCGCAAGCATTTCGCGCTGCCGCACGGCGCCTTGGTCTGGCTCGGGCTGATCGCCTTCCTCGGCGCGGTGTCGGAAGGCTCGCTGACCGACTGGATCGCGATCTACCTGCGCGACCACCTGCATGCCAGCGAGGCGGTGGCGCCGCTGGGCTACGCGGCCTTCGCCGGCGCGATGCTGGCGGCGCGGCTGGTCGGCGATCGGCTCAAGGAGGCGTTCGGCGCGCGCCGGCTGGTGGCGGCGTCGAGTCTCTTGGCGGCGGTCGGGGTCGGGTCGGCGGTGCTGGCGCCGTCGATCGGGCCGGCGGCGTTCGGTTTCGCGCTGGCCGGCCTGGGCGTGGCGGCGGTGTTCCCCTGCCTGTTCAGCGCGGCCGGCCGCGAGGGGCCGGCGGCCCTGGCCGGGGTGGCCACGCTGGGCTACAGCGGCTCGCTGCTCGGGCCGCCGATCATGGGCTACGTGGTGCACGGGCTGGGATTGCAGGCGGGACTGGTATTCCTGGCGATCGCCTGCCTGGGCGTAGCGGTGGCGGCGTCGAGCGCGCGGTTGCTGCGCTAGCCTGATGTGAGCGTTGGTCTGGCCGTGGATCACGTCCTCTCCCTCGGGGAGAGGGCAGGGCGGGGGAGCAGCGGTCCAGGATGTACGGCGGGTGGTGAGCGCTCCACGGGCGCTCCCTCACCCTAGCCCTCTCCCGGCGGGAGAGGGGACGACAGCGAAGCCTGGCGAGTCTGCGGTTTGAATTCGCGCAATCCGCGAAAAGATACTCATGCCGGGCGACTCGCCAGCCCTCGCGTCTCGCCCGGCAACGTCATCGCGGACATCGCCGGGTCGCTGCTTCCTCCTTACTGCTGGCCGGCCGCCTTGGCCCCGGCCGTGTTGCCGGCCGCCTGCTTGGCCGGCTTCAGGTACTGCTCGAAGTAGCGCAGCGTGTGGCCGATGCTGGCCACCTGGTTCTCGCGCTTCTGCGCGCCGTGGCCTTCGTCGGCGAAGATGATCAGGTCCGACGGCACGCCCTTCTGCTGCGCCGCCTGGTACATCTGCACCGCCTCGCCGACCGGTACGCGCGGGTCGCTGGCGCCCTGGATGATCAGCAGCGGCGCCTTCAACTGGTCGATGTAGCTGGTCGGCGACAGCTTGATCAGCGCTTCGCGGTCCTGCACCGGGTCGCCGTACTCGGCTACCCGCAGCGCGCGGCGGTAGGGCGCGGTGTTCTCGAGGAAGGTCAGGAAGTTGGAGATGCCGACGTTGGAGACGCCCGCGTCGTAGGCGCCGGCGAAGCGCGTCATGGCGTACAGCGTGGCATAGCCGCCGTAGCTGCCGCCCATCACGCCGACCTTGGGCGCGATGCCGTCGCGGCCCCAGTTCTTCTTGATGTAGAGCGCGGCGTCCTCGATGTCGGTGACCACGTCGAGCCGCTTGGCGCCGTTGTCGGCGTTGAGCCAGGTCTTGCCGTAGCCGTCCGAGCCGCGCACGTTGGGCTCGACGTAGATGAAGCCGGCGTCGACGAACAACTGGGCGTAGGGCGAGAAGCCGGCGTCGGACTGGGCCTCGGGGCCGCCGTGGAAGTGGACCACCACCGGGCAGGGGCCCGGCTCGCAGCGGGCCGGCCGGCGCACGAACATCGGCACCTGGGCGCCGTCGCGGGTCGGGTAGCTTTCCAGCCTGGCGACGGCGAAGCGGCTGGTGTCGGCCTCGGGCGCCGAGGGCAGCACCCACTGCGTCAGCTTGCCGGTCTTCCAGTCGAGCACGTAGCTCGAACGCGGCGCGGTGGCGGTCTCGACCGTCAGCGTCAGGTAGCGGCCGTCGCGCGTGTCGCGGCCGACCACGACGTGGTCGGCGCCCTTGAACTGCGGCAGCGCCAGCGGCTTGTAGCTGTGCGCGTCGAGCGCATAGCTGCGGGTGTAGCCGCCCTCGTTGACGCTGTAGTAGATGCGCCGGCGCAGCTGGTCGATCGAGACGCCGGAGACGTCCCACTGCAGCTCGGGGCTGATCGCGGCCAGCTTGCCGTCCTGCAGCCGGTAGAGCCGGCGGAAGTCGCCGATCTTGCTGGTCTGCAGCAGGATCTCGCCCGGCCGCGCGCCGTACAGCGCGTTGTACTCGGCCTTCTCGCCCTGGCCGATCACCGGCTTGAGGCGGCGCTCGGCCGGCGACCATTCCCACACCTCGGTCTCCACGTTGCTCAGCGCCTTCTGCAGCAACAGGGTGCCGTCGGCGCGGTGGTCGACCACCGACCAGTAGCCCTTCTCGCCGAACAGCTTCTCGCGCTGGCGGCTCTTCAGGTCGTAGCGATAGAAGGTGTAGCTGTCGGCGGTCTCGTCGTTGCTGCGGAAGTAGACGTAGCGGCCGTCTTCGCTGACGAACTCGAACAGCGTCTGCACGCCGGCGATGTGCTGGATGGCCTGCAGTTCGCCGCCGGCGGCCGGCTGCAGGTAGAGGCCGGGGTTCTCCTCGCCCTTGCGGTCGCGGCTCACCACCAGCCAGCGGCCGTCGGGGGTGATGTCGGCCAGGCTGGTGGCGTCCTCGCCGCCGGTCATCTGCACCGGGAAGCGCTGCGGGCCGTCGATGCGCCAGACCTGGGCGGTGCCGGTGACGCGCCAGCCGAAGTACAGCGACTTGCCGTCGGGCGAGAGGATGCCGGCGCCGGGCGCGCGCAGGTCGAAGATGGCCTGGACCTTGCGGCTCAGTTCGCTGTCGAGCGGCTTGGCGCGGAATTTCTCCAGCGTCTCGGCCGTGACGCTGGCGGCGCCGAGGCCGCTGTAGGCGGGCGCATCGGCGGCATGGGCGGCGAAGCCGGCTGCGATCAGCGCGGCGAGCAGGGCGGGTTTCATGTTGTTGTCACCTCGTGGGTTGGAGTGGGGTGCGCCGGGTGGGCGCGGAATATGTCGCAGTCGTATCGACGATAAGGCTTTCACCGCAGAGGACGCCGAGGACGCGGAGGGGGAGGCGGGTGTGCAGATGCGATCGACGCCGCATCCGGGCGACTGCGCTTTTCTCCGTGTCCTCCGCGTCCTCTGCGGTAAAGCTGTTTTTCCGGGGGGCGGACTCCACGCCCCCTCACTCGTAGCGCAGCGCTTCGATCGGATCGAGATTGGCCGCCTTGGACGCCGGCATGATGCCGAACACCACGCCGACCAGCGCGCAGAACAGCGCTGCGCCGAGCGCGACCCAGAACGGCACCGAGGCCGGCGGGAAGTTCGGGATCAGCGCCGCGATGCCGTGGCCCAGCAGCACGCCGATGCCGATGCCGATCACGCCGCCGAGCAGCGACAGCATGCCGGCCTCGAGCAGGAACTGGACCAGGATGTCGCGGCGGGTGGCGCCGAGCGCCTTGAGGATGCCGATCTCGCGGGTGCGCTCGGTCACGCTGACCAGCATCACGGTCATGATGCCGATGCCGCCGACCAAGAGCGAAATGCCGACGATGCCGCCGAGCACCAGGGTGGCCATGCCGGTGATCTGGCCGAACTGCTTGGCCAGCTGGTCGGCCGACTCGACCTCGAAGTCGTCCTCCTTGCCGGGCCGGATGCGGTGGGCGGCGCGCACCGCGCGGTTGACGCGCTCCTTCACGGCGTCGATGTCCTTCATGTCGTTGACGGTGAAGTGCACCTCGAACATCAGCCGGCGGTTCTGGCCCTGCAGGGCGCGGCCGACGTCGAACGGCACGATCAGGTAGTTGTCCTGGCTCATGCCGAAGATCTCGCCGCGCTTCTCCATCATGCCGACCACCTTGAACCACTCGCTGCCGACCTGGATGTAGCTGCCGACCGGGTTGTCGGGCAGGCGCAGGTCGTCGCGCAGCTTGGGGCCGATCACCGCGACGCGGCGGTGGCCCTGGTCGTCGCCGTCGACCAGGAAGCGGCCGGCCTCGGGGAAGCGCCGCTCGACCCAGACGTAGTCGGCGCTGACCGCGTAGACCTGCGGCGTGGCCGAGCGGCCGCGGAAGCGCACCATGCCGCCGTAGGAGACCTGCATCACCGGCGCCACGTGCTTGACGCCCTCGACCCGGTAGCGCAGCAGGTCGACGTCGCTGAGCTTGAGCAGGTTGATGTTGCCGCTGTTGAAGTTGTCGAAGTTGTTGAGCGGCTTGAGCGTGAGCGCAGTGCCGCCCAGATCGGCGAACTGCGCCTTGATGGAGTCGCCGAAGCCCTGCATCAGCGCCACCACGGCGACCACCGAGGCGGTGCCGATCATGATGCCGAGGGTGGTGAGGAAGCTGCGCAGCCGGTGCGCCAGCAGGTTGAGCCAGGCGGCGCGCAGCGATTCGATCAGCAGGTACATCAGCGGGCTCCCTTGCGCACCTGGGCCTGGTCCGATTCGATCCGGCCGTCGACCAGCCGGATCACGCGCGCGGCGTGGGCGGCGATGTCGGCCTCGTGGGTGACCAGCACCACGGTCTGGCCCTCGGCGTGCAGCGCGTCGAACAGCGCCATGATCTCCTCCGAGGTCCGGGTGTCGAGGTTGCCGGTCGGCTCGTCCGCCAGCAGCAGCGAGGGACGGCCGACCAGCGCGCGGGCGACGGCGACGCGCTGGCGCTGGCCGCCCGACAGCTGGTTGGGCAGGTGTTTGAGCTTCTGGCCGAGGCCGACGCGCTCCAGCGCTTCGGTCGCCAGCCGCTCGCGCTCGCGCGGCGGCAGGCCGCGGTAGACCAGCGGCTGGGCCACGTTGGCCAGCACGTTCAGCCGCGGCAGCAGGTGGAAGCTCTGGAACACGAAGCCGATCTCGCGGTTGCGGATGCCGGCCAGCTCGTCGTCGTTCATCGCCGCCACGTCGCGGCCGTTGAGCAGGTAGCGGCCCTTGGTCGGGGTGTCGAGGCAGCCGAGCAGGTTCATCAGCGAGGACTTGCCCGAGCCCGACGGCCCGGTCAGCGCGACGTAGTCGTTGCGCGCGATGGCGAGGTCGACGCCGGCCAGCGCGTCGAATTCCTCCTCGCCCATGCGGTAGCGCTTGACGATGCCGCTCAGCGCGATCAGCGGCGGGGCCGCCGTGGCGTCCACCGCGGCGGCGCCCGGCGGCAGCGGGGTCGGCGCCTCGCTCATGGCTGGCCCTTGTCCGCCTGCTTGGCGTTCTGGTCCTTCTTGTCGGCGGCGTCCTTCTTGTCGGCCGGCTTGGGGGTCAGCTTGTCGCCGTCCTTCAGCTCGCGCAGCGTGCGGCCCGGGCCGGTGACCACGCTGTCGCCGGCCTTCACGCCGCGGGTGATTTCCTGCCAGTGGTCGTCCGACAGCCCGAGGCCGACCTCGACGCGCGCGGCGACGCCCTCGCGCGCCAGCACCACGTAGTGGCGCGCCTGCTTGCCGTCCTTGTCCTCGCTGATCAGCGCCTCGACCGGCACCGCCAGCCGCTGCTTGCCGTCGCTGAGGAAGATCTCGGCGCGGCAGCTCATGCCCGAGCGCAGCCGCAGCTCGGCCGGCACCTCGAGCCGCACGGTGACCTTGTAGGCGCGCGCCTGGTTCTCCACCGTCGGCGCCAGCGCGATCTTCTCGACCGTGCCCTTGAGGGCGCGGTCGGGGTAGGCGGCCGGATAGAGGTCGACCACCTGGTCGAGCGCGACCTTGGCGATGTCGCCCTCGTCGACCTTGAGCTCGGCCTGGGTGGCCGCGGTGTCGGCCACCGTCATCAGCTGGGCGCCGGCCAGGCTCATGGTCGAAGGGATCGCGGTCTCGCCGACCTTGATCGGCAGGTCGACCACCCGGCCGGCGATCGGCGCGCGCACCTCGGTCTTGCCGAGCTGGTCGCGCGCCTCGGCCAGCACCGCGGCGGCGCGGCGCACGGCCTCTTCGCTGGCCTTGAGCTCGACCTCGGCCAGTTGCAGCTGGTTGCGGTCCTCGTCGAAGCGCGAGCGGTCGATCATGCCGGCCTTGAACAGCTTGTCGGTACGCTCGAACTGCTTCTTGCGCAGTTCCAGCGCCACGCGCTGGCGCTCGATGCCGATCTGGTTCTGGCGCTGGCCGGCTTCCTCGCGCTCGATCGCGTTGCGGTAGCTTTCCGGGTCCAGCCGCAGCAGCACCTGGCCCTTCTGGACGTCGTCGCCTTCCTTGACCAGGATCTCCTTGACCTTGGCGGTCACCTCGGCGGTCAGCTTCACCTCGGTGCGATAGGCCAGCAGGCCCGAGGCCAGGATGGTGGGCCGGATCTCGTGCAGCGCGGCCGGCTGCAGTTCGACCTCGCGGCCGGCGCCGGCCGATTTGGCGCGCAGCGCGAGCGGGACGACGATGACGACGGCGACCAGGGCCAGGCCCAGCCATTTCTTGTTGATGCGCATGGGATGTTTCCGCGGCGGTTCGGATAGGGGCGTAGGCCGGCGTCGGGCCGGCCTCGGCGGTTTCGGTCAGTGGCTCACGGCGATGGCGAGGGCCCAGCCGCCGAAGATCACCAGCAGGGGCAGCAGGGCGACGATGATGGCGGCGGTCCAGCTGCCGCGGCTCCACTGGCGCCAGCCGATGGCGGTCAGCGCGATCGACCACAGCGACAGCAGGTCGATCGCGTTGAGCAGCTGCTTCCACGGATTGTTCAGCGGCAGGTTGACGAGCAGCGGGTCGACATGGGTCAGCTGCACGTCGGACGGGCTGGTCTGCGAGGTCATGATGAACACGTTGATCAGCATCACCAGCAGCGACAGCAGGCCGGGCGCGGCGGTCCAGCTGGCGAACGAGAACCAGGCGGTGAAGCGCTGCTCGACGCCGGCGACCTTGCCGGCCAGCTTGTAGTAGAGCGCCATGACCAGGAACATGCCGGCCGTCACGATCGGGGTGGAGATCACCGTGGCCCACTGGATCACCGCCAGGCTCATGCCCTCGCGCATCTTCTGCGCGTCGGACGGCTTCATGTCGCTGGCGGAGACGATGTGGTCGATCAGCCAGGCACCGTCGACGCGCTGATAGTAGAGGAACCAGATCAGTGGCGCGGCGACGAGGAACAGCACGAAGGGCAGGGGGAAGCCGGGCTTCTCCTTGATCTCGTCGAACAGGCGGGCGGGTTCGGTGAAGACGGTGAGCAACTGCATGGCGATCCTCTCGTTCGTTTTCTACGTTATTCGATCGGTCTGGCCCGGTTGAGCCGAACGGGCCGGATGTTAACCGGATAGCATGCCGACGGGTATGGTATGTGCGACGAATCGACGGCGGACGTGGCCGAATGACGACAGAGGCGGGTTCCGGCGCGACAGGGGGCGCTTCGGTCCATGCCGAGAACAAGGCTTCACCGCGGAGGACGCCGAGGCCGCGGCGTATCGAAGCGATGGTTCTGCTTTACCTCCGCGTCCTCGGCGTCCTCTGTGGTGGGGCCTTCGCCGGTCGAGTCCCCATGCAAAAGCCCGCGCAGGAGCGAACGCTCCTGCGCGGGCTTTTGCCGTCATGCATGGCCGCTCAGCGTCCCGAGCCGGCCTCCGGCGCCACCTGCGGCAGCGCGGCCGGCGCTTCCGCGTGCTTGCCGCCGAACTTGCGGCGCAGCCAGGCGCCGAGGTCGTCGAGGTAGGTGAACACCACCGGCACCACCACCAGCGTCAGCAGCGTCGAGGTGATCACCCCGCCGATGATGGCGTGGGCCATCGGCGCGCGCTGCTCCGAGCCCTCGCCCAGGGCCAGCGCCAGCGGCAGCATGCCGCCGATCATGGCGAAAGTGGTCATCAGGATCGGCCGCAGCCGCACCCGGCCGGCCTCGACGATGGCGTGGAAGCGGTCCATGCCGTCCTCGCGCAGCCGGTTGACGAAGTCGATCAGCAGGATCGCGTTCTTGGTCACCAGGCCCATCAGCATGATGATGCCGATGATCGAGAACAGGTTCAGCGTCGAGCGCCAGGCCAACAGCGCGATGAACACGCCGATCAGCGACATGGGCAGCGAGAACATGATCGCCACCGGCTGGCTGAAGCTGGCGAACTGCGAGGCCAGCACCAGGTAGATGAACACCACGCCGATGATCAGCGCCTGCACCGCGTAGCCGAAGCTCTCCTGCATGTCCTGGTTGGCGCCTTCCTGCACGTAGCGGTAGCCGGGCGGCATCTGCACGCTGTCGAGCACCTTCTGCACCGCCGGCTGCACCGAGCCGACCGGCACGCCTTCGACGTCGGCGTTGATCTCGACCGTGCGGAACAGGTTGCGCCGCTTGATCAGGGTGGCGGTGCCGCTGTCGCGGATGGTGGCGACCTGGGACAGCGGGATCATCAGCGGCTGGCCGTGCGCGTTGACGTCGTTGCTGGCGATCGGCACGTCGGCCAAGTCCTCGGCGATGCGGCGGTTGCTCTCGGGCAGCCGCACCACGATGTCGTAGCTTTCGCCGTCCGGCGCCTGCCAGGTGCCGATGTCGTCGCCCGACACCAGCGGCCGCAGCGCCGAGCCGATCTGGCCGACCGACAGGCCGACCGCGCCGGCCAGCTCGCGGTTTACCTCGATGTCGACCGCCGGCTTGGCGGCGCGCAGCGAGGTCTGCACGTTGGTCAGGCCCTTCACCGCCTTGAGGCGCTCGGTGATGGTCTCGGCGATGCGCTTGAGCTCGCCCAGGTCCTTGCCCTGCACGTTGATCGACACCGCCGATCCACCGCCGCCGCCGTTGGGGCCGCGCACGCCGCGGATCTCCAGGCCGGCGATGCGTTCGAGCCGCTCGCGCACGTTCTTGATCATCTGCTCCTGGCTCAGCTCGCGCTTGTTCTTGTCCACCAGCTTCAGCGTGGTCAGCGCGATGTGCTTGCCGCCCGAGTCGCCGGTATTGATCGTGGTGTAGATCTCGTCGATCTCGGGGAACTCGTGCAGCGCGTTCTCGACCTGCTGCGCCTTGGCGGTGGTGTAGTCGAGCGAGGTGCCGATCGGGGTGCGGAAGTCGATGTAGATGCGGCCGACGTCGGCTTTCGGGATGAACTCGGCGCCGATCTTGGACACCAGGCCGAAGGAGCTGAACAGCAGCACGAAGGCGCCGATCAGCACCAGCGAGCGGTGCGACCAGCTCGGCTTGCCCTTGAAGCCGCCGAACACCCAGGCGCGCGCCCGCGGCCGCGTCGCCAGCACCAGGAGGGTGATCGGCAGGAACAGCGCGGCCAGGATCAGCGCCAGCCACTTCGGCACGCCGACGCGGTGCTCGCCGAGCACCCATTCGATGGTGCGGCCGTAGAAGGCCGACACCTTGTCCATCCAGCGCTCGAAGCCGTCCAGGATGCGGCCCAGCGGGCCGCCGTGGCGCATGCCGTGGGCGTGCGGGTCGTGCCACACCGAGCTCAGCATCGGATCGAGCGTGAACGACACGAACATCGAGATCAGCACCGCCGCGCAGACCGCGATGCCGAACTGGAAGAAGAACTTGCCGATGATGCCGCCCATGAAGCCGACCGGCATGAACACCGCGACGATGGTCAGCGTGGTGGCCAGCACGGCGAGGCCGATCTCCTGGGTGCCGTCCATCGCCGCCTGGTAGTGGCCCTTGCCCATCTCGGCGTGGCGCACGATGTTCTCGCGCACCACGATCGCGTCGTCGACCAGGAGGCCGACGCACAGGCTCATCGCCATCAGCGTCATCACGTTGATGGTGAAGCCGAACAGCTGCAGGAAGAAGAAGGTGCCGATCAGCGCGACCGGCAGCGTGAGGCCGGTGATCACGGTGGAGCGCCAGGAGCCGAGGAACAGCCAGACGATGGCGATGGTCAGCAGCGCGCCTTCGAGCAGGGTGTGCTGCACGTCGCCGAGCGAGCGGCGGATGCCGCGCGAGCTGTCGCCGATCACCTGCAGCTCGATGTTGTCGGCCTTCATCTCCTTGTTGAGCTGCGCGACCATGGCCTTGACGTCGTCGGCCACCTGGATGGTGTTGGCGCCGTCGACCTTGCGGATGTCGAGCGACAGCGCGCGGCGGCCGTTGACCAGCGCCAGCGATTCCTGCGTCTGCTCGCCGTCGATCACGTTCGCGACCTGGCCCAGCGTGATCGGCTGGCCGTCGCGGCGCGCCACCACGATGTGGCGGAAGTCGGCCGCCTCGGTGTAGCGGCCCTTGAGCTGGACCACGCGCTCGGTCTTGTCGAACTCGATGTTGCCGATCGGCACTTCCTGGTTCTCGCTGCGCACCGCGGCGATCACCTGGTCGGCGCCGATGCCGAGCGCGCGCATGCGTTCGGGCAGGATCTCGATGCGCAGCTGGCGCTCGATGCCGCCGACCACGCTGACCGTGCCGACCCCCTTGATGCCCTGGAACTGGCGCTTGATCTGCTGCTCGGTGCGGATCGTCATCTGGCGCTGGCTCACCACGTTGCTGGTGATGGCGACCGAGATGGTGGGCGCTTCGTCGTTGCGGGCGCGGGTGATGTAGGGCTCGTTGACCTCGCGCTTGAAGTCGACCTTGGCCTCGTCGACCTTGTCGCGCACGTCCTTCATGGCGGTGTCCATGTCGGTGCTGAGCTCGAACTCGGCGAACACCACCGACTGGCCGTTGTAGCTGTCGGAGTTGACGTTCTTGAGGCCGGAGATGGTCGACAGCTTTTCCTCGAGCGGCCGCGAGATCTCGGACTCGATGATCTCGGGCGAGGCGCCGGGATAGGAGGTGACGACGATGGCGAACGGGAATTCCACGTTCGGCATTTCCTCGATCGGCAGCCGCTTGTAAGCGAACAGGCCGAGCACGACCAGCGCCACCATCATCATGGTGGCGAAGACCGGGTTCTGGATGCTGATGCGGGTGAACCACATGGTGTGTGCGTCCTTGTTAGGGGCAACGGTTTCTTGCGGACTGTGCTTCGAAGGGGAGTGAGGCGTTAGGGGTGAGGTGAGAGGCGTGACCCCATCCCCACCCCGACCCTCCCCTTGAAGGGGAGGGAGGCGGGCGGCGAGGGCTCGGACAGTGCAGATCGCGCCGCCCGTGCTCCTCCACCTTCAAGGGGAGGCCGGGAGGGGATGGGGTCGACACCTCACCCCTCACGCCTCACCCCTCGCACGACTCAGCTCTTCTTCGCCGCCGCCGGCGCCGGCAGCTTCACCTGCTGGCCGGCCTTGATGTTCTCGAGCTTGGCGATCACCACCACGTCGCCGGGCTTGACGCCCGATTCGATCGCCGCGGTCTTGGTCAGCTCGTTCACGAGGCCGATGCGGATCGGGTGTTCGACCACCTTGCCGCCCTCGACCGCCAGTACGTGCGGCTTGCCGCTGTCCAGGCCGCGCAGCGCCGACAGCGGCAGCGTGTCGGCTGCCTCGTTGCGCGCCACCGTCACCTCGCCCTGGGCGTACATGCCGCCGCGCAGCGCGCCGTCCTGGTTGGCGATGCGCACGTAGACCGGCACCAGCCGCGAGCCGGCCTGCGCCACCGGCGCGATGCGCTCGACCCGGCCGGTGAAGCGACGCTGGCCGAAGCCCTCGACACGGATGGCGACCTCCTGGCCGATCTTGACCAGCGGCAGCACGTTGACCGGCACCTCGGCGGCGAACTCCAGGTCGTCCAGATCGACCAGCGCGAACAGCTTCTGGTTGAGGCCGACACGCGCGCCGGGCTCGACGTTGCGGTCCGAGATCACGCCGGAGAACGGCGCCCGCACCGCGGCGTCGCCCACCGCCTTGCGCGCCATCGCCAGCTGGGCCTCGTCGGCCTTCACCTGGGCGGCGGCCACCGCGTAGCTGTTCTCGCTGGCGTCGTGGCTGTTGGGCGAGATGAAGTTCTGCTTGAGCAGGTCGGCGCTGCGCGCGCGGTTCTTCTCGGCCAGCCTGAGCTCGGCGCGCGAGCGCTCGAGATTGGCGGCGCGGGTGGCGGCCAGGTCGCCCAGGTCGCGGCTGTCGAAGCGCGCCAGCAGCTGGCCGGCCTTGACCGCCTCGCCGGGGCGCACCTTGACCTCGGCCACCACGCCTTCGACCTCGGCGCCGAGCACCGTCTGGCGCACCGGGTTGAGGCTGCCCGACAGCGCCACCGGCTGGCGCAGCTCGCCGCGCACCACGCGGGCGAGGTCGGAACTCGACAGTTCGAGCACCTGCGGCTTGTCCTTCTTCTCCTCGGCGGCCTTGCTCGGCTGGCTGACCATCCAGGCGGCGCCGCCGAGCAGCACCACCACGCCCAGCGCGATGGCCTTGCGCGAAAATCGGCTTGCGGCAACGGATTTCATGATTGCGTTCCTCAGGGAATTATTCAGTTCGTTCCGGCGGGCAGCGGCGCCATGCCGCGCCACAGCATGTCGACGATGCGCGGCATCAGCGCGTCGAGATCGATGCGTTCGGGGTTGATCAGCCAGGCCAGGATCAGGCCGTCCATCAGGGCGCTCCAGAACAGCGCCATCAATTCGGGCTCGGCCGGCGGCTGCTGGCGACGCAGCTGGTGCTGCTGCGCGATCAGGCCGGCCGAAAGGCGGTAGGAATCCTGGTAGGCCGACGCCAGCCGCTCGCGCACCTCGGGCGTGCGCGCCTGGCCCATGAATTCCAGCAAGAGGCGCGGCCAGTCCGGATCTTCCTTGACCCGGCCGAGCACGCTCGACAGCAGCGCCTTGAGGCCTTCCTTCTGGTCGCGCTGGACCGACTCCAGCGCCAGCGCCTCGGGCACGTGCACGTCGTATTCCTGCTGGAAGCGGCTGTCGAGCAGGGCGAAGAACAGGTCGCTCTTGCTCTTGAAGTGCCAGTACACTGCGCCCTTGGTCAGCCCGGCATCGGCGGCCACCTCGTCGAGCGAGGCGCCGAGGAAGCTCTTCTGGGCGAACACCCGCGCGGCGGCGTCGAGGATGCGGTCGCGCGTGTCGACCGGCTCCGGGCCGTCGCCGTCGAGCAGCGCGACGAAGCCTTCGCGCGGCCCGAGCAGGCGCTTGACGGTCTGCCACGGCAGACCGGTCTGGGCCGCGATGTCGCCGTAGTTGATATCGGCGACCTGACGGTCGGCGGCGAGGTCGCGCAAGGCGTCGAGCGCATTGCGGCGGGCTTCCTGGGTGTCGAGTTCCATGGCGGCGGGGGCGGCGGGGCGGTTCAAGCCGGTGCTCCAATAAGCATACTGGCTGGTATTTTATGTAGCGCCGGCGCTCCGTGTAAAGCGCCGCACGTCAGATGCCGCGCCCATCTGCGCCTATATTGATGGCGAGCGCCATCGTCCACTTACCTGCCCTGAGCCCCTATCGCGACATGCCCATCGATCAACCGACACCGTCTCCGGCCGGCTGGCTTCGGCGCTTCGCGCAGATCTTCGTGCCGTTGGCGCTGCTGGCCGGCCTGAGCGGCCTGTGGTTATGGCACAACGAACGCGATGCGGCGGTCGAGCGGCTGGCCGAGCGCTCGCAGGCGATGCTCGGCCAGGCGCAGCAGGAGATCGGCCACACCATCGTGTCCGGCGCAGCCGACCTGTTGCTGCTGGCCAACGATCCCGACATCACCAGGCTGGTGGCCGAGCCCGAGACGCAATGGCGGCAGCGGCCCGAGCACTTCCTCGGCCTGCTCGCCTACAAGCCCTATTACGACCAGGTGCGGCTGCTCGACCTGGCCGGCCGCGAGCGGCTGCGCGTCGACCTCAACCGCGGCGACTCGGTGGTGGTGGCCGAGAACAGCCTGCAGGACAAGCACGAGCGCGGTTATTTCCGCGATGCGGTCGGCCTGTCGCGCGGCCGCATCTACCTGTCGCCGCTCGATCTCAATGTCGAGCATGGCCGGATCGAACGGCCCTACCGGCCGATGCTGCGGCTGGCTACCCCGGTGTTCGACCGCGAAGGCACGCGGCGCGGCGTGCTGGTGTTCAACATGGTGGCCGACCAGCTGTTCGAGCAATTGCGCCGGCTGGCCGGCGGCGAGGGCGAGCTGTGGCTGCTCGACGCCGGCGGCCAGTGGCTGATGGGCGGCGAGGAGGCCGACCGTTTCAGCCGCCAGACCGGCGCCGGCAAGCTGCTGGGCCAGCGCCTGCCGGCGCTGTGGGCGGCGATGGGCGAGCGCGAGCGCGGCTTCGTCGCGACCGACGACACGCTGTGGAGCTTCCACGCCATGCACCCGGAGCGCCCGGGCGGCCGCGGCGACCTGGCGCGGCTGCGGCTGCCGTTCGCCACCGACGCCAGCGGCGCCAGCCAGTGGTGGCTGGTGCTGCGCCAGCCGACCGCCAGCCTGGCCGGCTTCTACGACGAGGCGCGGCAGCTGACGCTGCTGTTCCTCGGCGGCGCGCTCGGCCTCGCGCTGCTGGCCGCCTCGGCGCTGGCGACGCTGAGCCGCCGCAACGCCTCGCGGCAGGCGCGCGAGGAGGCCTGGTACGCGCTGTTCGAACAGGCGCCGATCGGCGTGATGGTGCTCGACGCCGACTTCGCGCTGGTGCATGCCAACCCCTACTGGGCCCAGCTCAGCGGCATGCCGGTCGAGCTGGCGCGCGGCGAGGGCTGGTGGAGCCTGGTCGATCCGGCCGACGGCGACGCCATGCGCGAGGCGCTGGCGCGGGCGCGCAGCGAGGGCGACGTCTGGCTCGAATTCCGCATGCAGCGCCGCGACGGCGAGCAGCGCTGGATCGTCTGCCGCATCTCGACCAGCGGCGGGCCCGAGGGCGGCCGCGCGCGGCTGATCGTGAGCTGGGCCGACGCCCAGGAGCACAAGGACTACGAGAGCCGGCTCAGCCGCGCGCTCGAGCTGGCGCGCGGGTGGTCAACGGCAGCGGCGACCCGATCCTGGCGATCGACCGGCGCTGCCGCGTCAGCCTGGTCAACCCGGCGCTGGGCCAGGCCTTCGGCACGCTGTACGGCCGCGCGCCCGAGCCCGGCGACGCGCTGTTCGACTGGCTGCAGCCCTTCGCGGCCGACCATGCGGCGCTGATCGGCCATTTCAGCCGCGCGCTGCAGGGCGAGCACATCCAGGTCCGCATCACGCTGGGGCTGTCGCGGCGCGTCTTCGACGCTTCGCTCGGCCCGCTGCGCGACGGCGAGGGCGAGCTGGCCGGCGCCATCCTGTTCGCCCGCGACGTGACCGACATCTCGCGCATCCAGAGCCGTGTGGCGCGCAGCGAGGAGCTGTTCCGCGCGGTGTTCGCCGGCAGCCTGGACGCGGTGTTCGTGCTCGAGGCGGTGCGCGGCGACGACGGCCGCATCGTCGATTTCCGCTACCTCGAGGTGAACGGCCACGCGCTGGCGGCGCTGGGCCGCAGCCGCGAGGAGATGGTCGGCCGGCTGCAGTCCGAGGCCTATCCGGTAGCGCGCGCAGCCGGTTATTTCGACCGCTACGTGCGCGCGATCGAGAGCAGCGAGCCGTTCATCGAGGAGGCCTATCTCGAGCACGAGGGGCTGGCCGCCGGCTGGTACGAGAACCGGGTGGTGCCGATGGGCTGGGGCGTGACGCTGACCAGCCGCAACATCACCGCGCGCAAGCAGGCCGAGCTGGCGCTGGCCGGCAGCGAGGCGATGCAGCGCAACATCCTCGATTCCTCGCCCTACGCGATCATCGCGGTCGATCTGGACGGCCGCATCAGCCTGTTCAACCGCGCCGCCGAACGCATGCTCGGCTACTGGGCCGAGCAGGTGGTGGGCCGGCAGTCGCCGCTGGTGCTGCACGACAATGTCGAGATGGCGCGCTATGCCCAGGAGCTGGGCGCGCGGCTGGGCCGCGAGATCGAGCCGTCGCCGCAGATGTTCCTGCACGCCGCGGTGGCCGGCGGCGACACGCGCGAATGGACTTATGTGCGGCGCGACGGCAGCCGGCTGCCGGTGATGCTGACCAACAGCGTGCGGGTCGGGCCCGACGGCGAAGTGATCGGCACCATGGCGATCGCCTACGACATCAGCCGGCAGAAGGTGATCGAGGCCGAGCGCGACCGGCTGCACGCGGTGGTCGAGGCGCTGCCCGACATGGTCGGCGTCGCCTCGCTCGACGGCCGGGTGCTCTACCTGAACCAGGCCGGCCGCCGCCTGCGCGGCCTGGCGCCCGACGCGCCGCTGAGCGACATCGACGTGCTGGGCAACTACACCGAGTGGTCGCGCAACCTCCTGGTCAACATCGCCGTGCCGCAGGCGATCGCCGGCCGGCCCTGGCAGGGCGACACCCAGTGGGTGCTGCCGGACGGCCGGGTGATGGACACCCGCCAGCTGATCGTCGCGCCGCGCATGGACGGCCGCGACCCGACCTTCACCGCCACCATCGTGCACGACCTCAGCGAGGTGCGCGCGATGGAGGCCAAGATGGTGGAGGAGGACGCGCTGATCAACTCGATCCTGGAAAGCGTGCAGGACGCCATCGTAGTGGTGAACGAGGAGGGCCGCGTGCAGGCGCTCAACCCGGCGGTGGCCGAGCTGTTCGGCTACGGCCTGCACCGGGTGATGGGCCAGTCGATCGACATCCTGCTGCCCGACGGCCGGGCGGGAGGCGCGAAGGCTTCTTCCGCAGCCTGGTCGGCGACGGCGAGGACGGCGCCGAGGTCGGCCGCCGCATCGAGGTCGACGGCCGGCGCGAAGACGGCAGCGTGTTCGAGCTCGAGCTGACGCTGAGCGAGATCCAGCTCGGCAACAAGCGGCTCTATACCGCGGTGATGCGCGACATCTCCGAGCGCAAGGCCTTCGAGGCCAAGCTGATCGCCAACATCGACGAGCTCGAGACCATGCAGCAGGCGCTCAACGCCGCCAACGCCCAGCTGCTCGAAGCCAATATGGAACTCGGCCGCATCGCCCAGCAGGACGGCCTGACCGGCGTCGCCAACCGGCGCGCCTTCGATTCGAGGCTGGCGCACGAATGGGCGCGGGCGGCGCGCAGCGGCGACACGCTGGCGATCCTGATGCTCGATGTCGACCACTTCAAGAAGTACAACGACGGCTACGGCCACCAGCTCGGCGACGACTGCCTCAAGCGGGTGGCGGCCATCCTGCGCCAGGCGCCCGAACGGCCCGGCGACTTCGTCGCGCGCTACGGCGGCGAGGAGTTCGTCATCCTCCTGCCGGGCACCGACGCGCCCGGCGCGCGCCGGGTGGCCGAACGGATCCGCGACGGCCTGATCGCGGCCGGCATCCCGCATGCCTTCTCGCCGACCGCCCCGCACGTGACCACCAGCATCGGCATCGCCGTGATGCGCCCGCGCGTGGGGCCGACCCGGCCCGCCTGGTGGCGGCGGCCGACGAGGCGCTCTACGCGGCCAAGGACGCCGGCCGCGACCGCGCGGTGCTGGCGGGGGACTGAGCGCCGGCGCCGGCCGCGGCGGAGGCCGGGCCTCGCCGGGCTGCGCGGCGCGGCCGACTCCTCCGAGACGGGCCGGCGCCGCAGCCGGCCGGCCGGCGCGCCGCCGCTCCCTTGTCATCCGCCCGTCACGCGCCGCCGCTAGCGTGCAGCCATTTGACCTCCGGGAAAATGCGATGCGCGTGCTGATGGTGTCCGATGTCTACTTTCCGCGGGTCAACGGCGTCTCGACCTCGATCCAGACCTTCCGCCGCGAGCTGCCCGGCCACGGCGTCGAGGTCGACCTGGTGGTGCCGGCCTACCCGAACGAGACGGCCGAGCCCGGCCTGATGCGCGTGCCGTCGCGCTACCTCGCCTTCGATCCCGAAGACCGCATGATGCGGCGCGGCCAGCTGCGCCGGCTGCTGCCGCGGCTGCGCGAGACCGGCTACGACCTCGTCCACATCCAGACCCCCTTCGTCGCCCACTACGCCGGACTCGAGCTGGCGCAGGCGCTGTCGCTGCCGACGGTCGCCACCTACCACACCTTCTTCGAGGAATACCTGCACCACTACGCGCGCATCCTGCCGGCCGGCTTCACCCGCGCCATCGCGCGGCGCTTCTCGCGCAGCCAGTGCAACGCTACCGACGGCGTGATCGCGCCGTCGACCGCCATGCGCGACGCGTTGCGCGGCTACGGCGTCGAGGTGCCGATCGAGGTGATCCCGACCGGCATCCCGCTCGGCCAGTTCAGCGCCGGCGACGGCGCGGGCTTCCGCCGCCGCAACGACATCGGCGCCGAGCGCGAGGTGGCGCTGTTCGTCGGCCGCGTCGCCCACGAGAAGAACATCGACCTGCTGCTGCATGCGGCCCACCGGGTCCGCCAGCAGCGGCCCGACTTCCTGCTGCTGATCGCCGGCGAGGGCCCGGCCCAGGCGCACCTGGAGGCGCTGGCCAAGCGGCTCGAGCTCGGCCGCCACGTGCGCTTCATCGGCTACCTCGATCGCGCCGGCGGCCTGGTCGACTGCTATGCGGCGGCCGACCTGTTCGCCTTCGGCTCGACCACCGAGACGCAGGGCCTGGTGCTGCTCGAAGCGATGGCGATGGGCCTGCCGGTGGTCGCCATCCCGGCCATGGGCGCGCACGACATCCTGTCGCCGGGTCTCGGCTGCGCCTGCGCCAGCGACGATGCCGACGACTTCGCCGCCAGGCTGGTCGACCTGCTGGCCGACCCGGACCGCCGCGCCGAGCTGGCCGGCGAGGCGCGCCAGTACGCGAAGCGCTGGAGCGCGCCGGCCACGGCCGAGCGTCTGGGCGGCTTCTACCGGCGCGTGCTGGCGGGGCAGGCGGCCGGCGTGCCGCTGCCGCAGGCCGGCGGCTGAATGCGGTTTCCGCCGGCGCGATCCGTCGTCGAGCTTTCCTGCAGGAGCGGCTTCAGCCGCGAAGACGCCAGTTCCACCGCCACCGTTCGCGGCTGAAGCCGCTCCTGCGGTGAACGGCCGTCGCAGGTCGGGCATCAAGCCCGACCTGCCGAGCGGTTTGGCGCCCGTGCGCTTATCGGACCGACAAGCAAAAACGCCCCGCACGAAGCGGGGCGTTTGAGCGATGAGGCCGCGATCGAGATCAGGAGATCGTGACCGCCGCCACATCCTTGGCCACCGTCGCCGTGGTCACCTTGGCCACCACGGTCGCGGGCGCGTTGCCGGCCACCAGCTTGTTCACCTGGCGGAACTCGCAGCTCAGGCCGGCCGGGGTCAGCGTCACCAGCGCGTAGCCCTGCGCGTCGGTATTGGCCAGCGCCAGCCACGGGTTGCTGTTCATGCCGGCCAGTTGCTGCGCCAGCGGCACCAGCTGGCCGGTGAAGCTCGGGCTGGCCTGCAGCGAGGTCAGCACGGCCGTGGTGGTGACGTCGAGCTGGGCCTCGGGCACGCCCTTGGCGCCCAGCGCGCCGCGCAACTGCACGCGCAGGCCTTCGGCCAGCGAGGCGGCGGTCACGGCCGAGGCGCGCAGCGTGTGGTCGAGCAGGTTGACCTTGAGGTCGACCGTGCCCAGGCCGGTCACCGGGATGCTCAGCGGGTAGTAGACCAGCGTGGCCAGGTCCGACGACAGGCTGCCCACCGCGTCGCGCAGGTAGCTGAAGAAGGAGTCCGAGCTCACCCCGGCGGTCACCAGGTCGACCATCACCGGCGTGCCGCCGCCGGCCGCCGTGTAGTCGTCGTTCACCGTGCCGGCATAGAAGGCGTGGATGTCGCCGGTCAGCGCGACCACGTTCTTGATGCTGTTGTCCTTGAGATGCTTCATCAGCGCCTTGCGCTCGGCGTTGTAGCCGTCCCACTGGTCGGCGTTCAGCACGAAGCGGGTGAAGTAGGGCGTCAGGCCCGCCTTCTTGTCGGCCGGGATGAAGGGCGAGTTCTGCTTGAGCGCCACCACGTTGGGCTTGATGAAGCCGAAGGCGATCACCTGGGCGCCGGCGACGGCCTGGGTGGCCGCACCGGCCGGCGCGGCGGCGCGGGCGGCCAGGTAGGCCTGCACCGTCACGCCGATCTGGGTGGCATCGGTGAAGCCGGCCGTGGCCATGGCGCCGGCCAGGGTGGCCTGGTCGGCCGTGCCGCCGGCCATGCCGTCGGCCGTGGCCAGCGCGCCGACCGCGGTGGTGGCCTGGGCGTCGTTGCCGCCGGTGGTCTTGACCGCCACGAAAGCGGCGCCGCGCGGCGTGCTGCCGGTGGCCGTGGCGGCCTGGCCGATGCCGGTGGCCAGCGTGGCGACGGCCTGCAGCGCCAGCAGCGTGGCGATGGCGGTGGTGCCGTCGACGCCCATCTTCAGCAGCGAGACCTCGTTGCCCCACAGCTTCCAGGTGGCGGCCGAGCCCTTCATGGTGGTCTTCCACCAGTCGCGCTGGGTCTGGCCGAGGATCGAGACGAAGATCAGCTCGTCCGGCAGCTTGCCGACGGTGGCGGCGATCTTCTGCGCCTCGACCGCGGCCAGCGTGGCTTCCGGCACCATGTAGCGGGCGCCGATGCTGCCGACGGGATTGCCGGTGGCCGGGTTCGGCGCGGCTTCGGGGATCACGTGGTCGGTGCGGTACAGCCGCTCGTCGGTCATCACCAGGTGGGCCAGCTTGCCGAACTGCAGCTCGCGGTAGATCTTGACGTTGAAGTAGCTGTCGCGCGGATCGGTCGAGAAGAAGATGTCGGCCGGCATGTACTCGTACCAGGCCTGGTTGGCCTCGCGGCGGCGGGTCGGCTGGTGCTCGTTGTCGCCGCCGGTGGCGCTGACGGTGCCGTTGGTATAGGTCTGCGCGTCGTTCCAGCAGTCGTCGCTGAACTCGTGGTCGTCCCACACCGCGATGATGGCGAAGCGCTCGTGCACCGCCTGCAGGCGCGCGTCGGTGCGGTACTTCTTGTACAGGTAGCGGTAGTCGGCCAGCGTGGTGGCGTACTTGGCGTCGCTGCCGGCGCTCTTGAGCGTGCCGTTGGGCAGCGTCAGCGCAGTGTGGGCGGACTCGACCGCGCCGACCTGGAAGGCCTCGCCGACCGTCTCGTAGATGTAGTCGCCGAGGTGGACGAAGAAGTCGATGTTCTCGTCCTTGAGCGTGCTGTAGGCGCCCCAGTGGTTGATGCTCCAGTCCTGGCAGCTGAGGAAGGCGAACTTGAGCTGGGCGACGTCGGCGTCCTTGGCCGGCGCGGTCTTGAAGCGGCCGACCTTGGAGCGCACGTCGCCGGCGACGAACTGGTAGTAGTAGGTCTTGCCGGCCGACAGCCCGGTCACCTTGTGGCGCACGGTGTTGTCGTACTGGGCGTAGACCGGGACGGCGGCGTCGACCGCCAGCGTGCCGGTCAGCGCGCCGGTGGTGCCGATCTTGGCGGCGTTGTCGGCGTCGGTGACCTGGACCTTGATGGTGAGATTGGCGGCAGTGCCGGCAGTGGCCACGTCGTCGGCGCTGGTCGGCACCACGCGCGTCCACAGCATGATGCTGTCCGGGCGCGGATCGCCCGAGGCCACGCTCTGCGGGAACTTCCAGTTGCTGCCGGTGGCGGCTGGCGCATCAGGCGTGGTCGGCATCGGCGAGTTGGTGTTGCCGTCGTTGCCGCCGCAGCCGGCCAGGCCCGCGGTCGCGGCCGACACGGTGACGAAGCTGCCGAATTTCAGAAAATGCCGTCTATCCATCATCTCTCTCCATGATTTGGTGTTCGGTTCCATTGACGATCTGCCTGGCCATCGCCTAAACCAAATCAAACAATAGAAGCCGATCCGGCTGCGGGCAGCCGGAATCGCGATTTGACCAAGCAAACGCTCAAATTAGCAGGACGGCATTGCGTTTTCTTTGCACCGCGTGGTGCCGATGCCACATCGCGTCACTCAATATGCATTTTTGCCGCATGCGTGGCGTAGTTACGACACCCCGGCATTCATGACCCCGGCATGGCTACCCTATGGTTGAATCATGAACTGCTAATAGATAACGCCTCGGCAGGCCGCGGTACCGAATGAGACCGGTATCGTCGACCGTAGCGAGGCGTTTGGTACATCTGTAAAGGGAGAAACGGATGTTCTCGCGACTTACCGTCGTTCAGCGCATTGCCACCGGTTTTTTCGTCGTTGCGGCGCTCTTGCTCGCGGTCGGGCTGACCGGCCTGTTCGGCCAGGCCAGCATGAGCCGCAGCCTTTCCAACGTCAGCGAAGCCACTCAATTGCGCGGCCATAGCCAGTCGGTGCTGGTCGCCCTGCTCGAAACCGGCCGCCTGGCCGACGGCTATCACGCCAGCCGCGACGCCGGCGAGCTCGCCGCGCTCGAGGCGCGCTATGCCGACACCGCCAAGCGGATCGGCCAGTTGCGCCAGGATCTGCAGGGCCTCGGCGCCAACGACGAGGCGCTCAACAGCGCGGCGCGCCGCTTCGGCGACGGCATCGTCTCGGTGCAGCAGGCGGCCGATGCGCTGTTCGCCTCGCACAAGCAGTTCGCCGAGCTGCTGCCCAAGCTCAAGTCCGCCCGCGGCCAGCTCGAGGACAGCGCCGACGAGCTCGACGGCCTGATCGCCGACGCGCTCGACAGCCACGCCGGCAAGCCCGACGTGCTGAACAAGCTGCGCCGCGACGTGAAGCGCGCGGTGCTGGTGGCGACCGAGGCGCTGCAGCAGAACAAGCTCGAATCGGCCCGCATCGCCGCCAAGGACGTCGCGCCGGTGGCGGCCGACATCCGCGCCGGCTACGAGGCGGTCGGCGAGGCCAAGCCGGTGGCCGACATCCACGAGCTGCTCGGCGACTACCTGGCCGTGCTCGAGGGCGACAAGGCGCTGATGCCGACCTACGTGCGCTCGCTCGAGCAGGACGCCGAGTCGCTCAAGGCGCTGGCGCTGCTGAACCAGCGCATCGAGGAGACGCGCAAGCAGCTCGACCAGGTCGGCAAGCTGGCCGGCGAGCGCGTCGCGGCGGCCAAGCAGAGCGCCGACCGCAGCAGCGGCTTCGCCATGGCCGCCATCGTGGTCATGAGCCTGGCCGCGCTGGGCATCGCGCTGGTCACCGCGCTGTGGGTCACCAACAGCATCCGCAAGCCGCTGGCCCTGGTGGTGGCGCAGCTGCGCCGCATCGCCGAGGGCGACATGACGCGCCGCGTCGAGGTGAAGAGCCGCGACGAATTCGGCGAGCTGGCGCGCTGGACCAACGAGCTGACCGATCGGCTGCGCGCCATGCTGGTCGACATCGCCAGCGGCGCGGTGAAGCTGGCCGAGGCCAGCGAGCAGAGCGCCACCATCACCGCCCAGACCAGCAGCGGCATCGAGAACCAGAAGCGCCAGACCGACGAGATGGTGCGCGAGATGGCCGCCATGACCGACAGCGTGCGCGCGGTGGCCGAAGGCGCCGACCGCACGCTGGCCGAGATCCGCGCCGCGCGCGGGATCGCCGAGCGCGGCCAGGACGTGGTGACCGCCAACATCCAGACCATCGAGCAACTGGCCGGCCATATCCAGTCGACCGCCGAGGTGGTGACGCGGCTGGACGGCTACAGCAAGGACATCGGCCGCATCCTGACCGTGATCGGCGACATCGCCGAGCAGACCAACCTGCTGGCGCTCAATGCCGCGATCGAGGCGGCGCGCGCCGGTGAGCAGGGCCGCGGCTTCGCCGTGGTGGCCGACGAGGTGCGCACGCTGGCCAGCCGCACGCGCGAATCCACCGGCGAGATCCAGTCGGTGATCACCCGCCTGCAGGCCGGCGTGAAGGACGCGGTCGGCGCCATGACGCAGAGCCGCAGCGGCACGGTGGCCAGCGTCGAGCAGGCCGGCGAGGCCGGCCGCGCGCTGGCTGCCATCCTCTCCAGCATGCGCCAGGTCGACAGCATGAGCGGCGAGATCGCCCAGGCCGCCGACGCGCAGTCGGCCACCACCCGCCACCTGCACAAGGGCGTGGTCGGCATCAGCGAGATCGCCGAGCAGACCGCCGTCGGCGCCAACCAGACCGCCGCCTCGAGCCGCGAGCTGTCGCAACTGGCCGAACGGCTGCAGCGCCAGGTCGCGCAGTTCCAGGTCTGAGCCCGGAACGCACGAGATGAATACCCAGTACCAAGCCATTGCAAAGGAATCCCGCGCCATGACCAACAGACTCTGGCTTTGCCTCGCGGCGACCGCGCTCGTGGCCGGCGCCCAGGCCGACGACGACCTGCGTGCCCTGCAGAAGATCTGCGACTACATCAAGGTGGACGACCGTTCGAGCCTGCGCCGCACGCTCGACGAGACCGAGGTCGACCTGCGCCGCGAATACGGCGACTTCAAGTGCGGCAAGTACAGCCTCCTGCGCTATGCCGCGCTCAGCGGCTCGCTCGAGGCGGCCACGCTGCTGGTCAGCAAGGCCGGCAAGAAGGCGATCGGCGAGAAGGAAGGCGACGGCATGAACGCGATCGAATGGGCGCAGAAACAGGCCGACGGTGCCGACGCCGGGCTCAAGCCCAAGATCAAGGCGGTGGTGGAGTTGATGCAGTCCAAGCAGTGACGCGTCGGCAGTACGCGCCAACCCGAAAACAGACAGGCCACCGCAAGGTGGCCTGTTCGTTTCGAGGGCGAGCCGAGGCGGCGGGGTTTCAGTCCTGCCCGCGCTCGAACGACTGCAGTTGCCGCCGCCACTTCTTGGTCGGCCGGCCGCGCACGTCGGGATGGTCGAACTGCGGCGCCAGCGCCTGTTCCTCGCGGCGCCGCTCGCGCGCCGCCTGGCTGGCCTCGGTTTCGCGATAGAGCTGGCGCGCGGTCTCGGCCGGGCCGCGCTGCTCGCTCAGCGCGAGCACCTCGACTTCGAATTCGCCGTGCGGCGCCAGGATGCGCAGCGTGTCGCCGGGCTTGAGCTGGCGTGCCGGCTTGGCGCGTTCACCGCCGAGGTGGACATGGCCGGCCTCGATCGCCGTGACGGCCAGGCTGCGCGTCTTGAAGAAGCGCGCGGCCCACAGCCACTTGTCGAGGCGGACGGCGACGGGCTGGCTCAAGCGGCGGCCTCGCCGACGGTGTCGGCCGGGTTGAAGCGGAAGGTCTGGCCGCGCACCTCGCGGCTGGCCGGGCCGGCCAGCCAGAGGAAGGCCGGCGCCATCTCGGCGGCGGCGGGCATCGCGTCCTTGTTCTCGGCCGGATGGGTCTTGGTGCGGAACGGCGACTTCACCGGGCCCGGCACCAGCACGTTGACGCGCGGGAAGGGCGGCTTGTCCCACTCGTCGGCCGCCACTGCCGCCAGCGCGGCCTGGCCGGCACGGGTGGTGACGAAGCCGCCCCAGTAGGCCTTCGGGTCGAAGGCATGCTGTTCGACCACGAACAGCACGCTGGCGTCGTCGGCGCGCTTGAGCAGCGGCAGCGCGGCGCGGGTGATGGCGAACGGCGCGGCCACGTTGGCGCGGTACATCGACACCCATTCCTCGAGCTTCTGGTTGACCAGCGGCGACAGGTGGTTGAAACCGTTGGCGCAATGAACGATGCCGTCGAGCTGGTCGAATTCCTTCCAGATCAGGTTGGCGAAGTTCACGCAGTCCTGGTCGCCCATTGCCGCCAGGTCGACCGGGATGGCGGCCGGCTTGGCGCCGCCTGCGGCCTCGATGGCGTCGTAGACGCGGCCGAGCTTCTTCTCGTTGCGGCCGGTCAGCACCACGGTCGCGCCGTGGGCGGCCAGCGCCAGCGCGGCCACCTCGCCCAGGCCCTGGCCGGCGCCGGTGACGAGGATGACGCGGTCCTTGAGGTAATCGGCGGGCGGGGCGAAGTCTTGCCAGGGCTGCTGCATGTCAGTTTCTTGCATGGAGTTCGACGAAGACGGCAAGTCTAGCATGGCGCCCCAGCCGGGCTTTGCGGTGGCGCAAGCGGCTTGCAATCGGCGCGATCGTGCACCATCTAGACAGGACGAGGTCCCAACCATGCGCAGGGCCCGAGGCCGGCCAGCCCGGCCGCGACGGCCTGTCCGCATGCAACCCCTGCTGACGATCGGAGTTCCCCATGGCCAAAGTGGTCAAGACCGACGCCGAATGGCGTGCCCAGCTGAGCGAGACGCAGTACCGCGTCACCCGCCACGCCCACACCGAGCCGCCCTTCACCGGCATCTACTGGGACACCGAGACGCCCGGCACCTACAACTGCATCTGCTGCGGCACGCCGCTGTTCGTCTCCGGCACCAAGTTCGACGCCGGCTGCGGCTGGCCCAGCTTCTGGCAGGCGCTGCCCGGCGTGGTGGCCGAAAAGGTCGATACCAGTCACGGCATGGTGCGCACCGAGATCCTGTGCGCGGTGTGCGATGCGCATCTGGGGCATGTGTTTCCCGACGGGCCGGGGCCGACCGGGTTGCGGTATTGCGTGAATTCGGCGTCGATTGACCTGGACGCAGGAACGAAGACTGAATAATTGAGGTCGAGGTGGCGATGACTGTTTCGTTTATGGTAGTCATTTTTGAGGGCTGAAGCCGTACCGGTATAAGCCGATATATGCGCCGCTGAAGTGCTAGCAGCTGTCATCACTGACGGCTGAAACCGGACAACGTGCTGGCGTACGCGCTGGTCAGATGGTTTCAATTCACGGCTGGAACCCGAGCTATCGGGTGCGCGCATGAAATTCAAATGGTCTCAATTCACAGCCGTCATTACTGACGGCTGAAACGCAACGCTCCGCTGGATAAAAGAGATGGCGCACAAGTTTCAATTCACAGCCATCATCACTGACGGCTGAAACGTCGTCGATGAACTGGCACAGGTACAGCTGCGCGTTTCAATTCACAGCCGTCATCACTGACGGCTGAAACGGTCCGCACGGTCGAGCGCGGCTGGGTGCGGCTGTGGTTTCAATTCACAGCCGTCATCACTGACGGCTGAAACTCGGCGCGGTCGACCTCGAGCTCGACGATGGGCTGTTTCAAATCACAGCCGTCATCACTGACGGCTGAAACGCACCAGCTGGCCGAGTAGCCCCTGGATGCTCCAGTTTCAATTCACAGCCGTCATCACTGACGGCTGAAACTATCCAAGTGCAGCAGGCAGTCATTCTGGAGGCATGTTTCAATTTACAGCCGTCATCACTGACGGCTGAAACACGACCAACGTGGACTTGATCCGCATCCGAAGCGGTTTCAATTCACAGCGGTCATCACTGACGGCTGAAACGTCCACGACACGTCGACGCCGTCGACGTCCACGATGTTTCAATTCACAGCCGTCATCACTGACGGCTGAAACCGACGATCACTGCCCGGCGCAACGTCGCAACGGCGTTTCAATTCACAGCCGTCATCACTGACGGCTGAAACCGATCACACGGGCGAATTTCGCCACGTAGCCGATGTTTCAATTCACAGCCGTTATCACTGACGGCTGAAACGCTTTCGCGAGTGGATCGGCGAACGCGTGCTGCAGTTTCAATTCACAGCCGTCATCACTGACGGCTGAAACATGCGGCAGCCCTTGAGCTGCTGCGCCGCAATCCGTTTCAATTCACAGCCGTCATCGCTGACGGCTGAAACATGTGGACTTCGACAGGGGTCATGCTCGTCTCCTGTTTCAATTCACAGCCGTCATCACTGACGGCTGAAACCAATCGTGCGTTCGAATCATGAGGGCTGTTCAAAGTTTCAATTCACAGCCGTCATCACTGACGGCTGAAACGACCATCAACTACGGCAACGGCAACACCACCGAGTTTCAATTCACAGCCGTCATCACTGACGGCTGAAACTGCGCTGGCCGCCGGCACTCGAGGCGACAACCTGTTTCAATTCACAGCCGTCATCACTGACGGCTGAAACCGGCAGCACCTGGCCGCCGGCGCGGGTCCACACCAGTTTCAATTCACAGCCGTCATCACTGACGGCTGAAACCTGCCGACGTTCGCCGTCGCGCCAGGAATGGCCGGTTTCAATTCACAGCCGTCATCACTGACGGCTGAAATCCCAGCGCAGCGGATCGTTCCAGTGCCGATCGCCGTTTCAATTCACAGCCGTCATCACTGACGGCTGAAACCTGCCGACGTTCGCCGTCGCGCCAGGAATGGCCGGTTTCAATTCACAGCCGTCATCACTGACGGCTGAAATCCCAGCGCAGCGGATCGTTCCAGTGCCGATCGCCGTTTCAATTCACAGCCGTCATCACTGACGGCTGAAACCGTCAAGGTGCGCTGCTGGGATTCCGGCCGTGTTGTTTCAATTCACAGCCGTCATCACTGACGGCTGAAACGACGAGACGGCATCGTGATGCGCGCTCTGCTCGCGTTTCAATTCACAGCCGTCATCACTGACGGCTGAAACAGATGTCCGGCTCCGGGTGGGCCGGCGACAGCAAGTTTCAATTCACAGCCGTCATCACTGACGGCTGAAACCAACCTTCCGGTCCCGAGATGCCGGTGAGCGGAGTTTCAATTCACAGCCGTCATCACTGACGGCTGAAACTTCCGCAACCTGCTGCTGTACGCGCCGAACGGCAAGTTTCAATTCACAGCCGTCATCACTGACGGCTGAAACTATCGGTGGCCGGGGTGTAGAGGCCCAGGAACTTGTTTCAATTCACAGCCGTCATCACTGACGGCTGAAACTCGGGTGGTATTTCGATGGACATGTCACCGTCAAGTTTCAATTCACAGCCGTCATCACTGACGGCTGAAACCTGTTCCGCCTGAGCAGATCGAGCCGCTGCAGTGGTTTCAATTCACAGCCGTCATCACTGACGGCTGAAACCCTGGATCGGGCCGGTCAATACGTGGCTGCAATCGTTTCAATTCACAGCCGTCATCACTGACGGCTGAAACTGCCTCGGCCTGCTCCTCGATACCGGACCAGCTCAAGTTTCAATTCACAGCCGTCATCACTGACGGCTGAAACGCCGGCTGCGCAACGCGATCGCCGGCGCCTACGTTTCAATTCACAGCCGTCATCACTGACGGCTGAAACGCGCAGTAGTCGCGGTCGACGTCGCAGCGCGAGCAGTTTCAATTCACAGCCGTCATCACTGACGGCTGAAACAGTGCACCTGCCGGCGGTGAGTACCGGCCGAAGAGTTTCAATTCACAGCCGTCATCACTGACGGCTGAAACCCCCGATTCGGCGCGGCCGTGGGCGCGCTCGGAGAGTTTCAATTCACAGCCGTCATCACTGACGGCTGAAACAGCGGGCGCTGATGCGGCGGCACCTCACTCGCGGGTTTCAATTCACAGCCGTCATCACTGACGGCTGAAACTAGACCGCGCTGACACCCGCCGAGATGGTCTGCGCGTTTCAATTCACAGCCGTCATCACTGACGGCTGAAACAAAGGTAGACCGCGCACGAACGGCCTGCAGGCCGTGTTTCAATTCACAGCCGTCATCACTGACGGCTGAAACCGTGGCGAACCGCCAGGCGCGCGCCGCGGCCGACGTTTCAATTCACAGCCGTCATCACTGACGGCTGAAACCGCGGCGAAGCCGGATCGCCTCATGGTGTGGGACACGTTTCAATTCACAGCCGTCATCACTGACGGCTGAAACAGGTGTTGCCCTTTCGGTCGCTGAAATCGCTGCTGTTTCAATTCACAGCCGTCATCACTGACGGCTGAAACGAAGCTGCCGCGGCGGTTATTGGGCTTCACCGAGTTTCAATTCACAGCCGTCATCACTGACGGCTGAAACCCAATTCCACCTGCCCCAGCACCTCGACGTACTGGTTTCAATTCACAGCCGTCATCACTGACGGCTGAAACACCATCACGCCGGCCATGCTGGCCGAGATGGTCAAGTTTCAATTCACAGCCGTCATCACTGACGGCTGAAACCGACGACGGGCAGGCGCTCGGCGCCGGCGCGCTTGTTTCAATTCACAGCCGTCATCACTGACGGCTGAAACGACTGGGGGCGCGGCAGTGCGGCCGGTTACATCGCGTTTCAATTCACAGCCGTCATCACTGACGGCTGAAACGGCGATGGCGGCAAGCGCGCTGCCGGTGATGCAGTTTCAATTCACAGCCGTCATCACTGACGGCTGAAACCTGGAAGGTCTGTTCCTGCGCCTTGCTGAAATTGTTTCAATTCACAGCCGTCATCACTGACGGCTGAAACCGTCGGCGGCACGATCACGAGCACCGGGACGACGTTTCAATTCACAGCCGTCATCACTGACGGCTGAAACGACTATTTCGATCCGGCCCGCCAGCCCATCGACTGGTTTCAATTCACAGCCGTCATCACTGACGGCTGAAACGCCGAGAACGACGCCACCGCGCTGCGGATGATCCAGTTTCAATTCACAGCCGTCATCACTGACGGCTGAAACCAGCGAGCTCGGCGAGGCTGCCCTGCTCGCCGTAGTTTCAATTCACAGCCGTCATCACTGACGGCTGAAACTCGCGCCCTCGATCGTCGGCGAGCTCGAGTAGTAGTTTCAATTCACAGCCGTCATCACTGACGGCTGAAACACCTGCTGCCGCTCGAATACATCGAGCGAGACATGTTTCAATTCACAGCCGTCATCACTGACGGCTGAAACTATGTCTTCGTATCTGTCGGCTTCTTCCGCCGTGTTTCAATTCACAGCCGTCATCACTGACGGCTGAAACCTGCGTCGCAACATGGCGCCGCAGCAGGTGTAAGTTTCAATTCACAGCCGTCATCACTGACGGCTGAAACCCTATCCCTGGCTCGGCGCCATCACCAATTTCCGGTTTCAATTCACAGCCGTCATCACTGACGGCTGAAACGTTGGTGAGGTCGGCGACGGCACGTCGATTGGCGAGTTTCAATTCACAGCCGTCATCACTGACGGCTGAAACGCACGCACCTGGCCGAGGTTCGCGCTTTCCTGGTGTTTCAATTCACAGCCGTCATCACTGACGGCTGAAACGTCGGTCTGGGACGTGGACCCGCGCGCGGTCACGGTTTCAATTCACAGCCGTCATCACTGACGGCTGAAACCGCACTACGCCTGTCGATGCCAGCGGGAGTAAAAGTTTCAATTCACAGCCGTCATCACTGACGGCTGAAACTGGGCATGGAAAAGCTGGCGTGCGATTTCAGCTTGTTTCAATTCACAGCCGTCATCACTGACGGCTGAAACCCTTGAGCCGCCCCGGATGCGGGTCAGATTGCGCCAGTTTCAATTCACAGCCGTCATCACTGACGGCTGAAACGAAAGAGAGGGATGCTCGCTCACAAGGGTCACGCGTTTCAATTCACAGCCGTCATCACTGACGGCTGAAACGCCATGATCTGGGTTCTCCTTGGTTGGGGTTGGCTGTTTCAATTCACAGCCGTCATCACTGACGGCTGAAACCCGAACGCCGATCTTGAGAGCGTAATTGATCAGGTTTCAATTCACAGCCGTCATCACTGACGGCTGAAACGCCTGCAACAGCTGATCCAGTTGATCCCCAATTCGTTTCAATTCACAGCCGTCATCACTGACGGCTGAAACGTCGGCCAGCTGGTTGCAGCCGTTCTGTTCCCAGTTTCAATTCACAGCCGTCATCACTGACGGCTGAAACACCGTCACCGGCGAATCGGCCTGTGCCAGTCCCGAGTTTCAATTCACAGCCGTCATCACTGACGGCTGAAACTGCGGAGCTGGGAGCCGCTCGCGCCGCCGCCAGGGTTTCAATTCACAGCCGTCATCACTGACGGCTGAAACCTGGGTCGATCCGACCCGACGGCCCGATGACGACGTTTCAATTCACAGCCGTCATCACTGACGGCTGAAACGATTCGGCGCTGTATGGCTGGTGGACCGAAGAGTGTTTCAATTCACAGCCGTCATCACTGACGGCTGAAACTGGAGTGGCCGCCGAAATCGTAGTTGTTGCTCACGTTTCAATTCACAGCCGTCATCACTGACGGCTGAAACCGTAGCGCCTCGTCGGCCTTCCGGCGCCAGGTCTGTTTCAATTCACAGCCGTCATCACTGACGGCTGAAACACTTGATTCCTACTACTCGTTCGACTTCCGAAAGGTTTCAATTCACAGCCGTCATCACTGACGGCTGAAACCATATCGCTTCTTGGCCGAGAACACCGCATTGATGTTTCAATTCACAGCCGTCATCACTGACGGCTGAAACTTCAAATCGCGCGAATACCAAAACCAAGCGCCAGTTTCAATTCACAGCCGTCATCACTGACGGCTGAAACATATGGTCGGTCTGGCACCTTGTTGGAGAAGTATGTTTCAATTCACAGCCGTCATCACTGACGGCTGAAACTACCTAAACATGAAACAGAAACCACCGCCCGAGAAGTTTCAATTCACAGCCGTCATCACTGACGGCTGAAACGCCCGGATGCCACCACTGCCGGGCAGGGTGACCAGTTTCAATTCACAGCCGTCATCACTGACGGCTGAAACACAAAATCCTCCAGCCCGCGGCCGACGATAATCGGTTTCAATTCACAGCCGTCATCACTGACGGCTGAAACTCAATCTTCGGCACAACCAAATCTTTCATCAATTGTTTCAATTCACAGCCGTCATCACTGACGGCTGAAACGAGAGGGAGCAGCCATGTCCAACATGTCCAACGTGTTTCAATTCACAGCCGTCATCACTGACGGCTGAAACGTGAGGGTGTGAGCATGTGGCCCCTAACACCCGAAGTTTCAATTCACAGCCGTCATCACTGACGGCTGAAACAGGCATCGGCTTTCCCGCTGGCGAATTTGTCGGTGTTTCAATTCACAGCCGTCATCACTGACGGCTGAAACAATGTCTCAAGCGCTATCGCCGCATTGTCAACAAGTTTCAATTCACAGCCGTCATCACTGACGGCTGAAACGCAAGGAGCGAAGACAATGCCTAATCACGCCTGGGTTTCAATTCACAGCCGTCATCACTGACGGCTGAAACGAAGCAGTTTCCAACCCACTTTTACGAATACCCTGTTTCAATTCACAGCCGTCATCACTGACGGCTGAAACTTGGCTTCCATCACCGTCCACCTCCGATAATCCGTTTCAATTCACAGCCGTCATCACTGACGGCTGAAACCCGCCGCCCAGTGAAATCATCGCCGCACGACAAGTTTCAATTCACAGCCGTCATCACTGACGGCTGAAACTATCCGCGCTCGAACTGACATAGCAGGCAGATTGTTTCAATTCACAGCCGTCATCACTGACGGCTGAAACGGCAAGCGCTTTGGCATGAGCATCAACGCCAATGTTTCAATTCACAGCCGTCATCACTGACGGCTGAAACGACGATCAACCAGCCTAACCAGGGAGATGACGCTGTTTCAATTCACAGCCGTCATCACTGACGGCTGAAACGCCTGCACGTCGGCGGCTCCCTGTACCTCCGCGGTTTCAATTCACAGCCGTCATCACTGACGGCTGAAACTTCGACAGTATGCTGAGCCAGGCCCGCGAAAACGTTTCAATTCACAGCCGTCATCACTGACGGCTGAAACGGCCTGGCGCTGGCAATGCGGGGCGAGCTGGCGGTTTCAATTCACAGCCGTCATCACTGACGGCTGAAACGGCGCAAAGCTGCCAAGCTCGCGGCGATCAAGAAGTTTCAATTCACAGCCGTCATCACTGACGGCTGAAACGTCCGGTATTCCAGCCTACGGTAATCACCAGTGGCGTTTCAATTCACAGCCGTCATCACTGACGGCTGAAACTTGGTCAAAATTGGTCCGACGTTCGACCAGTCAGCAAGTTTCAATTCACAGCCGTCATCACTGACGGCTGAAACGGCGACTACGCGGTGCAATGCTCGCGCACCGGCTGGTTTCAATTCACAGCCGTCATCACTGACGGCTGAAACGCGGCATGCCGATCGCGTCGGCCAGCTTCCTCATGTTTCAATTCACAGCCGTCATCACTGACGGCTGAAACCGGCGACTACCTGGGGGCGTACAGGGAATTCCCGTTTCAATTCACAGCCGTCATCACTGACGGCTGAAACCGGCGCCAGTGCGGCGGGTTTCGACACAGCAGTCGTTTCAATTCACAGCCGTCATCACTGACGGCTGAAACCGCAATGGCCGGCGACACCGTCGAAATTGCCGAGTTTCAATTCACAGCCGTCATCACTGACGGCTGAAACATAGGCCGTCAGGGCGACGTCAACCTCATCAATGTTTCAATTCACAGCCGTCATCACTGACGGCTGAAACCTTTCAGATCGCCGGTGAATGTCAGCCCGCTAAAAGTTTCAATTCACAGCCGTCATCACTGACGGCTGAAACGTAATTTGAAGGACTCCACCATGATCAAGAACCTGTTTCAATTCACAGCCGTCATCACTGACGGCTGAAACATTTCGGCAGCGCGGAAGCCCTGGCCGGGGCTGAAGTTTCAATTCACAGCCGTCATCACTGACGGCTGAAACAAGATCAACCGCAAGGAGAAAACCATGCAACACGTTTCAATTCACAGCCGTCATCACTGACGGCTGAAACTCGAACATCACCCGGAGTGGTCAAGCCGAGCTCGTTTCAATTCACAGCCGTCATCACTGACGGCTGAAACCGTTCATCACGTGGGCATCGTTTGTCTGCGGCAGTTTCAATTCACAGCCGTCATCACTGACGGCTGAAACGGCGAACTGCAGGAAGGCCCGGCCGGCGCTCTTGTTTCAATTCACAGCCGTCATCACTGACGGCTGAAACGAAATAGAGGAGATCCATATCATGGCCCGCCACTTGTTTCAATTCACAGCCGTCATCACTGACGGCTGAAACCTTCATAGGCCGGGTATCCGAGGGAATTGCAAAGGTTTCAATTCACAGCCGTCATCACTGACGGCTGAAACGGTCACGGTGGCCCGGGCGTAGCAGCCGCTGTAGTTTCAATTCACAGCCGTCATCACTGACGGCTGAAACCCTCCACCGTCACGCCCTGGCCGTGCTTGTAGTCGTTTCAATTCACAGCCGTCATCACTGACGGCTGAAACGGCCGATGTGCGCGATACGCGCAGTTCGGGAGACGTTTCAATTCACAGCCGTCATCACTGACGGCTGAAACACCGCTGCCGTCGAAGGCGTCGGCGACCAGGTTGTTTCAATTCACAGCCGTCATCACTGACGGCTGAAACGCCACGCATCGAAATGCTTGGCATCGAAGGCATAAATGCCCGTTTTGCGCGAACCTAAGCCACATGTCACTAGCTTGGCCGGATGGGATGGGGATGGATTCGAAGAAAGCATTGCTTCATCAATGGCTTGCGAGACTGCGCGAACCCTTCAGATGATTGACGGTTGATCCAGGTTCGCGCGAGTCATTCTAGGCCGGCGTACTCGTCTACTCAACGTGATATGCGCCTGTCCGCTTCAAAGCACGAGTGGGCCTTCGAAGTCGGTTGCTCGGAATATGCCGTGTTCCTTGACTTCGCAACCACGGGTTTCCGCCAGGCGATACAGGCGCAGGTTGTCTTCGGACGGTTCGATTTCTGCCAGCAGTCGCCGTTCCAGATCCTCATATTGCATCTGGTTGACTTGGCATTCGAATACCGATTTCTGCACGCGTTGTCCCGTACTTTCGCAGACCTTGGCCACTCGCCGCAGGCGACGGCGGCCTTCGCGCGTCTCGGTGTTCACGTCGTAGCAGACGATGATCAGCATGCCGGCGCTCTACTTGAATACGAAGGGCAGATAGCCTTCGGTTTCGCCGCGGATCGCCCTAGCCATCAGCCGTGCCTGGACCAAGGGCATCAGGCCGAGCGGGATCGCTTCCTTGAACAATGAATGTTGCAAGGCTTCCTGCTTGCGCTCCTGAAAGGCAACGACGATGTCGCGCCGCGCATCACCCTCCAGTAGCACGGCGCCTCCCTCGCGTTCGACGAAGCTCGTCGTGTCGATCTGCCTGCGATTGATTAGGCTCAGCGCCAGGCGGTCGGCAAACGGCCTGAACTCTTCCACCAAATCCAGTGCCAGTGCGGGTCTGCCCGGACGCACCACGTGCAGGAAGCCGAGCTGTGGGTCGAGCCCGGCTGCTTCGCACGCCGCTCGACAGTCGCTGGTCCACATCGAGTAAAGAAAGGACAGCAAGGCATTGAGCCGATCTCGTGGTGGCCGGCGTGTTCGGCCATCGAAATGGAAGGCGTCGCGCCGATCCGGGCGGATCAGCAAATTGAATCGGGCGAAGTATTGGCGGGCGGCTTCGCCTTCGAGCCCCCTTACCGTATCGAGGTCGATGGCGCCGGGTAGCGCACGCAGGCTAGCCGCCAGATCGTTGCCGCCACGCTCGAGCTGCGCGCGTTCCGATTCGCTCTTGGCCTCACGAGCGCCTCGCAACAGAACCTGCCGCGCATTGCGAATCTTGCCGGCGACGCATGCGTGCGCCGTCATCAGTGCGAAGGCCATTTCCGCGGCTCGTCGGTGCTGAGCTTGTCGCAGCAGGATGTTGCCGCTCTGTGGTCCTTCCAGTCGCGCCTTGAAACGGCCATTGGCGTCAAGGAGTGTCAGCGTGATGGCCTCTTCCGCAAGTCGATGCATCAGCGGCGTGGACAGCATGACATGACCAAAGGTGACCACGCCGCTCAGGTGATGCAGCGGTACGCGCAGCCGGGTGTCCTGGCCGACTTCGACGCGCAGCGTGTCGTTGTCCAGCCGTAGGTAGGCGTCGGGCGTGGTGACGTAAAGCGTGTTGAGCAGTTGCATGGCTATTCGTCGACCTCGAACAGACGCGCCAGCAATTGCCTTTGCTGCTCGGGTATCGCCAGCGCCTCGGGTTGGCAGCGATCGCGGAGTGAGCACTCGCGGCAGCGTTCGTCATTGACTGGTGGCGGGAGCCGGCCCGCGGCGAAGGTGGAGCGGATCGCCGCGGTGCAGTCTTCCACGGCCTGGCGCAAGGTCGTATCGATGCGAACTGGACGGCGTTTCTTCGATCCGGCGTAGAACAGCGCACCCTCGGTGACGGATCGGCCCGTCATTTCTTCGAGGCAGATCGCCTGAGCCGCCAACTGCAATTCGTCGAAGTCGCGCACGCGGCGACGGCCGTGCTTGTATTCGACCGGGTAGGGTGTGCCGTCGGGCAGGAACTCGACTACGTCGGCCCTGCCGCTCAGGCCGAGGCGGTCGCTCCATAGGGGCAGCGCGCGCACGATGCGGCAACCGGCGCGGGTTTCGGCGCCGGGCGTGTCGACCCGGGCATGGAGCGCATTGCCCCGCGCCGTGTGCAGATTGTCATCGAACGCCTGCTCCAGATGAATCAGCGCGCACTGGCGCGGGCAATAGCGCCAGTGCTGGAGGGCGCTGATGGGGATCGGATCGGGCGACTCCATGGCAGGTGGTTTGCAAGCGCTGACCGGCGTGCAACCTCAGGACTTCAGCCGACCCGCCGTTGCAAGGTCACGCCGGTCGGCAGATCCGCATCGTTCACCGTCACGCGGAAGTCGGCGAAGTCGCGTGCCGGCTTGCTGGGGTCCACAGGCTGAACCTGGATGCGTTCGAACAGGCTATGGGCGTGAGCATTGCCAAGCTCGGACTCGTGCTTGAACACATAGAGCCCGCGAGTAGCCATCTCGCCGCGGGCGGCCGAACGGTCGTGCTCGAACATTTGTTCCAGTGCCTTGAGCAGCAGTTCCAGGTCGTCGTCCGAGAAACCGGTCTGCTTGGCGAGGAAGGAGGAAACGAAGCCGTGGGCGACGTAGAGGCCATAGGGCACGGTGTGCTTGCGGCCCATGGTGCGGTTGTCGCCGTCCTGTTTCTCGGCTTCCGCCTCGGTGGCCACGGCCATCCGGGTGATGCTGTGTTCGAGCGATACGATGGGCGCGACCGAGCGCGCGAAGGTCAGTTGCACGGGCCCGCGCACCTGGCCGCAATTGACGCCGGTGCTCATCACTGCGCCGAAGGTACGCACATCGTAGAAGTTGGCGCACATCCAGTTACGGGCGGCGGTCACCGCATCGCCGCCGCCCTTGCGCTTCTTCTCCTCGCCCTTGAGCAACTCGCCGTTATCGGTAGCGACGTAGGCGCGTTCGTGGGTCTGGTTGAGGATGGCCTTTTCCTTGACGTAGATCTCGTAGGGCGGCGTCTCGCCCTTCACCAAGCCCACGAAGTTGCGCACCTTGCGCTTGAGGCTGACGTCGGTGACCAGGCCATGGCCGGTTTCGGCATCGATGCGCGGCAGGTTGCCGGCGTCAGGGTCGCCGTTGGGGTTGCCGTCCTTCACATCGAACAGGAGGACGAAGTCGTAACGGTGGACGATGGCCATGCTCATTGCTCCTCGGGGCGGTGTTGTCGGTATCGGCGCTGCGCTTGGTGAAGAAGTCCTGGCGCTGGTGGTAGTAGCCGAGCGCGAAGCGGCCTTGGTCGGGCAGGCTAAGGTGGGCCGGGAAGTCGGCTAGGCCGCCGCTGATCTCTCCCAGCAGGCGCTCCAGGTTCACCTTGCGGCCGGGCTTGAGTTTGGCCAGGTGGTGGTTGGACAGCCGCAGCAAGGTGGCGAATACCGTGGCCGGCGTGCTGGAAGCGGCGCCATAGAAGCGTTCGCGGATGGTGGCGTTGATGCCGGGCTGGGCTTCTTCCTGGATCTTCTCCAGCGCCGCGAACAGCCGGCCCAGGCGGTAGCCGGGATGGTTGTTGCTGGTATCGAGCATGACTTGAAACTCCTTCTCCTCGGTATGTTTGGCGCGGACATCGCGGTTGAGCCAGGCCTTGATCATGGCGGCGCGGGCGTAGGTCACCTTCCGTTCGGCCCGGCAGCGCAGCACGGCCAGGTTGATCAGCTGGGCGGGGTAGGGGCGGCCGTCGAGCACGCTGCGCAGCACTTCGCCGCCCAGCCGCGGCGGGATGTTGTCGGCTTTGCCCTGGGCCGCCAGTGCGGCGAGCAGGCGAAACAGCGACGGATGCGGCGGATCGTTCGGCCCGCCCTGGATGGCCAGGTCGTCGAAGTGCCGCTTGATGCGCGGCGCCAGCTCGGCCAGCGGCAGGTCGTGGTAGTCGCGGATGGCGATGCGGGCGGCGTTGGGGGCGAGGGCCAGCACATGGAAGCGGCGGGAGCCCGCCTCGTGTTGGTAGCGGCCACTTTCGATGGCTTTGAAGATGGCCTGGACCGCGGCGATGCCGCGATCGGGGTCGTCGTCCTTGGCCGGCTCGCCAAGCAGGAAGGCCAGGCCGGCCTCCATCGGTTCGTCGTCGACGTCGGCCCAGAACACGGTGGAGGCATCGCCGACCTGGACGCGATTGGTCGAGTCGCGCGCCAGCAGGGCGTTCAGCGCAGTGGTATAGGTCTGAGCCGCCGTTTCGCCGATTGGTGCGTTGTTGCCTTGCGTCTTGCCGTAGGAATTGAAGGCGTCGAGGTTGAAGCTGACGATATTGGCGCCGGAGGTCTGGGCACCCCATACGCCCTTGATGGCGGGATGCAGGCGCGCGACCGTGTCCGGTTGGCCGCGCACCAGGCAGATCGCGGCCTCCAGAGTCGCATCGTCGTCGGTTGGCTCCGGGGCTGCTTGCAAGGCCGGGCGCTGGCAGACCAGCGCGTCATCGCCCAGTAGCCGGAAAGTCATGGTCGGATTGGTATCGGCGATATCGGCCCATTGCGGTAGTTGCGCCAGCGCGGCGAGGTCGAGCCGGTCGAAAAAGGCCTGGACGGCGCGTATGCCGGTGTCGCTTGCGACCGCTTCGGGCAAGGCCGCCAACTTGGCGCGGAAAGCCGCATGCTGCTCGGCCACCCGCTCGGGCTTGCCGCGCGTGTCCACGCCGAGCACATATTCGGCGCTATCCCACAGCAGGTTGGCCGCGACGCCGGAGGTCTTCTTCACGCCGCGCGGCACCAGGAATCGGCTGGGTTCGTGCTTCTTGCCGCGCATCTCGCCGGTCTTCTGCAATTGCACCAGTCGGCCGGCCGGATCGATCTCGATCAGGTAGCCGATCGGCTGCTCGACCAGCCCGACCGCGGGCAGGCGGCGAGCCGGCTCGGGATGGGCGGCGCGGCGCCGGTAATAGTTGTCGAGCGCTTGCAGGATCATGCCAATGCCTCCTGCCAGTCCGGCACCGCCATCGCGCCGTCGTGCAGTTCGGCCCGGAAGAAGCGCGGCTGTGGATCGGCCGGGTCGGAGAAGTCGAGGTCATGCAGCATGTAGCCGAGGTCGCGCGGCTTGCCGAAGCCGAGTTCGGCGCGGTCGGCTTCGCTCAAGTCTTGCCGGTCGGCGGGCTCGGAGAGCGGATCGACCAGGCGAAAGCTGGCCGCGAATTCACGGCAGCCGAGATAAGGCTGGTTCACGCATTGGCCGCGCTCGGCGCGGCGCGCGAACATCTCGCGATACTTGGCCAGGGGATTGGCGGCCCGCGCTTCCGGCTTGACCGTCAATTCGGCATGCAGCCGGTAGCCGACGTCGCGCAGGAACAGCCCGGCCCGTTGCTGCCGCTCTTCTTCAATGTAAAGCCCGAGCGCGCCGCGACCCTGCTTCATCGCGCTGGCGACTGCGCCGGCCGGCACGGTCTTGCCGACTTCGTTGCGGCGCAGGTTGATCCAGCGGATGGGCTTGAGCACTTCGATCCGGTGGATGCGCCAGTCGATCTCGGGCTTCCACAAGATGGCCTGGAAGACGTTGCGGGCGGCGGACGGGGTGATCAGGTCGTAGCTGACGCGCTCGACCTTCATCTCGGGACGGGTGAAGCAGGCGAAGTCACCGCTGACTTCGAGGCAGAACCGATTCATCGCTCCTCCAGGTATGCGGCTCAGAGCGCCGTGGCGCTCGGGTTGTAGATCGCGACCTGTTCCGTGTTCAATCCGAGTTCCGGGTGATAGCGCAGCGGATTGATCAGGATGTAGCTGTCCAGGAGCACCGGATGCAAGTCGTTCCCCATGCGTTGCATATCCTTCTTTCTCACGCTCACCGCATAGCGCTGCAGCGCACGGATCGACCAGCGTTCGGCCTGACCTTGTGCGAGCCGGTCCAGCAATGCCTGTACTTTTTCATCGCCGGCCGGATAGCAGACGTAGACCGTGACTCGTTCTTCGTCGTCGATCAGCCTGAAACGCTCGGCTGCCGTGCGGAAGGCCACCGCGAGCATGCCGTCCAGGCGGGGCGTGAGGACATCCCGATGCAGCAGATCGACGATCCCGCGCTGGTCGTGGCCGCCGCAGTCGGCGTAGTAACGTCTGAAGTAGCGCCACATGCCATTGCGGTCGGCCAGCAGCCGGCTGCCGTCCGGATCGTCGTAGCCGTGCAGCACCGCGCGCGTGGCGCCGGCCGCGAGCGCCAGCGTGCCGCGCGGTTCACCGGTCGGCGGCACGAACACCTTGACCCGTCCCAGTCCGTCCAGCCGGCCTTCGCGGTTGCAGCGGCCGGCTGCCTGCGCGATCGAATCCAGGCCGGCCAGCGCTCGCCAGACCACCGGGAAATCGACGTCCACGCCGGCCTCGATCAGACTCGTGCTCACGACATGCAAGGGGCGCGGATCGCTGCCCGTGCGGCGGCCGTCGAGCCGGGTGCGAATCTCGGCCAGCAGGGCGGCTCGATGCGCACCGCACAGGTCGGTGGTCAGGCAGATCGCACCCTCGGGCAGCCGCCGCCACAGTTCGCGCGCATCGGACTTGCGGTTGACGATGGCCAGGATGCAATCCTCGGCAGCGATGGCCGCGGCGATTTCGTCCCAATCGCCGTGCGCGGCCAGATCGGCGGGGAGCTCGACCGCGACGCGCTTGAGCGCATCGAACAGGGCGTCGGGATCGTCGATGATTTCGCAGACCTGGCCTTCCTCGAAACCGCGCAGGCCATGGCGTGGATCAAGCATCTCGCGATGGGTCAGCACCGGCTGCGTTGCGGTACAGAACACCACCGTCACGCCGTAGTGCGCGATCAGCAGGCGCAATACGTCGAGGATCGGCTGCAGGAACTCGGGGGGCAGTTGCTGCGCTTCGTCGAGCACGATCACGCTACCGGCCAGGTTGTGCAGCTTGCGGCAGTGCGAGGTGCGGGCGGCGAACAGGCTCTCGAACAACTGTACGTTGGTGGTGACGATCAGCGGCGCATCCCAGTTCTCGCAGGCCAGCCGGCTCGCCAGCGTGTCGCCGTCGCGCTCGGCCTGGCTGTGGTGTTCGATCACCGGATCGCCCGCCAGGCCTTCGAATACCCGGCGGAATACGTCGGTGGTCTGCTCGATGATGCTGGTGTAGGGGATCGCGTAGACGATTCTGCGCTTGCCGTGGCGCAACGCGTGCTCGAGCGCGAAACCGAGGCTGGCCAAGGTTTTGCCGCCGCCGGTAGGGACGGTGAGCGAGAAGGCGCCCGGCGTTTCGCTAGCCTTCCAGCGGCACTGGGCCAGGACCCGGGCGCGCAACTGGTTGACCGCGCCGGCCGGTTCGCCGAAGCGGGCCATATGGGCGTCGTAGGCGGCACGCAATTCGGCGATGGCGGGAAAGCGGCCTCGGCGCTCGAACTGGGCCGGGTCCATGAAGCGCTCGGTATCGAGGAAGTCGGCGTCGACCAGCGCGGAGAACAGCATGCGTACCCACAGCGCGTATGCGCCGGGCTGGTCGTGTTCGGCAGCCAGGACGGCCTTGAGCGAAGGGCCTGGGTTGAAATCTTCGTCGGCCAGGATGTCGGCAGCCGGCCGGGCCGACAGCGCTTCATCGTATTCCCGACGGGATTCTGCATCGGCGAGGCGCGCCTTCAAGCCGGCGCTGACGTTCGATTCCCAGTCGTACAGCCCGGCATGGTGGCTGGCGATCAGATAGGCGAGGACGCGGCCGGCCAGTTCTCCGACGCTGCCGTGACGCTGCCTGAGCGTCTCGATCGCATGCAAGGCACCGGCGGTCGAATGATTGGCCCGGCCACCTTGCTCGATATGGGCGTCCGGATCGAAGCCGCTGCCTTTCCTGATCTTGCCCTGGAATGGCGGCCGGTATTTGCCGAGGTCGTGCCAGCGGCCCGCCAGCCGAGCCCATTCCTCGGCGGCGAAGACGGTGGCGCGCTCGGCGGCGAGGCGAGCGACCTCGTGAAGATGTTCGTGGAGAAGATGGACGTCCCAGCCGGACGGTTTCTCGGGCGCGGGCCGGACATGGGCCAGGGCGACGTCCTGCACGGTATGCGGTGCCTGCATGCTTCCTCCCTCTGCGGCGGGTTCATGCCCGCCGTCTCGTATCGAGCATAGCAACCGCCTGTATTGCCGCAAGGCACGACGGTAACAACCCGGCCGGGGCCGACCGGCTGCGCGCCCAAGCGCATTGAAGCTAAGATGGCGCCCTCCCCGAAAGGACCCCCATGCACCCCGCTGCCGCCTTCCTCCCCATCGCCCACCGCCTCGCCGACGCCGCCCGCGCCGCCATCCTGCCGCACTACCGCAGCGGCCTCGCCATCGACGACAAGCTCGACGCCAGCCCGGTCACCCAGGCCGATCGCGGGGCCGAGCAGGCGATGCGCGCGATCCTGGCGGCCGAGCTGCCGGAGCACGGCATCGTCGGCGAAGAATTCGGCCGCGAGCGCGACCAGGCCGAGTGGGTCTGGGTGCTCGATCCGGTCGACGGCACCAAGAGCTTCATCGTCGGCCGGCCGACCTTCTGCACCCTGATCGGCCTGCTGCACCACGGCCGGCCGGTGCTGGGGCTGATCGACCAGCCGGTGCTGGCGGAGCGCTGGGTCGGCGTCGAAGGCCGGTCGACCACGCTCAACGGCGTCGCCACGCAGACCTCCGACATCACCGCGCTGGCCGCCGCGCGGCTCGGCTCGACCGGGCCGCAATACCTGCCCGGCGCGGCCGGCGAGGGTTTCGCCCGGCTGCAGGCGCAGTGCCGCTTCACGGTCTGGGGCGGCGATGCCTATGCCTATGCGCTGCTGGCCTCGGGCGGCTACGACCTGGTGGTCGAGGCCGGCCTCAAGCTGCACGACTTCGCCGCGCTGGTGCCGGTGGTGAAGGGCGCCGGCGGGGTGATGACCGACTGGCAGGGCGGCGAGCTCGACCGCGATTCGGACGGCAGCGTGCTGGTGGCCGCCACGCCGGCGCTGCACGCGGCGGCCCGCGCGGTGCTGGGCTGATGGCGGCGTTGCGGCGGGCAGGGCGCCGATGCGGCATCGCGCCGCACTGTGGCGGCGCTGGCACGGCATGCTGGCGGCAGCGCTGCTGGCGTCGGCGGCGCAGGCCGCGCCGGCGCTGGTATTCTGCGCCGACGGCGATCCGGACGGCTTCGATTCGGCGTTGTCCGATACCGCCGCCACCCACCGCGCCGCCGCCTATCCGCTCTACAACCGGCTGGTCGGCTACGCGCCGGCCAGCGGCGCTCTGGTGCCCGAGCTGGCCGAGAAATGGAGCGTCACGCCCGACGGCCGGGTCTGGACCTTCACGCTGCGCAGCGGCGTCGCCTTCCACGCCACGCCGTGGTTCAAGCCCGGCCGGCCGCTCGATGCCGACGACGTGGTCTGGAGCGTGCGGCGCCAGCTCGATCCCAGGCATCCCGGCGCGGCCGCCGCGCCGGCCGGCTTCCCCGGCGCCGTCTCGGGCAACTGGGCGGCGTTGATCACCGCGGTCGACAAGCTCGACGCGCGCACCGTGCGCTTCACGCTGGCCAAGCCCTATGCGCCGTTCCCGGCGCTGCTGGCGTCGTGGCCGTTCTCGATCGTCTCGGCCGAATACGGAGAGGGGCTGGCCCGAGCCGGCCAGATCGGCCGGCTGGCCAGCGAGCCGGTCGGCACCGGGCCTTACCAGCTGCTCAAGTACACGCGCGGCGCCACCATCCGCTATGCCGCCCATCCGGGCTACTTCAAGGGCAGGGCGGCGATCGACAAGCTGATCTTCAGCATCGACCCGGACCCGGCCGTACGGGTGCAGAAGCTGCGCAGCGGCGAATGCGGCCTGGCCGAGAGCCTGCGGCCGCAGGACATCGCCGCGCTCGAGGGCGCCAGCCGGGTGGCGTTGCGCAGCTACCGGCCGCAGATCACTTCCTTCCTGGCCTTCAATACGCGCAGGAAGCCGTTCGACGACGCCCGCGTGCGGCGCGCGCTGAGCCTGGCGATCGATCGCCAGGCCATCGTCCGCGCGGTGTTCGACGGCCGTGCCGAGACCGGCCTCTTGCCGTATTCGCCGAAATCGCTGTGGGGCGCGCCGGCGCAGCCGGCCAGCGGGCCGGACCTGGCGCAGGCGCGCCGGCTGCTGCGCGAGGCCGGCTTCCCCGACGGCTTCGCCACCCGCATCTGGGCGCGCGTCGGCGGCGGCGCCTCCAATCTCAATCCGCGGCTGACGGCCGAGCTGGTGCAGGCCGACTGGGCCAAGCTCGGCGTGAAGGCCGAGGTGGTGGCGATGGAGAGCGCCGAGCTGGGCCGCCGCGGCCGCGCCGGCGAGCACGACGCGATCATCTCCGGCTGGATGAACAGCACCGATCCGGACGAGCTCTACGCCAACCTGCTGACCTGCGAGGCGGCGGCCAGCAGCACCGCGCGCTGGTGCGACGCGGACTTCGATGCCGAAGTCGACGCCGCCCGGGCGACGCCGGACCGCGCCCGCCGCGGCAAGGCCTACGAAGCGGCCGCCCGGCGCTTCGCCGTCGAGATGCCGTGGGCGGTGCTGGCCTATCCGTTCGCCACGCTGGCCTACGGCAAGGGGCTGAGCGGCGTCGCGCCGTCGCCGGCGATGCCGTTCCAGTTCGACCGGCTGAGCTGGGGCGCCGCAGCGCGCTAGCGCCGGCCTGGCCCGGGCGAAAACCTCGCCTTTTCTTGCAGCCTAGGGAACGGCGGCATGTAAATGCTACAGGCCGCTGTCCGGGCTGTTTCAATAAGTAATTGAAATGAATGGATTTATTTGGTTGGCATGGGTTTGGCTGAGATCGCTCCATCACCTGTTTCGCCCGCTGCATGCGGGCGGCGATTTCAACCGACGAAGAGGAAAAGCCAAATGAAACGCATCCATATCGCGACGACGCTCTCCGCCCTGATGCTGGGCCTCGGCCTGGCCCTGCCGGCCGCGGCCGACGACGTGGCCAAGGCCAACAAGAAGGCGGCCGACGCCCACTACACCCAGGCCAAGGACGCGGCCGACGCGCAGTACGACGCGGCCAAGAAGGCCTGCGACGGCATGTCGGGCAACGACAAGGATGTCTGCAAGAAGAAGGCCAAGGCCGATCACGAAGCCGCGCTGGCCGACGCCAAGGCCGACAAGAAGTCCGGCAAGGCCTGGGCCGCCGCCGGCGAAGACAAGCGCGAGGCCGAATACAAGCTGGCCAAGGAGAAGTGCGATGCGCTGTCGGGCGATGCCAAGGATGCTTGCGTCGCCAAGGCCAAGGTCGATTACCGGCAGTAAGCGCCTGGTCTGATTTGGCGTAATCGTTGAATCGACCTGTTGTGCGGGCGCCCGGCTGAGCCGGGCGCTTGCGTTTCGTGCGAGCTGAACCGGCGTGCGCTTACCCCTGATTCACCCCGACTCCCCCGCCCTCGCCGCCACCGGGGCCCCCGTAAAGTCGAAGACTTCACGGGGTGGTCCAGAGGGAGCCTCGCTGGCGCTCGTCAGTTCTTCGTAGGGCCTGCAGCTAAGCATGTCGCTTCGCTCATGCCGCAACCGGCACGGTTGCCAGCTTGCATGGCGGGTTTGGCCGCGATTTTTCGCCATTGCGTTCACCACGGTAGGTTGGGCTGAGCGAAGCGATGCCCAACGGGTGCGTCGAGAACGTTAGCTTCGTCTTACTCTGCCCAGCTTGCGGCGTTGCATTCCTCGGCTGTTCATCGCGCCTGTCGCCGGGCGCGTCGATCCGCTTCGGCCGTTTTGCCTTATTGCCGCACCAGCTCCGCCCAGATCTTCTCCAGCCGCTTCACCGATACCGGGTAAGGCGTGCGCAGTTCCTGGGCGAACAGGCCGACGCGCAGTTCTTCCAGCATCCAGCGGAACGGCGCCAGCGGGGCCGGGTCGCGGCCCTGCTTGCGCCATTTGTCCTGCTCGGCTTCCCAGCGCGCCCACAGCGCGGCGATCTCGTCGCCGCGCTGGGCGTCGCGCGCCTGGTTGGCGTTGTACTTCTCCAGCCGCAGCTTCATCGCCTTGAGGTAGCGCGGCAGCTGCGGCAGCTGCTCCCACGGCGTGGCGGCCAGGAAACCCTTGTAGACCAGCCGGCCGAGCTGCTGCTTCAGCTCGCTCTGCAAGCGCACCGGCTTGGCCAGCACGGCCTGCAGCTGCTGCTGTTCGGCGGCGACTTCCTGCAGCACCCGCCAGGCGGCATCGCGCACCGCCGGCAGGCGGGTCTTGGCGCGCTGCTTCTGGTTGTCGAAATCCTTCTTGCTGCGCGGCAGCGCATCGTCGCCGACGAAGGCGCGGTCGCAGATGCAGGCCACCAGGTCGTCCATCAGGCTGTCCGAATCGGCGACGTGGCGCAGCAGCAGCGCGGTCTGGGTGAAGCCGGAGAAGCACTTGGGCAGCTGCTTCACCTGCTCCTTGAGCTCCAGCTGCATCAGCCGCACCACGCCGCGGCGGTGCTCGGCCTGGGCCAGGCTCTCGACGTCGAACAGCCGGATCGCGCAGGCGCCCTCGTGCGGCACCAGCGCCGGGTAGCCGGTGAGCTTGGCGTTGCCGCGGTCGAAGGTCAGCTTGGCCGGCAGGTCGCCGAAGTCCCAGCCGGTGATGTTGTCCTTCTCGATCGCAGGTGCGGCGGCCCTGGCCGACGGGGCAGGGGAGGCGGCCGCGGCCGGCGCGGCCTTGCCCTTGCCGCCGCCCGCGGGCCCGGCCTTGCCGGCGGTCGGCTGGGCGGCCACTTCGCGGAAGGTCATCTGCGCCGCTTCGCCGAGCTTGGCGCGCAGTTCGACCAGGTCGCGGCCCGAGGCCAGTTCCTGGCCGGCGTCGTCGACCACCCGGATGTTCATGCGCAGGTGGGCCGGCAGGTCGGTCGCATCGAATTCGTCCACGCTCACCGGGTTGCCGATGCCGCGTCCGACCGCGTGGGCCAGTTGCGGCAGCAGCGGCGCCTTGCGGTCGGCGCGGTCGAGTTCGAGCAGCATGCGGGTGACGAAGTCGGGCACCGGCACGCACAGCCGGCGGATGCTCTTGGGCAGCGACTTCACCAGCAGCGTGATCTTCTCGCGAATCAGCCCCGGCACCAGCCAGTCGAAGGCGGCGCCGTTGACCTTGTTCAACAGGTGCAGCGGCAACTGCACCGTCACGCCGTCGAGCGCGTGGCCCGGCTCGAAGCGGTAGGCCAAGGGCAGATCGATGCCGTCGAGCGTCAGCTCGGGCGGGAACTGCTGCTCGGTGATCGATTCGCCGGCGTGGCGCATCAGGTCGTCGCGGTTCAGGAACAGCAGCTGCGGCGCGGCCTTCTCGGCCTCCTTGCGCCAGGTGTCGAAGCCGTGGCCGTTGAACACCTCCTGCGGCACCTTGGCATCGTAGAAATCGAACAGCACGTCCTCGTCGACCAGCACGTCCTGCCGCCGCGCCTTGTGTTCCAGCTCCTCGATCTCGCTGATCAGCTTCTCGTTGTGCTGCCAGAACGCCGCGCGGGTATTGAAGCGGCGGCCGGCCAGGCCTTCGCGCAGCATGATCTCGCGCGCCTTCACCGGATCGACCGCGCCGTAGTGCACGCGCCGCCGCGCCACTACCGGCAGGCCGTACAGCGTGACGCGTTCGCTGGCCACCACCTGGGCCGGGCCTTCGTCCCAGTGCGGCTCGAAGTAGTCGCGGTTGACCAGGTGGCCGGCCAGCTTCTCCAGCCATTCGGGCTGGATGGCGGCCACGCTGCGGGCGTAGAGCTTGGTGGTCTCGACCAGCTCGGCCGCCACCACCCACTTGGGCCGCGACTTCTTGAGGCCGGAACCGGGGAAGATGCTGAACCGGATGCCGCGCGCGCCGAGGTATTCGTCGTCCTCGGGCTGCTTGAAGCCGATGCTGCCCAGCAGGCCGGCGCACAGCGCCTTGTGGATCGCCTCGTAGCGCGCGGCTTCGGCGGCCTGGCGTTCCTTTTCGGCTTTCTTGGGCAGGACGGGTACGGCCACGCTCTGCCCCTCTCCCGCGTGCGGGAGAGGGCTGGGGTGAGGGTGGTTTGAGCGTGCTGCTCATTTTCAGCCGCCCTCACCCCAACCCCTCTCCCGCGCGCGGGAGAGGGGCTTTCCGTGGCGTGCTTGTCCGCTTCCAGCCCTCGCAAGGAGGACGCCGCGGGGTGCCCGGCGCCTTCGGCGCCACCCTCGCGCAGCCACCCCATGTCGATGACGATCTCCTTCAGCTGCGCATGCAATTCGCGCCACTCGCGCAGGCGCAGATAGCTGAGGAAATGGTCGTGGCAGGCCTGCACCAAGAGCCGGTTGGTCTTCTTGTTGCGCAATTCCTCGTCGAAGAAATGCCAGATGTTGAGCAGCGCCAGGAAATCCGACTTCTCGTCGGCGAAGCGCGCCTGGGCGCGGTCGGCGGCATCGCGCGCCTCGAACGGCCGTTCGCGCGGGTCCTGGATGCTGAGCGCGGCGGCCAGGATCAGCAGTTCGGCGAGGCAGCCCTCGTCGCGGCCGGCCAGCAGCATGCGGCCGATCTTGGGGTCGATCGGCAGCCGCGCCAGTTCCTGGCCCAGCCGGGTCAGCACGCCCTGCTCGTCGACCGCGCCGAGCTCGTGCAGCAGCGCGTAGCCGTCGGCGATCAGCCGGCCCGACGGCGCCTCGATGAAGGGGAAATCCTCGACCCGGCCGAGCTTGAGCGCCTGCATGCGCAGGATCACCGCGGCCAGCGAGGAGCGGACGATCTCCGGGTCGGTGAAGGCCGGCCGGGCGTCGAAATCCTTCTCCGAATAGAGCCGGATGCAGACGCCGGCGGCCACCCGGCCGCAGCGGCCGGCGCGCTGGCGGGCGCTGGCCTGGCTGATCTTCTCGACCTGCAGCTGCTCGACCTTGGCGCGCGGCGAGTAGCGGTTGACGCGGGCCAGGCCCGAGTCGATCACGTACTTGATGCCGGGCACCGTCAGCGAGGTCTCGGCCACGTTGGTCGACAGCACGATGCGGCGGCCGTTGCTCGGCTTGAACACCTTCTGCTGGTCCTCGACGCTCAGGCGCGCGAACAGCGGCACGATCTCGGCGCCCATGATCTTGGCGCGGCGCAGCTCCTCGGCGGTCTCGCGGATCTCGCGCTCGCCGGGCAGGAACACCAGCACGTCGCCGAGGCCGTCGTGGCGCCAGACGTCCTGCACCGCGTCGACCACCGCTTCTTCCATTTCGAGGTCGGCGTCGTCGTCATCGAGCGCGGAGCGCACGGGGCTCGCACCCTCGCCCCTCTGGGGAGAGGGTTGGGATGAGGAGCGCGCGTTAGCGCGCAGTTCCTTGTAGCGGATCTCGACCGGATAGGTGCGGCCGCTGACCTCGATCACCGGCGCGCCGTCGAAATGCTTGCTGAAGCGGTCGGCGTCGATGGTGGCCGAGGTGACGATCACCTTGAGGTCGGGCCGCTTGGGCAGCAACTGGCGCAGGTAGCCGAGCAGGAAGTCGATGTTGAGCGAGCGTTCGTGCGCCTCGTCGACGATCAGCGTGTCGTACTGGTTGAGGAAGCGGTCGGTCTGGGTCTCGGCCAGCAGGATGCCGTCGGTCATCAGCTTGATCAGGCTGAGTTCGGACGACTTGTCGGTGAAGCGCACCTTGTAGCCGACGGTGTCGCCGAGCTCGGTGTTCAGCTCCTGGGCGATCCGCCCCGCCACCGTGCGGGCCGCCAGCCGGCGCGGCTGGGTGTGGCCGATCAGCCCGGCCACGCCGCGGCCGAGCTCCAGGCACAGCTTGGGCAACTGGGTGGTCTTGCCCGAGCCGGTCTCGCCGCAGACGATCACCACCTGGTTGTCGGCGATCGCGCGCAGCAGTTCGTCGCGGCGCTGGTTGACCGGCAGCGCCTCGTCGAAGCGCGGCCGCGGCAGGCGGGCGCGGCGGGCGCCGTACCTGGCCTGCGAGGCGGCGACGGCCTGGGCCAGCTCCTCGGCCTGGCGTTCGGCCGGCTGCTTCTGCTTGAGGCGTTCGCGCAGAGCGCGGGCCTTCTGCCGCAGGCCGTGGCGGTCGCGGAGCAGGCAGGTTTCGAGGGCTTGGTCGAACTGGGCTGGAAGCATGGTGCAGCAAGGGCGGAGCGGGAAAGGCGGGATTTTAGTGCCTTATGGCTCGATGGCGCTCGTGTGTGTTCGACTTGTGGGCGAGGGCGGACGCCGGCCGAATGCAGGAGCGGCTTCAGCCGCGAATGGCGGCAGCGATGGCTGCACCATTCGCGGCTGAAGCCGCTCCTGCAGGGGCCTGCCTATATCTATGTAGCGATCACTGCACGGCGGCCGGATAGCGCTCCGCCACCCAGCGCTCGAACTGCGCGCACATGGCGTCGTCCGATTCGCCGTTGTCGGCCAGCACGGTGTCGCCGTCGACGATGCGGATCACCGCGTCGAGCGCGCCGAGGCCGCCCTGCGCTTCGCCGCGCGCCTCGGCGGCCGCCATGCTGCGCTGCGCCTCGGCCCAGGCCTCTTCGCTCGACAGATTGCACTGGCCGGCCAGGTAGCGCGCCGAGAAGCCCTCGCCGGTCAGCCGGCGCAGCGTGGCGTCGTGGTCGATGCTGTTGCCCGGACCCCAGTAGTGCTCGGCCAGCAGGGGCCGATGGCCGGGTTGTCGGTCAGGTAGCTGTACTGGCGCAGGAAGAAGGCGCGCGTCTGGTAGACCGCCATATGGGCCAGCAGGTAGCCGTGGTAGGCGGCCGCCGCTTCCTGGTTCAACAGGTGCGGGATCGCCAGGATCGGCCGCGGCGCGCCCTGGGCCAGGCCCTGGATGCGCGCCTCGCTGTCGCGCGCCAGCGCCAGCACCGCCTCGGGCTGCAGCGCGGCGTCGTCGAGCTGGTACAGCGCGCGCTCGAAGTAGGCCACCACCGCGATGCTGCGCTCCTCCAGCGCCATGAAAGGCTGGCGCGATTCGATGCGGGCGCGGATCAGCTCGTCGGGCATGGCCGCGCCGGCGGCATCGCGCGCATAGCGCTTGAGCCAGTCGGCGTCCTCCAGCAGGCTGTCGCAGAACATCGATTGCGTCTCGGCATAGGCCATCGAGGTCGGCGCGAACTCCTGCGAGAAGCACGGCGAATTCTGCGTCACGTTGGCGAAGTGGGCGGCGTGGCCGCCTTCGTGGAACAGCGTGTTGAGCGCGCGCCAGCCGCTGCCGGCCTGGTCGGGCTTGGCCTCGGCGGTGAAGTTGATGCGGCCCGGCACCCAGCGGCCCCGGTCGTCGAAGTGCGACGGCATCGGGCCGTGGCAGAAGCCGTTCTGGTACTTGCCGCGGCGTTCGAGCAGGTCCAGCTGCATGGTCGCGCCGCGGAAGGCGATGCCGAGCCGGCGGAAGCTGTCGACCCAGCGCTGCAAGCCCTTGCCGAACGGCAGGTAGGGGTCCATCCGGCGCAGCACGTCGCCGTTCATGTGGAAGCGCAGGTTCCACGGCGCCAGCGCGTCCTCGCCCTTGTCGGCCGCAAGCGCCTCGAGGGCGCACCGGTTGGCGTCTCGGGTGGCGGCCTCGAAGTCGTCGAGGATGACGAACAACTGCTCGGGCGACATGTTCTCGTTCTTGCGCACCTTGTAGTCGAAGTAGTCGCGGTAGCCGAGCGCGCGGGCGAAGCGGTTGCGCAGCCGCACGATGTCGAGGAAGCCGTTGTCGAGCACCCAGCGCTCGAGCCGGCGATAGGCCGCCAGCGAGCTCTTGCGGGCGGTCTCGTCCGGGTTCATGGCCAGGTTGGTGGCCAGCATCGACAGCGAGGCCTCCTCGGTCTCGCCCTGCTCGTTGACGTGTTCGAGCAGCAGCTCCTTGCGGCGGGCGAACAGGTCGGCCTCGGCCTCGATCAGCTCGCGCATCAGCACGCGCGCCTCGTCGTTGTCGACGATATTGCTCTCGAACAGCGCGAGCCAGCCCTTGAGGCCGTGCAGCAGCGCATCGCGCTCGGCGCCGGCCGGTTCGGCTTCGACCGCGGCCAGCTGGCGGCGGGTCTCGGCCAGCAGGGCCGGGTCGGAGATGAAGTCCTTGTAGGCCTGCTCGGCGCGGGCGAAGCCGGCGTGGTCGTCGCTGGTCCCCATATAGGTGGACCAGAACAGGTTTTCCTTGGTCTCGTGGACCTCGAGGTAGTCGCGGTTCAGTCGTTCGAAGAACGTGCGGGCGCTTTCCATGGTATGGGCACTCGGCTGGCGAAATGGGGTAGGCAGGATAGCAGCGGGCGCGGCGGCGAACGCGGCTGCTCGCGCCGCTGTTGTCTTCGCGCCAATCGCGGGTGCTAGAGATCAAGTGTTGAGGATGCGAGTGCCCGGCAGAAGCGACAGGTTCAGCGAGCAGGACCGTATATAAGATGCGCCGCGAGCGCAGCGAGGCTCCCTCGCGGCGGCGAGGGCGGGGGAGTAGGAATAGATCACGGCGCGGGCCGCAGGCCACGCCAGCACAAAGAAAAAGCCCAGTCCGAAGACTGGGCTTTTTCTTTGTGCTGGCGGAGTGGACGGGACTCGAACCCGCGACCCCGGCGTGACAGGCCGGTATTCTAACCAACTGAACTACCACTCCTATGCTTCGAACCTTGCGGTTCTCGGCTGACTTGGTGGGCGATACTGGGATCGAACCAGTGACCCCTGCCGTGTGAAGGCAGTGCTCTACCCCTGAGCTAACCGCCCGAAATCCGTGTTTCCGATTTCGGAAAGACGCGCATTTTTCCACGCGTCCCGAGTTGCGTCAAGTCATTCGCTTCTCGGTAGATCGCTGCAGTTCACTGCAACAACCTCAGTATTCTTGGCGGAGCGGACGGGACTCGAACCCGCGACCCCCGGCGTGACAGGCCGGTATTCTAACCAACTGAACTACCGCTCCGCGCGGCTCGCTGCGACTGGCGTCGTTGCAAGGGGCGGATTAAACACGGCTTTTCGGACCGTGTCAAACACCGCCGCACGATTTCGCGAATTTCATGCCGGCGGCGGCAAATCATGACGGTGTGATGGCAGCCCGGGATGCTTGCTGCTATAAATGCCGCCTCAAATTTGGCGTTCATGAACCTTTTGCCCGTTTACGTTCGGTAGTCCGGCCTCGTCCGATTACCTCCGATCACGCCCGCGACCCCCATCCGAATGATCGTCTCCCTTCCCGCATCGCCCTGGTTCTACCGCTGCCTGAACGCTGCGCTGCTGCTCGTCGTGGCCTGGCTGCTGGCGGGCCTGGTCTGGCTGGCGCTCACGCCGCGCGCCTTGCCGCCGGTGGCGGCGCCCGCGCTGGCCGCCGCGCCGCGCGCGGTGCTCGACCTGTCTCCGCTCAATGCCCTGTTCGCCCCGCCGCCGTCCGGCGACATGGCGCCGTCTACGCTCGACTATAAGCTGCGCGGCGTGATCGCCAGCGGCACGCCGTTCGCCGCCGCGGTATTCGAGAAGCCGGGCCAGGCGCCGCTGGCGGTGCGCAAGGGCGACGAGCTCGAATCGGGCGTGCGGCTGGCCGAGGTCAATTCCGATCACGCGGTGGTCGACAACCGCGGCCGCCGCGAGCGGCTCGAACTCGACGCCAAGCCGGCCGCCCAGGGCGTGCTGCCGGCCGACACGCCGCCGCCCCAGGTCGAGCCCGGCCTGATCGCGCCGGCGCCGCCGTCCTTGCCGCCGCCGCCGCAGGTCCAGCAGCAGGTCCATCGCGAACCGCCCTCGCGCGGCATGCGCCGCGGCGGCGACGAGCGCGTATTGAACCGGACCGCGCTGGCCGGCGGCATGCAGAGCCTCAACGTCACCGAATGGGCGCGCGGCCTGGCCGACGCCGAGGGCGGCGGCGTGACCGTGGCCAATGCCTCGGCCCAGCCGCTGGCCGGCCCGCTCGGCCTGCAGAGCGGCGACGTGCTCAAGTCGGTCAACGGTGCGCCGATGGGCCGCACCAACGATATCTCGGCGCTCTATGCAGCGTTCAGCAACGCGCCCACCGTCACCATCGAACTCGTGCGCAACGGCAGCCCCGTGACCTTGCGCTATCGCATCGAGGCCCAATGAGCCCTATGAAAAAGCTGAAGACCCTCGCTCTCGCAGTCCTCCTGGCCGGCCAAGTCATGGCGGCGGACGACAAGGTGATGCTCAACTTCGTCAATTCGGACATCGAATCGACGGTCAAGGCGGTCGGCCTGATCACCGGCAAGAATTTCGTGCTCGATCCGCGCGTGAAGGGCACGGTCAACATCGTCTCGTCGAGCCCGGTGGCGCGCGGCGAGGTCTACGAGATCCTCTTGTCGGCCCTGCGGCTGCAGGGCTTCGCGGTGGTCGAGACGGCCGGCGCGGTGCGCGTGGTGCCCGAGGCCGACGCCAAGCAGAACTACGGCCTGACCGTGAACCGCAAGCTCGGCGTCGGCGGCGACCGCATCATCACCCAGGTCTATCCGCTCAAGCACGAGTCGGCCGCCCAGCTGGTGCCGATCCTGCGCCCCCTGATCACGCCGAACAACTCGATCGCCGCCTATCCGGGCTCGAACGTGCTGGTGATCACCGACTACGCCGACAACGTGCGCCGGCTCAACCAGATCGTGGCCAACATCGACCAGCCGGCCGCGGCCGACCTGGTCACGCTGCCGCTCAAGTACGCCTCGGCGGTCGACGTGGCGCAGATGATCGGCCGGCTGATGCCGGAGGTCAGCGTGTCGGGCGTGGCGGTGCAGGCGGCGATGCCGGGCGCCCAGCTCGAGGGCGTGCGCAAGACCGCGCTGGTGGCCGACGTGCGCGCCAACACGCTGATCGTCCGCGGCGACAACCCGGCCCACCTGGCGCAGATCCGCAAGATCGCCGAGGGCCTCGACCAGCCCGGCGCGGCCGGCGGCAACATCCACGTGATCTACCTGAAGAACGCCGACGCGACCAAGCTGGCCGCCACCCTTAAGGCGATCCTGACCGGCGGCGACGTGCCGCAGACCCAGTCGGGCAGCTTCACCAGCGTCACCTCGAGCGGCGGCGCCGGCGGTACCGGCGGCGTCGCCACGCCGTCGGCGCCGGCCAGCAGCGCGGTGTCGCTCGGCGGCAGCGGCGGCGGCCAGGTGGCGCCCGGCGTGGCGGTACAGGCCGATCCGACCACCAATGCGCTGATCGTGACCGCGCCGGACAACGTCTACAACAACCTGCGCTCGGTGATCGACAAGCTCGACGTGCGCCGTGCCCAGGTCTACGTCGAGGCGATGATCGCCGAGGTGTCGGTCGACCGCGGCGGCGAGTTCGGCATCCAGTGGCTGCTCGGCGGCGGCAACAATTCGGTCAACGGCGTCGGCATGTCCAACCTCGGCTCCGCCGCCAGCGGCACCAGCCTGGGCTCGGTGGCCGCCGCCCTCGCCACCAAGAGCTACGGCTCGCTGCCGGCCGGCCTGATGCTCGGCGTGGTCAACGGCTCGCTCAGCGGCGACGGCAAGCAGCCTACGCTCGGCGCCATCGCCACCGCGATCGAGAGCCACGGCGACGGCAACGTGCTGTCGACGCCCAACCTGCTGACGCTGGACAACGAGGAAGCCAGCATGATCGTGGGCCAGAACATCCCGATCGTGACCGGCACCCAGTCGTCGACCGGCAGCAACCAGAATCCGTTCACCACCGTCACCCGCGAAGACATCGGCATCAAGCTCAAGATCAAGCCGCAGGTGTCCGAGGGCGGCGCGATCACGCTGCAGGTGTCGCAGGAGGTGTCGAGCATCGACGCCACGGTGAATACCTCGGGCACCGGCATCGCCACCAAGAAGCGTTCGATCGACAACAAGGTGCTGGTCGACGACGGCCAGATCATCGTGCTGGGCGGCCTGATCGAGAACAAGGTGACGCAGACCGACAGCAAGGTGCCGCTCTTGGGCGACATCCCGCTGCTGGGCAACCTGTTCCGCTACGAGAAGCGCACCAACAACCGCACCAACCTGATGGTGTTCCTGCGCCCGGTGATCCTGCGCGACGGCCAGGGCGCGGCGGCGCTGAGCGCCGAGCGCTACCAGCTCTTGCAGGACGCCCAGATCGGCTACCAGCCGGAGAACCGCTGGATGCTGCCGACGCTGCCCAAGGTGGTGCTGCCGGCCTACGACACCAAGCAGGGCAAGGCGGTGGCGCCGATCATGGGTTCGGCCCCGGCGCCGGGCGCGATCCCGGCCGCGCCGCAGCAGGAACCCGCATCCAAGACCCCGGCCGAGCCGGCCGCCAAGCCATGAGCTACCCGCGTCTCGCCAATTACGGCTTCGCCCGCAACCGCGGCGTGGTCGACATCGCCGAGCGCGACGGCTCGGTCGACGTGCTGCTGCGCGAAGGCGCCGACCTGACCGGCCTGATGGAATTGCGCCGCATGCTGGGCAAGCCGGTCAACGTCGAGCGCATCGCCGCGGCGGCGTTCGACGCGCGGCTGGCCCAGCTGTTCTCGCGCAGCGACAGCCATTCGGCCGACGTGGCCGAGGACGTCGCCGCCGACATGGACCTGACCCGGCTGGCGCAGGACCTGCCGGCGATCGAGGATCTGCTCGAAGCCGAGGACGACGCGCCGATCATCCGGCTGATCAATGCGCTGTTGACCGAATCGCTGCGCGAGGGCGCTTCCGACATCCATATCGAGCCGTTCGAGACGCGCTCGGTGGTGCGCTTCCGCATCGACGGCAAGCTGCGCGACGTGATCGAGCCGAAGCGCCAGTTGCACGCCGCCATCGTGTCGCGCATCAAGGTGATGGCCAATCTCGACATCTCGGAGAAGCGGCTGCCGCAGGACGGCCGCATCACGCTGCGCATCGCCGGCCGGCCGGTCGACGTGCGGGTGTCGACGCTGCCGACCGGCCATGGCGAGCGCGCCGTGCTGCGCCTCTTGGACAAGTCGGCCGGCCGGCTCGACCTGGTCAAGCTCGGCATGGCCGGCCGCACGCTGGAGACCATGCAGAAGCTGGTCGCCGAGCCGCACGGCATCGTGCTGGTGACCGGCCCGACCGGCTCGGGCAAGACCACCACGCTGTACGCCGCGCTGGCCTCGATGGATGCGGCCACCACCAACATCATGACGGTGGAAGACCCGATCGAGTACGACCTCGACGGCGTCGGCCAGACCCAGGTCAACGCGCGCATCGACATGAGCTTCGCCCGCGCGCTGCGGGCGATCCTGCGGCAGGATCCGGACGTGATCATGATCGGCGAGATCCGCGACCTGGAGACCGCCCAGATCGCGGTGCAGGCCTCGCTGACCGGCCACCTGGTGCTGGCCACCATCCACACCAACGACGCGCCCGGCGCGGTGACGCGGATGGTCGACATGGGCATCGAGCCCTTCCTGCTGGCCTCCTCGCTGATCGGCGTGCTGGCGCAGCGGCTGTACCGCCAGCTGTGCCCCTCGTGCAAGCGGCCCTACCAGCCGGACGAGGCCGAGATCGCGCTGCTCGGGCTCGAGCACGCGCAGCCGCTCTACCACGCGGTCGGTTGCGAGCATTGCAACCAGCTCGGCTACAAGGGCCGCGCCGGCATCTACGAGCTGCTGACGGTCGACGACGAGATCCGCCACCAGATCCACGACGGCGCCAGCGAGGCGCGCATGCGCGAGTACGCCACGCGGCAGGGCATGACCAGCCTGCGCAGCGACGGCCTGGCGCAGGTGCGGGCCGGCCGGACCACGCTCGAGGAAGTGCTGCGGGTGACGCGCGACGGCTGATCGCGCCGATGTCCGGCCCGGCCGGGTAGAGCGGCTTCGGCCGGAATGGCCGAGGCCGTCCCGGCGGCTTGTTCGCGGCGGTTCTTCGGGCGGCAGTTCACGGTTGGAGCGGTTGCCGTCGATCGGCGATTCGCGGCTGGAGCCGCTCCGCGGCGCGATGCGATGACCGGCCACGGTCGGGCATGCGCGGCGGTCGGGCGGCGCTAGAATGGTAGGAGCGCCGGCCACGGCGATGTCCGCAGGGGGATACATGTTCGGAATCAGGAAGAAGGAAGCCTACGCCACCGTCGTCTGCAAGGGCGCCAAGCTCGATGGCCGCGCGGTGCAGGCATTGCTGATCCGCGATCTGGACCTGCCCGAGATCGTCAAGCAGGTCGACAAGCTCGAGATCTGCACCCGGGTCTCGTTCGGCCGCATCTACCAGAAGCCCGGCTCGCTGCTCGAGGAGAACGATCCCGAGGACCAGGGCTATTCGGCGCGCTACGACAAGATCACCAAGTCGATCGGCGTCAACCTGCGGCAGGGCTTCATGCGCCAGACGCTGGTGTTCGCGACGCGCGAGCCGCAGGCGCTGTGCGCCGAGCTCGGCCTGTCGCTCGAGGTGGAGGCGCCGCCGGCGCCGTCCGAGCCGACCGTGAGTTGATGCGTCGCAGGGGAGTGATGGCGTGTCGGTCCGAACACAGCACTTCGTATTCAATATTTCCGCCGCCGCGCTGCTGGCCGGCATGGCCTTGCCGGCCGCGGCCGACCCTACCCGCTGCGAGCGCGTCTGGCGGCTCGGCTATACCTTCCGCTGGGCCGACGGCAGCGGCGCCGGCTCGGTGCGCGGGGTCGACTACGACCTGATCGCGCTGCTGGCGCAGCGCGCATCCGGCTGCCCGATGATCCAGGTCCAGCTGCCGCTCACGCGCGTGCTCAAGCAGATCGAGAGCGGCGAGATCGACGTCAACGGCCAGAAGGTCTGCACCCCCGAACGCGGCCGCTACGCCTGGCTGCTGCCCTATCTGCGCGGCAAGAACCACGTGCTGTTCCGGCGCGACCGCGGCGTGGCCGAATCGGCCGAGGCGGCGCTGGGCGACGACGGGCTCAGCATCGGCATCGTCCGCGGCGGGGTCTACGGCGCGGCCTACGATGCCCAGATCGCCCGCCTGCGCGCGGCCGGCCGCATCGTCGAGGTGCCCGACCTCGACACCCTCTACCACCAGTTCCGCATCGGCCGGTTCGGCGCCATCGTGTCGACGCCGCCGACCTATGTCGCGATGCTCGGCGAGCGCTACCTGCGCGAATCGGTGCGGGTGGTCGACTGGGCGCCGGGCGAGCCGGTCTACCCGGTCTGCCTGCTGCTGTCGCGCAAGCGTTTCAGCGCCGACCAGGCCGCCCGGATCGCCGAGGTGCTGCAGGGCATGCGGCGCGACGGCAGCATCCAGCGCATCGTCGAGCGCTACCTCGGCGCCGCGGCGGCGCGCGATCTGGTCTTGCCGGCCGATGTGCCGGCGATGCTGGAATTGCCGGTGCCTTGACGGCCTCACGCACGGGGCCTGTCTTCCCCGATCTCAGCGTTCCCCCTCCAGCCCCAGCGCCCGCGAAATCTCCGCCCACGGCACGTACTTGAAGTTCTGCGCGCCGTCCGGCAGCCGCTTGTGGCCGTCCTGCACCACCAGCATCCCCTGTTCCCAGCCCGCGCCGAGCGGCGCCGAGGTCACGTCGAGGCCGTCGGTCTCCGAGCCGGCGTCGATGCCGCGCGCCGCGTCGATGCCGACGCGGAAGGCGCCGCGGTAGCGGTAGGGTGGGGCGGCGTCGAGCACCACGTAGCTGTCGTTGCCCTGGCTCGACACCACCAGGTAGCTGCGCTTCGCGCCGTGGTACAGCGCCATGCCCTCGACGTCGGCGGTGATCTTCTCGCCGACCGGCAGGATCAGCCGCGGCGTGGCCGGCGCCGGCCCGCCGCCGTCGGCGCGCGCCGAGGCCACCCAGACGCCGCGGTCCTCTTCGCCGAAGAACAGCGTGCCGCTGCGGTCGTCGGCGACGCAGCCCTCGGGCTGGGTGCGGGTGGCGAAGCGGCGCAGCAGGCGGCCTTTCAGTTCGTCGCCGGCCAGCTCGATGCGGTAGTGCTGGAACACGCCGTCCTTGTCGTTGACGAAGGCCTCGAGCCCGCCCTCGGCCGGCCGGTAGAGGCAGACGCCGTAGATGTCCTTGAGCCCGGTGGCGATGCGCGCGCGTTCGCTCACCGTGCCGTCGGCATCGATGCCGAACACCACCAGCGACAGGTCGTCGCGCTGGGTGGCGACCGCCAGGTCCAGCGTGCGCGCGCCGAAGCGCACCTGCTGGCGCAGGTCGACGTTGTTGACGCGGCCGACCGGCAGCAGCTGGCGTTCGCGGCCGTCGAGGTCGTAGACCAGGAGGCCCTGCTTCTTGTTGGTGGCCAGTACGCGGCTCGATTGCGGCGCGGTCGGATGCACCCAGATGGCCGGATCGTCGGCGGCGTCGCCGAGCCGGGCGACCGGATCGGTCTGCACCCGCGGCAGCACGATCGGCAACTCGGCCGGCCGCGCCGGCGCGCGCCAGGCCAGTGGTTGCGGCTGCCAGCGCGTCTCGCCGACCCGGCTCCACAGCGCGCCGGCCGGCTGGCCGGCGGCCAGCTGGCTGCGTGCCGCGGCATAGGCCTGGCGGCCCTGCAGGCGCCAGCTCGTGCCGTCCTGGCGCCATAGCTGCAGCTCGCGGCCGGCCTTGTCCAGCACGGCCACGCCGCCGGGCAGCGCCGCCAGCGCGGCGACGCCGCCGTCGAGCCGGCCCCACGGCCGCCGCAGCGTGACCGGCTGGCGCAGCACCTTGCGCTCGGCATCGGCCGGGTAGGCCCAGACGCCGAAGTCCATCTCGGCCAGGTAGAGCTGGCCCTGCGCGTCGTCGACGCTGCAGGCCTCGACGCCGGGCGGCAGCGACAGCGTGCGCAGCTGGCGGGGCGCCGGGCCGTCGAGCAGCCATTGCTCGGCCTGCCCGTCCTCGCCGAGCAGGAACAGGTGGCGCAGCCGCTGCGGATCGCGGTAGAGGCACAGCGCCTCGACCTTGAAGCGGCTCGGCGGCAGCGCCGGCAGGCGTTCGATGCGGCCGGCGGCGAGGTCGATGCGCAATGGCTGGGCGGCCTGGCTGGCGCTGTCCATCACCACCGCCAGCGTCTCGCCGTCGGCGCTGCGCAGGTCCAGCCCGTCGCTGCGCAATGTCAGCGCGGCGCGTTCGCGGCCGGCGGCATCGGTCAGCCGCAGCGCCTGCTTGGTCTGCACCAGCCAGCCGCCGTCGGGCAGGGCGGCGATCCGGACGGCGTCGGGGAAGTCGGGCGCGGCCGCGTGGGCGAAGCCGCCGGGCAGCAGGGCGGCGAGGATGAGCGCAAGGTTGGATCGCATGGTCGTTTGTCTTGTCTTGACTGTCTGGTAGCGGAACCCCGCGGCGGGGCGGGGACCGGAGATGCCTGGTGCGCCGGTTGCGGCCATACGCCGATCGAGGCGTCGTGTAGGAGCGGCTTCAGCCGCGAACAGGTCGGTCGTGCCGGTCGCCATTCGCGGCTGAAGCCGCTCCTACGGTAGTCGGCCAAGCCCGGGGATGGCTCAGTACAGCGAGAACTTCAGCCCGACCTTGAAGCTGCGGCCGTAGGTCTCGTACTGCGCGTTGTGCCGTGCCGAGCCGGTATACACGTAGTAGGGCTCGTCGCGCAGATTCAGCGCCTCGAAGCTCAGCTGGACTTGCCTGGTGAGCATGTAGCGCGCCGAGAAGTCGATCTGGGTCTGGGCGTCGACATAAAGATCGTGGCGCGCATCGAGCAGGTCGCCGACCTCGAGCAGGTAGGCCGACTTGTAGTTGGCCGCCAGCCGCAGGCTCAGCGGGTCGGCCTCGTAGCCGAGCGCCAGGTTGCCGCTGCGGTTGGACTGGCTGGGCAGCGGGATGTCGCGGTTCAGCGTGCGGCCGGCGTCGGCGTCGAAGCGGCCGATGCTGGCGCGCGAGCGGGTCCAGGTGCCGTTGGCGATCAGGATCAGGCCGTTCCACGGCGCCGGCAGGCTGCGCAGCTGCTGGGTGTAGTTCAGCTCCAGTCCGTGCAGCCTGGCCTTGTCGCCGTTGGCGAAGGTGACGGCCTCGTCGAAATCCATCCAGCGGCCGCTGCCGGCCAGGTCGGTCTGGTAGACGAAGTTCTTGATGTCCTTGTCGAACACGTAGGCCGACAGCGTGCCGGACGGCCCGATGCGGTGCTCGATGCCGAGGTCGAGGTTGCGCGACTTCAGCGCTTCCAGCGCCGGATTGCCGAAGCTGGCTTCGTCGCCGTCGATCACGAAGCCCGGCGCCAGTTGGCCGAAGGTGGGCCGCACCACCGAATGGGTCCAGGCGGCGCGCAGGCTGGTGGCGTCGTCGAAATCGTGGCGCAGGTGCAAGGCCGGCAGCCAGTGGCGGTCCTTGTGCTCGGTATGGCTGGCGACGAAGTCGCCGTCGTCGAGGCCGGTGCCGTCGGCGCGGCGGCGCGTACCCTCGTAGCGCACGCCGGCCAGCAGCCGCCACGGGCCGTCGCTCAACGTGCCTTGGAGGTAGGCGGCGTCGATGTCCTCGCGGATATTGAAATCGTTGACGCGCGAATCCTCCTCGTTGGCATAGTCGGCGCGCGGCAGGCCGTTCATCAGCCGGCGCACCGCGTCGGCGTCGATGCGCGGGCCGAAGGCGCCGAGCTTCCAGTCGGTGTTGCCGCGGCTGAAGTTGGCCAGCGACAGCTGCTCGTCGTCGAAGCCGGCCTCGTCGAGGTCCTCGAACTGCCACACGTCCTCGTCGACCGTCTTCTCGCGCCGGCTCAGCTTGCCGCCGAACTTGAGCTTGAGCACCGCGTCGCCGACGGCCAGGTCGCGGCCCAGGTCCAGCCGCAGATTGCGTTCGGTGTCGCGCGTCTTGCTGCGCGTCAGCTCGATCTCGTCGAGCTGGTAGGCGGCCGCGTCCATCAGCGCGGCCGGGCCGGACAGCGCCGGCCGGCGGCTGTCGCGGAAGCCCACGTCGGCGAAGTCGTCGGTACCGGCGAAGACCGCGCCGGAAATCTCGTCCGGCGTGTCCTCGCCGGCACGGCTGGCGGCGGCCGCCAGTTGCAGCTTCCAGTCGCCCAGCCGGCGCTCGGTGCCGACGGTCAGCGATTCGATCTTCTGCGTCTCCTTGCGCGATTTCAGCTCGCGCGCGGCCTCGGCGTCGCCGGCTTCGCCCTCGGCCTGGGCGTCGTCGAATTCGATCACGTGGGCCTGGCGCTCTTCGCTGTCGCTGTAGCGGCTCAGCAGCGTGCGCAGGTAGTAGCGCTCGCCGGCGGCCGGCTTGAAATCGAGGTTGAAAGCGGCGCCCATGCGCTCGCGGGTGATCAGGTAGTCGCGCCGCTCGAATTCCTCCAGCAGCGCCGCGCCGTCGTCGGCGAAGTCCCAGCTGCCGCCGGTCTCGATATTGGCCGAGCCGAACTTGCGCTTCTCCCAGTTCAGGCCCAGCGCCAGGCCCAGCCGGCCGTCGGCGAAGCGGTCGGCCCAGGTGGCGGCCAGCTTGGGGCTGGTCTTGCCGGTGTGCTGGTCGCGGTGGGCCTCGGCCTCGATCGACAGCAGCCGGCCGGGCTGGTCGAAGGCCGACAGCGTCTTCACCTCGACCGTGCCGCCGAGCGAGTTGGCGTCCTGCTCGGGCGACAGCGTCTTGCGCACCTCGAGCGCGCGGATCAGCGCCGACGGGATCACGTCGAGCATCACCGCGCGGCGCTCGCTCTCGGGCGAGGGCACCAGGCTGCCGTTGATGGTGACGCTGTTGAAGTCGGGCCCGAGGCCGCGCACCCGGATGTAGCGGCCCTCGCCCTGGTCGCGCTCGACCGAGACGCCGGGCACCCGCTGCAGCGCCTCGGCCGCGTTGGTATCGGGCAGCGCGCCGATGGCGTCGGCGTGCACCACGCTGACGATGGCGTCGTCGGCCTGCTGCAGGTCGAGCGCGCTGCGGATGCGGGCGGCCTGGCCGACCACGGTGATCGATTCGACCGGGCCGGCGTCGGCTGCCCAGGCGCCCTGCATCAGGCCGGCGAGGCAGGCGGCCAGGACGGTACGGTGTGCCGGTGCGGCCGGCATGTGCTTGGTCTTCATTTTCGGCATTTCCCTCGATGCGCTCGATGGGCCGGGCGGCCCGTCGCGGTTCGGGGCGAGAAGCTAGGGCGGCGAGGTTGCGGTTTCGTGACGCACGGGGCGTGTAATCCATTGAAATCAAGGATTTGGAGCGGATTTGCGGGTGTGGTGAGCTGATTTGCCGGTGGCGCGGCTGCCTGCCGACCGGGAACGGCGCCTAGCGGCCCGCACGCGTGGGAGCGATCGGTCGAATCGAGGCAAGTCGATGATCCGATTGGGAAAACGCTGTGGGGAAGGGCGAGGGGCATGGCCGAAGCGGAGCGCTGCCGGCCGTGTATCCGCGGCCTTGGCCGCGCCGGGTATGCGCCGCACCGCAATACCGTGTGAGCCGAATTGACCCCACCCCCGCGATGCAATCGCCCTGCCATCTGTACGCGCTAATCTGCGCCGCCATCGGCCCTCGCGGCCGCCACCCGACGCCTGCCATGCTCCATCTCTACCGCACTCCGCTGATCCTGTTCGCCGCGCTGGCCGCGGCGCTGTTCCTGCTGTTCCAGGCGCACGGCGCCGTCCGGCCGTTCGGCGACTGGCAGTGGATGGACATCGCCGGCGAGGGCGGCACCGCGCTGATGGCGGCCGTGTGGCTGCTGCAGATCCTCAGCAGCCGGCCGCGCGGCCGCGTCACCACGCTGCTGGCGCTGGGCCTCGCGGGCGTGGCGCTGGGCAGTTGGGCCGATTGCCTCGACGAATTCTTCTCGCTCGGCCACGCGGTGCAGTGGGACAACTGGCTGGAATCGACGCTGTCGCCGCTGGGCATGCTGACGCTGACCGCGGGGCTCTACTTCTGGCGCCAGGAACAGTTCAGCCTGAACGAGCAGCTGCACAAGCGCGAGCGGCTGTTCCGCGAGCACCGCGCCTTCGACCGGCTGACCCAGCTGGCCAATGCCGAATACCTGCGCCGCCAGATCGCGCTCGAGCGCGAACGCCGGCCCGATGCGCCGTGCGCGCTGGTGCTGCTCGACATCGACCGCTTCCATGCCATCAACCGCGAGCATGGCCAGGCCGAGGGCGACCGCCTGCTGCAGGCGCTGGGCCACCTGCTGCTGCTCAATCTGCGCAACGACGACCTGCTGTGCCGCTACGCCGGCGACCGCTTCGCCGTGCTGTTGCCCGAGACCGGCCAGGCCGAGGCCGATCGCATCGCGGCTCACCTGCGTGCGGTGGTCGGCCAGCTGGCCTGGCACACCCGCGCCGAGGGCCGGCGGCTGGCGCTGAGCGCGCGGGTGGCCTGCGCCGTGGCCGATACCGATGCCGAGCGGCTGCTGGCGGCGCTGAACGCCGCGCTCGAGCCGGCGGCCGCGCCGCTGGCGCCGGCCGGGGCCGCCTGAGGCCGCCATGCTGGCCGACTGCTACACCCGCGACAGCGCGCTGCTGCGCACCGGCTACCAGCCGGCGCTGGTGCTCGAATTCGCCCGCGGCCGCGACCTGGCGGCGGCGCCGCTGCTGCGCGGCAGCGGGCTGGACGAGACCGTGTTGCTCGATCCGCTGCGGCGGGTAAGCCCGGGCCAGCTGCTCGAATTGCTGGGCCGCGTCGCCCGCCAGCTCGACGACCGCGACACCGCCTTCGTGCTGGGCCAGCAGTGGCTGCCCGGCCACTACGGCGCGGCCAGCCTGGCGCTGATGCAGGCGACCGACCTGGGCCAGGCGCTGGCCATCCTGGTCGGCCAGCAGGCGCAGCTGTGCCCGCTGCTCGGGCCGCGGCTGCGGCTGGAGGCCGACGAGGCGGTGCTGTACTGGACCGACAGCATCGGCGCCGGCGCCATGCTGCCTTTCCTGGTCGAGCTGCACATGACCGCGGTGACCGCGCTGGGCCGCTGGCTCGGCGGCGAGCGGCTGCCGTGGCGCTACCGTTTCAACCGTACCCGGCCGCGCCACCTGGAGCAGCACCAGGTGCACCTGGGCGGCGAGCTGCGCTTCGATTGCCAGTTCGACGCCATGCTGATCGACCGCGGCTGGCTCGAGCGGCCGTGGCCGCGCGGTAACGCGGCCGGCATGGCGCTGTCGCTGCAGCAAGTGGCGGCGGAGGAGGGCGCCTGGGCCGGCGCGCGCAGCGTGGTGCAGGCGGTCTACGACCAGTTGCTGGCCGACATCCGCCGGCCGCCGACGCTGGAAGGCACCGCGCACGGCTTCGGCGTCAGCCCGGCCACGCTCAAGCGCCACCTGGCGCGCCACGGCACGCATTTCCAGGCGCTGCTGGACCTGGTGCGCACCCACGTCTCGCTGCAGCTGATGCAATACCAGGGCTACGACCAGGCCGCGCTGGCCGACTACCTATGCTTCCACGACGCGCGCAATTTCCGCCGTTCGTTCAAGCGCTGGACCGGGCTGGCGGCCGACCTGCCGGTGTCGGCGGTCGGATCGGGCTGACGGCGGATGCCGTGGGACCGCGCTGATTCGTTAGGCGCGGCTTCCGCCGCGAGTTGCATGGGGCCTCGTCATGGCCGATCGCGAGCCATGCCGTTCCCGCCGGTATCCCGGCCGGACATCCGGGCCGGCTGTGCGCACGCAATGGCGTCGAACGACGAAGCGGCCGCGGGGAGACCCTCCGCAGCCGCTTCGTCACCGCAGCCCCCGGCCCCGATCGGCCGGCGACCGCATCGTCAGTACGTCTGGAAATACAGCCGATAGTCGTTCTGCCCGTACAGCAGCGACACGCTGGTCACGTTGCTGTTGGCCGGCGCCTCGGTCACCGTCAGCACCGGGATCGAGTTGTAGCCGTACTCGTAGTGGTTGGTCTGCCGGTTGTAGGCGAACTGGTAGAAGGTGTCGTTGCTGCCGACCCTGAACGCGTACAGCCGGTAGTCGGTGCCGTCGAACAGCATCGACCAGCGGTGCCAGTCGGTATCGGGCGGCGCGCCGGTCACGTTGAGCGTCGGGATCGAGTTGTAGCCGTACTCGTAGTTGCCGGTCGCCTTGTTGAAGCCGAACTGGTACAGCACGGTCGGCGAACCCAGCCGGCGCAGGTAGAGCCGGTAGGTGCTGGTGCTGCTGTCGTACAGCATCGAGAAGCTGCTGGCATCGGCGTCGGCCGGCGCGCCGGTGATCTTGAGCTCGGGGATCGAGTTGTAGCCGAACTCGTAGGCCGTGGTCCCGTAGTTGAAGGCGGCCTGGTAGATCGTGTCGGCGCTGCTGCCCTTGAAGAAGTACATCCGGTAGTACTCGCCGTCGTTCAGCATGGTCCAGCGCGTCCAGTTGGTGTCGGCCGGCATCTTGTTGATCGGGATGTTCGGGATCGAACCGCCGTACCCGAACTGGTAGCGCGTGCTGTTGGGCACATAGGCGAACTGATTGACTGATGGCATGGTTTTCCTCCTGCGTCGTTGGCTTTACGGGGATGTCCGGCGCCGGGCGCGTTCTCGCCCGCGGTCGCGGGATCGCGGCCCCGCTGGCGATTGCGTCGATGGCAGGCCGGCCGAGGCCGGATCGATCGCACTGGGAATCGCGCCGGACCCTGCCAACTTAGTCTTTATGCATATCCATTGCTTCATTCATCTGGATGAATCAATGACAATGGCATTGAATGTAACCGTCACAGCGTGGCTTTCGGATGAGCGGTCCATGCCCGGGGTCCGGGCGCCCAGCCGGCGATTTCGCGCCTCGAGCGTGCCTTCAGCACGCCTTTGCTTATCTTTCAGCACGACTGTGCAAGATTTCAGGCCGCCTTCAGGCTGCTTTCAGGCCGCCCGCTTAGGATCAGTCCAGCCGCGAAATTCATGAAGCACGGGCGTGGCTGTCACCGGAACGATCCAGGGGACAGGACTGATCCGCGGTAATCGCCCAAGGGCCTCCATCGGGAGCCTTTCCGCTTCGACCGCCATCCGAACGAGGCCACACCATGAACGCAACGACCGCCCATCTCGACGCCCTGCTGCACGCCCGCCATATCGTCTTCGTCGGCGGCGCCGCGCTCGCCAAGTCCATCAGCGCCTGCCGCGAGATCGGCTACGTCGGCCGCATCTCCATCGTCAGCCGGACGCGCGCCGAGATCGGCGGCATCGCCTGCCTGCCCTCGCTCGCCGCGCTCGACGGCGTGCCCGACGCCGCCTTCGTGGCGGTGCGCAATACCGAGACGGTCGAAGTGGTGCGCGAGCTGGCCGCGCTCGGCGTCAAGGCCTGCGTCTGCCACGCGGGCGGCTTCGCCGACGCCGGCGAGGCGGGGCTCGAGGCCGCGTTGCTCGACGCCGCCGGCCCGATGGCCCTGCTCGGGCCCAATAGCTACGGCGTGCTCAACTATCTCGACGGCGTCGCGCTGTGGCCCGATCACCACGGCGGTTCGCCGGTCGAGCACGGCGTGGCGCTGATCTGCCAGGGCACCCGGGTCTGCCTCGGCCAGCCCGTGCTCGACCGCGCCCTGCCGCTGGCCTACGTGGTGCAGGTCGGCAACCAGGTCCAGCTCGATGTCGCGCACTGGATGGACGTGCTGCTCGACGATCCGCGCGTCAGCGCGATCGGCCTGTGCTTCGACAGCCTGACGGACGTGGCCGGCTTCAGCCGTGCCGTGCTCAAGGCGCGCGAGAAGAACGTGCCGGTGGTGGTGGTGAAGGCCAGCCGCAGCGACGGCATGGGCCAGTTCGGCGCCGATCGCATCTACGACGCGCTGTTCGAGCGCTACGGCATCGTGCGCGCCGCCAGCCAGCTCGAGCTGCTGGAAATCCTCAAGTTCCTCGCCCTGTCGGGCCCGCTTACCGGCCGCCGGCTCGGCGTGGTCGGCTGCACGGGCGCCGATGCCACGCTGGCGGCCGATTTCGCCGCCGCCAACCGGTTGCTGCTGCCGCAACCCGACATCACCTGCCGCGCGCGGCTGGCTGCCTACCTGGCGCCGGCACGCCTCGCCAATCCGCTCGATTGCAGCCAGGCCGCGCGCGTCGGCCGCCAGGCCCTGGCCGATTGCTTCACCCAGTTCCTGACCGATGGGCTCGATGCCGGCGTGCTGCTGATCGACTACCCGGGCGAGCGGCACGGTACGCGCCAGGCCTGGGACATGGCGATCAATGCCTGGATCGACGCCTATTCGCGCACCACGTTGCCGATGGCCGTCGTTTCCAACTTTCCCGAGAAGATCCCGGCCGCGGTCTGCCATCGGCTGGCCAGCGTCGGCATCACGCCGCTGCGCGATCTCGAGTCGGCGTTGCGCGTGCTCGACGCGGCGGTAAGGGTCAGCGAGGGCTGGGTGGTGACGCCGGCGGCGCCGCTGGCTTATGCGCGGCAGCACGATGACGGGGACGATGGCCCGGCATCTCGCCTGCCGAGACGGACGGCGAGTTACAGACCGAAACCGTGGCCGAGCGTGCCGTAGTCGAGGACGAGCCGGCAGGGTCTCGCCGTGTGCCGGGCCTGATCCGGGTCAACCTGCGCAGTCGCGAGGAAGTCGAACGCGCGGTCGAGATGGTGGGGCAGCGCACCCGCGCCGGCCGCTGCGAAGCATTGCACCTGCTGATCGAACCGATGCTCGAGGGCGCTTCGGTCGAGGTCGTGGTCGGTGTCACCCGCGACCCGGTGTTCGGCCCGGTGCTGACGCTCGGCGCCGGCGGCGCGCTGGTCGACCTGATCGAGGACAGCCAGGTGCTGCTGCTGCCGGCGTCGGCCGAGGAGATCGAGGATGCGCTGCGTTCGCTGCGCTGCTTCGTGCTGCTCGAAGGCCAGCGCGGCAATCCGCCGGCCGAACTGCCCACGCTGGTGGCGGCGATCGCCCAGATCGCCCGACTGGTCGCGGCCGGGCCGAACGGCATCATCCATCCGGTCGTGGCCGAGCCGGTACGGGAGCCGGCGCGCTCGGCGGCCTGATGCCAGCCGGAGAACCAAGCAAAACGCCCGGCGACGACCGGGCGTTTTGCTTGCTGCAACGAACCTGCTTGCGCCGGGGCCGCACCAGCCCGGAGCCCGGCCGGCCTCAGCTCGGCTTGCCGAAATGCAGCTTGCCGTCGCGATAGTCGACCACGATGGTGTCCTTGGCGGCGAACTCGCCGGACAGGATGGCGCGGGCCAGCGGGTTCTCGATTTCGCCCTGGATCGCGCGCTTCAGCGGCCGCGCGCCGTAGACCGGGTCGAAGCCGGCTTCGGCCAGGTGGGACAAGGCCGCGTCGGTGATCTGCATGCCCATCTCCATCGCCGCCAGCCGGCTTTCGAGCCGCTGCAGCTGGATGCGCGCGATGCCCTGGATCTGGCGCTCGCCGAGCGCATGGAACACCACCACTTCGTCGATCCGGTTGATGAACTCGGGCCGGAAATGCGCCTTCACCTCGCCCAGTACCGCCAGCTTGATCACCTGGTAGTCGTCGCTCGCCATCGCCTGGATGTGCTGCGAGCCGAGGTTCGAGGTCATCACGATCACCGTGTTCTTGAAGTCGACCGTGCGGCCCTGGCCATCGGTCAGGCGGCCGTCGTCGAGCACCTGCAGCAGCACGTTGAACACATCCGGATGCGCCTTCTCGACCTCGTCGAGCAGGATCACGCTGTAGGGCTTGCGCCGCACCGCCTCGGTCAGGTAGCCGCCTTCCTCGTAGCCGACGTAGCCGGGCGGTGCGCCGATCAGCCGCGCCACCGAGTGCTTCTCCATGAATTCGCTCATGTCGATGCGGATCAGGTGTTCGTCCGAATCGAACAGGAAATTGGCCAGTGCGCGGGTCAGCTCGGTCTTGCCCACCCCGGTCGGGCCGAGGAACAGGAAGGAGCCGTAAGGCCGGTTCGGATCGCCCAGGCCCGAGCGCGAACGGCGGATCGCGTCGGACACCAGCGTGACCGCCTCGTCCTGGCCGACCACGCGCCGGTGCAGCGCGTCTTCCATCTGGAGCAGCTTGTCGCGTTCGCCCTGCATCATCTTGCTGACCGGGATGCCGGTCGCGCGCGACACCACCTCGGCGATCTCCTCGGCGCCGACCTGGGTGCGCAGCAGCCGGTTCTGGCGCGGCGCGCCTTCGCTGGCCTCGGCGGCATGCAGCTTGGCCTCGAGCTCGGGCAGGCGGCCGTACTGCAGCTCGCTCATCTTCTGCCAGTCGCCCTTGCGGCGGGCATCTTCCATGGCGATCTTGAGCTGGTCGATCTCCTCGCGGATCGCCTGCGAGCCGAGCACCACCGCCTTCTCGGCCTTCCAGATCTCCTCGAGATCCGAATATTCCTTCTCGAGCCGGCCGATCTCCTCCTCGATCAGGCCCAGCCGCTTGATCGAGGCCTCGTCCTTCTCCTTCTTCACCGCCTCGCGCTCGATCTTGAGCTGGATGGTGCGGCGCTCGAGCTTGTCCATCGCCTCGGGCTTGGAATCGATCTCCATCTTGATGCGCGCGGCCGCCTCGTCGATCAGGTCGATCGCCTTGTCGGGCAGGAAACGGTCGGTGATGTAGCGATGGCTCAGCTCGGCCGCGGCGACGATGGCCGGGTCGGTGATCTCGACGCCGTGGTGGATCTCGTAGCGTTCCTGCAGGCCGCGCAGGATGGCGATGGTGTCCTCGACGCTGGGCTCGGCCACCAGCACCTTCTGGAAGCGGCGTTCGAGCGCGGCGTCCTTCTCGATGTACTTGCGGTATTCGTCGAGCGTGGTGGCGCCCAGGCAATGCAGCTCGCCGCGCGCCAGCGCCGGCTTGAGCATGTTGCCGGCGTCGAGCGCGCCTTCGGCCTTGCCGGCGCCGACCAGGGTATGGATCTCGTCGATGAAGACGATGGTGTTGCCTTCGTCGCGGGCCAGCTCGTTCAGCACCGCCTTGAGCCGTTCCTCGAATTCGCCGCGGTACTTGGCGCCGGCCAAGAGGGCGGCGAGGTCGAGCACCAGCAGCTTCTTGTGCCGCAGCGAATCGGGCACCTCGCCGTTGACGATGCGCTGGGCCAGGCCCTCGACGATGGCGGTCTTGCCCACGCCGGGCTCGCCGATCAGCACCGGGTTGTTCTTGGTGCGCCGCTGCAGCACCTGGATCGCGCGGCGGATCTCGTCGTCGCGGCCGATCACCGGGTCGAGCTTGCCCTGGCGCGCACGCTCGGTCAGGTCGAGCGTGTACTTGTTCAGCGCTTCGCGCTTCTGCTCGGCGTCCTGGCTGTCGACCGCCTCGCCGCCGCGCACGGCGTCGACCGCGGCGGCCAGCGCTTCCTTCTTGCCGCCGTATTCCTTCAGCAGGCGGCCGGTCTCGCCCTTGTCCTCGGCCAGCGCCAGCAGGAACAGGTCGGACGAGATGAACTGGTCGCCGCGCTTGGTGGCGGCCTTGTCGGTCAGGTTGAGCAGGTTGGCCAGTTCCTTCGAGACGGTGATCTCGCCGCCGGTGCCCTGCACCTGCGGCAGCCGCCTGATCGCCTGGTCGAGCGCAGTGCGCAGCGGGTTCACGTTGACGCCGGCGCGGGCGAGCAGCGAACCCGCGCCCGATTCGGCGTCGTTGAGCAGCGCCAGCAGCGCGTGCTGCGGCTCGATGTAGGGATTGTCGCCGGCCAGCGCGAGGCTCTGGGCGTCGGCGATCGCCTGCTGGAACTTAGTGGTGAGCTTGTCGAAACGCATGGTGCGTGCTCCGAAGGAAAGAGGTATGACCGCTAGTTGGGGCGGGCGTTGCCTGATTTCAAGCTTGGCGCAAGGCAGGGCGGCGGCGTTTGATCGTGCGCAAGATCAGAAGGGTTTGCGGACCGGCCGCGTGGGACGGCCGATCGCGGCGCAGGCGCGGCCAGGCGTGGCACGCCCGGTGGCAGAGGGGGATGCAGGAGCGGCTTCGGCCGCGAATGGCGCTGGCGGATGCGTCCACCGGTTCGCGGCGGAAGCCGCGCCTACGGGGCGCGTTGCGTGGATCCGGCGGCGCGTCGAACGCCGCGCGCCGCTATGCCGCGGCGGCCGTCTCGTCCTCGGCCGCCTGCCGGATCGGCAGCCAGATGCGGAAGGTGGTGCCCCGGCCTTCCTCGCTCGAGACGTCGATGCGGCCATGGTGCTTCTGGATGATGCTGTAGGTGACCGACAGGCCGAGCCCGGTGCCCTTGCCGACCGGCTTGGTGGTGAAGAACGGCTCGAAGATGCGCTTGAGGTTGGCGGCCGGGATGCCGCTGCCGTCGTCGGCGATCTCGACCCAGGCGTGGGTCTCGTCGCAGCCGGTGCGCACGGTGATGGTGCCCTTGGCCGGGATCGCCTGCGCCGCGTTGACCAGCAGGTTGAGGAAGACCTGGTTCAGCTGCGAGGCGCGGCACTCGACCTGCGGCAGCTGGCCGTACTGCTTGACCACCTCGGCCTTGTAGCGGATCTCGTTGTTGACCACGTTGAGCGTGCTGTCCAGGCATTGGTGCAGGTCGGCGAACTGCCAGTCGGTGGTGTCGATGCGCGAGAAGTCGCGCAGGTCCTGCACGATGCGGCGTACCCGGCTCAGGCCTTCCACGCTCTCGGCGATCAGGGCCGGGATGTCGTCCTTGAGGAAGTGGTAGTCGATCTGCTGCTTGATCGCCTCGATCTGCTGCGCCAGCGGCGCCGGCAGGCTGCCTTCGGCGCCGCAGTAGCCGTCGATCAGGCGGAACAGGTCGTTCACGTAGCGCTCGAGCGAGCCGAAGTTCGAATGCACGAAGCCGATCGGGTTGTTGATCTCGTGCGCCACGCCGGCGGCCAGCTGGCCGATCGCGGCCAGTTTCTCCGACTGCAGCAGCTGGTTGTGCGCCTCTTCGAGCTTGTGGATCAGCTGCTGCTGCTCGGCCTTCTTCTGCTCGAGTTCGGCGATGGTGTCCTTGAGCCGCTGCTGGAAGATCGCGGTATCGGTGTAGTCGAACACCGTCGCGTAGACGTAGTCGACCTCGCCGCCCTCGTTCTTGAGCGGGATGAAGGCGGTGTTCTGGCGCATCTCGCCGACGCCGCCGGTGACCGGCCGGTTGTGCGGGAAGCGGAACAGGAAGGGCCGCTGCTCCCACGAGGTGAAGGCGTAGTTCTTGAGGATGAACACGCTCTCGATCTTGCGTTCGAGCCAGGCGCGCGGCAGCTCGGGGAACAGCTCGAACAGGTTGCGCCCGCACACGTCTTCTTCGCGCCGGCCGCTGTGCACCGCCATGTAGCGGTTCCACAGCGCCACCTTCATCGAGCGGTCGACGGCGAAGATGCCGACCTCGATGGTGTCCACCAGGTTGGCGAACAGGCTCGCCTTGACGTGCTGCTCGTGCTCGCTGTCGTGGTGCTCCATGGTGTCGAGCCTGTTCTAATTGATCGTTGCGGCGGATCGGCGCGCCGTGCAGGCGCCCGGCGAAGCCGGACGCTCGAGATTCGTGTGGGCTCGAGCGTCGGCTCTCCCTTGATTCATTCCTACTCCCCCGCCCTCGCCGCTATCGGGGCCCGATGGCGGTCCCCCGCGAAGTCGAAGACTTCGTGGAGTGGTCCAGATGGGGCCTCGCTTCGCTCGTATGAGCCTTCCGGTCGGCATCGGCTCGCGTTCCATTTGCAGACTGCGGCTATCGCTGCGCTCAAAGCTCGGCGATGAACTTGTCGAGCGCAGTCCGCAGCGCCGCCACGTCTTCCTCGGCGGTCAGCATGATCAGGTGGCAGGAGAAATCGCTCTTCTCCAGCTTGAAGTTCACTTCGACCAGCAGGGCGCTACGCGACTTGATGTCGTCGGAATCGAGCAACTGGCCGGCCAGCACGTCCTCGGCCAGCAGCGAGGGCATCGAGAAGCCGATCATCAGGCCCAGCAGCTCGGCGATCGAATTGAGGCAGGCGCCGATCAGGATGTTGGCGATGTCGAGCATGATCTCCTGCTCGGCGGCGCGGTCGAGCTCGGCGTGGTAGCCCATCACGGTGCCGAGCTCGGTCACGCTGCGGCCCGGGTAGACGATCAGCGCCTCGCCGCGGAATTCGCCCATGAAGGCCTGCCGCACCGCGGTCAGGCGGGCGCCGCCGACCAGCCGTTCGACCACGCTGGCGAATTCGGACGGCGCGGCCGAGGAGATGCGCGGGATCGACAGCACCACGAAGGCGCCGAGCACCTTGGCGATCGACGCGCCGGCCTGGCCCATGCCGATATTGGCGATCTCCTGCAGCGCTTCGCGTTGTTCTTCCGTCAGGATGGCCGTGGTCACAGTTCGATCCCGTATTCTTTGAGCGCCTTGTGGATCTTGGCGGCATCGACCGGCTTGCGCACGAAGGCGATGGCGCCGAGGCTCAGCGCGCGGACCTGGGCTTCTTCCTGCACGTCGGCCGAGACCACGATCACCAGGCAGTTGAGATCCTCGTGGCGCAGCGTGTCCAGCACCTGGAAGCCGTCCATCTCGGGCATGGTCAGGTCGAGGAACATCACGTCCACCCGGCCTTGCCGGTAGGCCTCGAGCGCCTCGATGCCGTTGGAGGCCTGCGTGATGGCGACGTCCCAACTCGGCGGCAGCGCCTTGATCAGCATCTTGCGCGCCATCGGCGAATCGTCGACGACCAGGACAGAGACGGGCATGTTTCCTCCTTCCACGATGGATGGCGACGCGGGCCAGGCGCGGGAGCAGCAGTCGCTTGCGATCGTCGGTCGGGCGCGGGCAGGGTATCGCGGCACGATCCCCGCCGTCGTTCGCCGTCCGACATGGCTCTTAGCTCATATTAGCCACTGGGATCGCTGCGCCAAGCCAAAAAAAGCAGGCTTTCGCCGCAAGGAGGCGGATGCGGATGGGGGCGACGGCGATTCGCCATCCGTTCGGCCTGCCGCCGCATCCTCGGCCGCGCGGGGGAGATCAGCGCCGCTCGGGCGGCAGCGCGGCGTTCAGCACGCCGCGCAGGATGTCGACCTCGAGCTTCTCGAGCTGGATTCGGCCGAACATGCGGCGCAGCCGCGGCATCAGCCGCTTGGGGTTGTCCGGATTGAGGAAGCGAAGTCCGACCAGGGTCGACTCGAGGTGGACGTAGAAGCGTTCGATGTCCTCGTGGGCGGCCAGCTCGGGCCGCTCTTCGAGATGGCCGATGTCGTCGTCGATCGCGCAGCGCAGCTCGTAGGCCAGGATCTGCACCGCCTGCGCCAGGTTGAGCGAGGAGTAGCCGGGATGGGTCGGGATGGTGACCAGCCGGTTGCAGCGGCGCACTTCGTCGTTCGACAGGCCCGACATCTCGGTACCGAACAGCAGCGCCACCTCCTCGCCGGCGGTCGCGCGCTCCAGCAGCAGCGGCGCGATCGCGCGCGGCGTGTGGCGCGGCACCGACAATTCGTGCACGCGCGGGCAGGTCGCCACCGTCTGGGTGCAGCCCTCGAGCGCCGCGTCGAGGCTGTCGACCACCACCGCTGCGGCCAGGATGTCGTCGGCGCGCGAGGCGAGGGCGGTCGCCTCCGGATCGGGGAAGCGCTTGGGGTTGACCAGGTAGAGCCGGGAGAGGCCCATGGTCTTCATCGCGCGCGCCACCGAACCGATATTGCCCGGATGGGAGGTATGCGAGAGCACCACGCGGATGCGGTCCAGCGGCGTGAAATCGCGCGCCGGCGCTGTGAAATCGGGTTTGTCCATCGTTCGAATTCGCGTAAAATCGCGGAAAAATCAACGGCGTCGATCCTATCGACGCCGTTTCGCTTGATCTTTGCTTCCCGCCGCATCGTGCATGTACGCCGCCAGCGCCAGTTGGCCGGCAGGTCTATCCTCCTGCGGCAGGGAGTCCCACTTCGTCGCCCCAAGGACCGATGCCATGCATCCGATGCTCAACACCGCCATCAAGGCCGCCCGCCGCGCCGCTACCGTCATCCAGCGCGCCTCCAACAACCTCGACCTGCTGCGCGTCGAGCGCAAGGATCACAACAGCTTCGTCACCGACGTCGACCGCGCGGCCGAGAAGGCCATCGTCGACACCTTGCTCGAGGCTTATCCGAAGCACGCGATTCTAGCCGAAGAGGGCGGCAGCCAAGGCGACGGCGAGCACGTCTGGATCATCGACCCGCTCGACGGCACCACCAACTACCTGCACGGCTTCCCGCAATACTGCGTCTCGATCGCGCTCGAGCACCGCGGCCAGATCACCCAGGCGGTGGTCTACGATCCGACCCGCAACGACCTGTTCACCGCCAGCCGCGGCGCCGGCGCCTTCCTCAACGACCGCCGCATCCGCGTCTCCAAGACTCGCGAACTGGCCGACGGCCTGATCTGCACCGGCTTCCCCTACAAGGAATTCGGCAAGCTCGACGCCTACCTCGGCATGTTCAAGGACGTGCTGCAGAAGTCGGCCGGCGTGCGCCGCCCCGGCGCCGCGGCGCTCGATCTCGCCTATATCGCCTGCGGCCGCTTCGACGGCTTCTGGGAACTGGGCCTGCAGCCCTGGGACATCGCCGCGGGCAGCCTGCTGGTGCTCGAAGCCGGCGGCCTGATCACCGACCTGGACGGCGAGGCGGGCTTCATGGAAAGCGGCAACGTGGTGGCCGGCACGCCCAAGGTGTTCGGACAACTGCTGCAGACCCTGCAGGCGCACAAGTAAGCGCGACTTCCCGATCGCCCGGCCGGGGTGAAGACGTCCGGCCCGAAAGCAAAGACCCGGCATCGACTGCCGGGTTTTTGCTTTCGGGGCGCCGCGTTACATGGCCGCGGCTGCGGGTTGCGCCGTCGTCTGCTAATAAACAAGGGCAATCAAAAAAACCAAGCAATATCAAGGAGGATGGGATGGGTGAACTCGCATGGCAGCGCTCCCTGCGCGCATCGGAGCCGAGCAAGGGCAATGGGCCCTTCGTGAGCGGCAAGGCCAGCGCCAAGGGAGACCTGGACAGCATCAGTCATCATCGCGCGTCGATCGCCTTCCGCACCCGGCAGATGCCGCTGCAGTCGCCCAAGCGCGGCGGCGAGCTGTCGGCGATGCAGGGCGGCAGCCACGGTGGGCTGGCCTCGGGCGCCGGCGGCGATCCGCCCAGGCGGCCCAACGGTTTCGACAAATCCAACACCGGCCATTACGCGCCCGACGTCGGGCCTTTCGTTCCGCTGCATCCGAGCATGGCCTTCCAGATGGCCGACCCGCGCGGCGTCCGCCGCCAGGGGGCGCCGCTGTTCCCGGGCGGCCAGCGGCCGCGCGCCAACTCGATGCCGGCGCTGGGCCAGGACGGCGCGTTCTATTCGACCTTCCGCAGCGTGATGACGCACGGCCTGCTGCCGCAGAACGAGATGCGCCAGAAGGGCATCAGCTTCAATCCTTCCCACGACGGTCGCCAGCGCGATGCCAACCAGATCGAGGTGACCCGCCTGCCGGGCGGGCTGAGTCCGCGGCGGCAGGGAGTGGTGTCGCAGCAGGCGGTCAACAATCCTTACCACGGTGCGCTGACCGTGGTGCTGGAGCGCGGCCAGGAAATGCAGTCCCGCCAGCCGACGCGCCAGGATCTTTCCTTGGAACAGCGCATGCGGCTATTGAGCGCTCCGAACGAGGTCGGCCCGGCACTGGAGAACTACATGCTGGCGTCGCACGGACAGGTGCTGACGCAGCATGGCCAGCAGCAGGCAGAGCAACGCATGCACAGTTCCTTCCTGGTCATGGCGAATGCCAGCCAGCCGTCGAACTCGAATCGGGCGCACGAGCAGCAACGGCCGCGCCTCACGCCGCAGCAGATGAATCAGGTGGTGGTGCCCGAGCAGCACATGTCCGCCGCGCGGCAGGTCATCCGCGATCTCAACGTGCGCGGCGGCCTGGCATTTCCGCCGCTGCAGTCGATCCACAGCAGCAACGACATGGCGCCGCAGTACAACACGCGCAACGGCAATGCGGTCAACGTCAGCGGGATCCAGGCCCCGTCCTACCATACCGCGATCACTTCGCACGCCAACCGGCACGGCGACACCGACATCCACATCGTCAAGACCGGCCTGTCCCAGCAGGGACAGGCACCGCAGACACGGCCGCGCTCGCGCACCTTCTGAGGCTGCGGCCGGCCGGATCATGGAGGAGGGCGGCGGCCCGGGGCGGCGCCGCCGCTTGCCGTCTTCGGTGAGCCGGGCCGGTTCGCCGGCCGGGCGCATCCGCCGAGGCGCCTTCCCCGCTTCTCCGTCCGTTTCGACTACCGCCTAGCCCGCTCCCGTTCGCCAGGGAGACCGCCGTGGCGCTTCCTTGCCGGCGATCGCCGGTCCGCAACGACGGTATCCGCCGCCAGGGGCGCGAGTGTCGCGCCGTTGCCGCGCCGGCATGCTCCCGGTTGCCGCAATTTTTACCATACCATTACGATACCTCTATGCTGTGACGGGTCGTTCCGCCGATCGTCGCGGCCGCCACCGTCCTCTACCGCTCGAACACAACCTAATAAGGCGCAAGCCATGCAGCTCATCTATCACCTGCTCACCATCCTGCTGCTGTGGCTGCACCTGGCGGCGCTGGCCGCGCTGGCCGGGCCGCGGCTCGGCTCCTGGGCGATCGGCCGCGCCGGCGGGCTGCTGGCACTGGTATTGACCTTGTTTTGCCTCGAACACTTCGTCGGCCTCGGCGCGCTGACCGGCCTGTGGCCGGTGAGCACCCTGGCCGCGGCCGGCTGGCTGTGGCATCGCCGCGCGCAGCTGGCCGAGGGCGGCTTCTGGCGCGCCGAGCTGGTGTTCGGCCTGGCCTTCGCCTACGGCCTGGCCTGGAAGTTCGGCTTCCCGAGCATCTACCCGACGTCCGAACGCGTCACCGATCTCTACTTCATCGACAACTACCTGTCGGGCAGCCGCCTGCCGCCGCCCGACCTCTGGTATCCGCCCTACCGCTTCGACTTCTACTACGCGCTGCAGCACTACGGCGCCGCGCTGGCCGGCCGCTGGCTGCAGCTGTCGCCGGGGCTCACCTACAACCTGTCCTTCGCCATGCTGATGGCGCTGCCGATCGCGCTGGCCTGGGATCTGGCCAGCCGCTTCACCGCCAGCCGCGGCGCGCGGCTGCTGCTGGTGGCGGCGCTGGCGGTCGGCGGCACCGGCGCCGGCCTGGTCAACCGCTACCTGATCGAGCCGTCGCCGCAGGCCGGCGAGGGCGAGCTGAACCAGATCGTCGAGGACCGGATGTGGGGCAATGCGCGGCTGATCGGCCTGTACGACCAGCGCGGCAACACCGTATTCGCCCACGACTGGTTCCCGCGGCCGGCCGACGGCAAGATCGCGCGCGAACTGCCGCTGGAGAACTTCGGCTACCAGTACTACGTCGGCGACTACCATCCGCCGATCGGCGGCTATGCGCTGCTGCTGCTGGCGCTGGCGCTGATCTGCGCCTTCGAGATGGCGCCGGCCGGCGCCGCGGTGCGCAATGCCCAGCTGGCGCTGCTGGCGGCCACCGTGCCGGCGACCATCGCGGTCAATACCTGGGTGTTTCCGCTGCAGGCGCTGCTGATCGGCGGCTGGGCCGGCTGGCGCCACTGGCAGGCGCGGCGCGATCCCGAGCGCGCGGTCGGCTGGCCGGCGCTGCTGGCCGGCGGCGGCGCCGCGCTGCTGCTGCTCTATCCCTTCCTGGCCGGCTTCACCGCGCGCTCGCTCAATACTCCGATCCGGCTGGTGCAGAGCGGCGACCATACCCCGCTGATCTCCTTCCTGGCGCTGACCTGGCCGCTCTTGATCCTGCTGGTGCTGGGCCTGTTCCGCCGCGGCACGCGCGGGCTGGCGCTGTATTTCGCGCTGAGCTTCGGCCTGCTGCTGCTGATGTCGGAAGTGGTGTTCGTCGACGACCCGTCGGGCGACCAGTACCAGCGCACCAACACGGTGATGAAGTGGTGGGGCTGGATCTGGACCGGCGGGCTGACGGTGCTCGGCGCGCTGCTGCTGTCGGCGCCGGCGCGCTGGCAGCGCTGGGTGGCGGGCCTGGCGCTGGTCGGCACGCTGAGCTACGCGCTCGACGTCGCCAACTACTGGCGCAAGCAGGGCTTCCACGACTTCGGCCGGCTGTCCGCCGACGCCATCTACACCGGCGACCCGATAGTGCGCGCGATGTTCCGCCACCTGCGCGCGGCGCCCGACGGCATCGTGCTGGAGAACAGCTACGGCGACGCCTACCACGACGGCGGCATCTATTCGGCCTTCGCCGCCAAGCAGACGCTGCTGGGCTGGCCGTCCCACCTGAGCACCTGGCACGGCTACGTCGAGGAAGTCTGGACCCGCCGCGAGCAGATCCAGCGCTTCTACGCCGGCCAGCTGCCCGACGCGCGCCGCTGGCTGGCCGCCCACAAGGTCCGCTACATCGTCTGGAATCCGCGCGATTCCGCCGCCGGGCCGGCCTGGGCCATCATCGACGGCGCGATCCGCGACGACTACCAGTGGATCGGCTTCGGCCGCGCCGGCAACATGCCGGTCGGCCTGTGGGTCCGGCTGTGAGCCGGCTGGCGCTGCCGCTGCAGTTCGTCCGCTTCGCGGCGGTCGGCGCGGTCGGCACGCTGGCGCAGTACGCGGTGCTGTGGCTCGGCGTCGAGTTCGCGGGTCTGGGCGCCACCGTGGCGTCCTGCCTGGGCTACCTGCTCGGCGCGGTGGTCAACTACCTGCTCAACTACCACTTCACCTTCAGGAGCGCGCGCGCCCACCGCTCGGCCGCGCTGCGCTTCTGCCTGCTGGCGGCGGTGGGCTTCGCGCTCAACGCCGGCCTGATGGCGCAATTGACCGAGCGCTGGCTGTGGCCCTATCTGCCGGCACAACTGCTGGCCACCGGCCTGTGCCTGCTGTGGAACTTCACCGGCTCGCGGTTGTGGGCCTTCCGGGAGCAACGCCGTGCCGTCTAGACCCCTGCTGTCCGTCATCGTCCCCGCCTACAACGAGGAAGCGGTGCTCGCCGCCTTCCACGCCCGCCTCGCGGCGGTGTTCGACGGCCTGCCCGACATGCGCTGCGAAGTCGTCTACGTCAACGACGGCAGCCGCGACCGCACCCAGGCGATCATCGACGGCCTGTGCGAGGCCGATCCGCGGGTGGCCTCGATCGACCTGTCGCGCAACTTCGGCAAGGAGATCGCCATGACCGCCGGGCTCGACCATGCCGGCGGCGACTGGGTGGTGATGATCGACGCCGACCTGCAGGACCCGCCCGAGCTGATCCCGGCGCTGCTGGCCAAGGCCGCCGAGGGCTACGACACGGTCTACGCGCGGCGCACCCACCGCGATGGCGAGACGCTGCTGAAGAAGGCGACCGCGCGCGGCTTCTACCGGCTGATGGACCGGCTGTCGGGCAAGGTGCGCATCCCGCGCGACACCGGCGATTTCCGCCTGATGAGCCGGCGCGCGGTCGACGCGCTGCGCCAGCTGCGCGAGCAGCATCGCTTCATGAAGGGCCTGTTCGCCTGGGTCGGCTTCCCGTCGACCGCGCTCGACTACCGGCGCGACGCGCGCGAGGCCGGCGAGAGCAAGTTCAACTACTGGAAGCTGTGGAATTTCGCGCTCGAGGGCATCACCTCGTTCACCATCGGCCCGCTCAAGCTGGCGACCTACCTCGGCCTGACCGCGGCCGGCCTGGCCTTCGCCTACGGCCTGTGGATCGTGATCAAGACCCTGGTCTGGGGCGACGCGGTGCGCGGCTATCCGACCATCATGGTGACGGTGCTGTTCTTCGGCGGCGTGCAGCTGTTCTTCATCGGCGTGCTCGGCGAATACCTGGGCCGCATCTTCGACGAGACCAAGGGCCGGCCGCTGTATTTCGTGCAGGGGCATCGGGCGGCGCGGCAGGCGGCCGACGAAGTGCCGGCGATGCGCGTGCCGGCCGGGGTTGGCGCCGAGCCGGTGGCGCAGGAGCGCTGAACCGTCTGGCTCACCGTGGATATGCTATTGCCGCCAGCCGATCCACCCTGGCGGGGTAGGTCGGACTGAAGTCCGACCGCGTCGTCGATCGTGGATTGCCGTCGGACTGAAGTCCGGCCTACGGCGGCGCGCGAATCTGCTCCGTAGGAGCGGCTTCAGCCGCGAATGGGCGGGGGTGACGCGGCTGCCATTCGCGGCTGAAGCCGCTCCTACAGGCGTTCCATCGCCGCGTCCCGCTCAGGCAACCGCCGCGCCCACCTTCACGATCTTCAGCGTATTGCTGCCGCCCGGCTGGCCGATCGGCTCGCCCACCGTCAGCGCGATCAGGTCGCCCGGTTGCACCACGCCCTTCGCCAGCAGCAGCCTTTCCGCCTCCAGCAGCAGCGTCTCGCGGTCCTTGCCCTCGGTGACGATGCTCAGCGGCGACACGTTGCGGTACAGCGACAGCCGGTAGCGCGTGCGCAGCTCGGGCGTCAGCGCGTAGATCGGCACGCCGCAGTTGAGCCGGCTCATCCACAGCGTGGTGGCGCCCGACTGGGTCAGCGCGGCGATGGCCTTGACCTTGAGGTGGTGGGCGGTCCAGATCGCCGCCATCGCGACCGACTGGTCGATGCGGTCGAACACCCGGTCCAGCATCTCGTGATCGAGCCGCACCTCGGCCGACTTCTCGGCCTCGATGCAGGTACGCGCCATCGCCTCCACCGTTTCGACCGGGAACTGGCCCGAGGCGGTCTCGGCCGACAGCATCACCGCGTCGCTGCCGTCGAGCACCGCGTTGGCGACGTCGCTGACCTCGGCCCGGGTCGGCACCGGGCTGGCGATCATCGATTCCATCATCTGGGTGGCGGTGATGGTCAGCTTGTTCTTCTCGCGGGCGAGCCGAATCATCCGCTTCTGCAAGGCCGGCACCGCCGCGTCGCCGACCTCCACCGCCAGGTCGCCGCGCGCCACCATGATGCCGTCGGCGGCGTCGAGGATCTCCTCCAGCGCCGGGATCGCCTCGGCGCGCTCGATCTTGGCGATCAGCCGCGCGTCCGAGCCGGCCGCCCGCAGCAGCCGGCGCGCCAGCTCGATGTCGGCGCCGGACTTGGGGAAGGACACCGCGACGTAGTCCACCCCGAGCTCGGCGGCGACCACGATATCGTCCATGTCCTTGGCCGTCAGCGCCGGCGCCGACAGGCCGCCGCCCTGGCGGTTGACGCCCTTGTTGTTGCTCAGCATGCCGCCGACCCGCACGCGGCAGCGCACCTCCTGGCCGCGCACGTCCTCCACGTCGAACACCAGCCGGCCGTCGTCGAGCAGCAGCACGTCGCCGGCCGCCACCTCGCGCACCAGTTCCGGGTAATCGAGGCCGACGCGCTCGCCGTCGCCGAGCTGGCAGGCGGCGTCGAGGATGTAGGCCTGGCCCGGCACCAGCAGGGTCTTGCCCTCGGCCAGCTTGCCGACGCGGATCTTGGGGCCCTGCAGGTCGGCCAGGAAGCCGATGGTGCGGTCGGCGAACTCGGGCAGCAGCTCGCGCAGCAGGGCGATGCGCGCGCGGTGGTCGTCGTGGCGGCCGTGCGAGAAGTTCAGCCGGACCACGTCGACGCCGGCCGCCAGCAGGCGGCGCAGCGTGGCGCGGTCGGAACTGGCGGGGCCGAGCGTGGCGACGATCTTGGTGTTGCGGGGCATGGCGGGTTTCCTGTCGGGACGGCTGGATCGGATGGGATTGGAGGGGCTCGACCGCTTGCTCGGCGGCCTGCTATTGGACGAAATCGCCGTTGCTGCCGATCACCGACAGGTCGACGAAGCCGGAGCCCTTGCGCTGGCCGGGCTGGTATTCGAGGCGGAAGCCGCCGAGGTCGAGCCGGCCGAGCTTGTCGAGCGCGGCGGCGAGGCTCTTGCGGCTGGGCTGCGGGCTGGCGCGGCGCAGGCCCTCGGCCAGCAGCAGGCCGGCCAGGTAGCCCTCGAGCCCGGCGTGATGCAGCTCGTCGGTCTGCTGGTAGCGCTTGAGCGCCAGCCGGTAGCGGCCGGCCACCGGCTGGCTCGAATGCCAGGGCGAGGGCACCACGTGGGCGATGCCGATGCCGGCGGCGGCCGGGCCGAGGTCGCTGCGCAGCTGGGCGGCGCTGAGCACCGACAGGCCGACCAATTGGGCGGCCGAGCCGGTCTGCCGCCAGGCGCGCACGAAGCCGGCGCTGGCGGCGCCGGTGGTGGCCAGCAGCAGCGCCTCGGGCTGGCCGGCGGCCAGCGCGGCCGCCAGCGCCGGGTAGCCGGCGTTCGAGGCGGGCAGCGCGCGGCGGGCGGATTCCTGCAAGCCGACGCGGGCCAGCGCGGCGTCGAGCGCGGCCAGCTCGGCCGGGCCCAGCACGTCGGGCTGGTAGACCACCGCCAGCCGGCGCAGGCCCATGGCGGCGATCTGCTCGAGCAGGCGGTCGATCTCCTGGCCGTAGTCGGCGCGCAGCGGGAACACCAGCCGGCCGGCCCGGCGCAGCACGATGGCGCCGCTGAGCGGGTCGACCAGAGCGGCGCCGGCCGCGTCGGCCAGCGGTACGGCGGCCAGCGCGCTGGCGCTGCCGCTATAGCCGACCAGCGCCAGCACCTGTTCCTCGTCGAGCAGGCGGCGGGTATTGGCGAGCGTGCGCGCCGGCTCGCCGCCGTCGTCGAGCGCCACCAGGGCGAGCGGCCGGCCGCCGACGCCGCCGGCGGCGTTGACCTCGGCCAGCGCGGCGCGCAGGCCGCGCAGATAGTGGAAACCGTTCTCCAGCTGCGGCCCGGTCAGCGCGGCCGACAGGCCCAGCAGCAGGTCGCCGCCGGCGGCCGGCTCGGCGCGGGCGGGGGAGAGGGCCAGGACGAAGGCGAGCAGCAAGGCAGCGAAGCGAGCCACGGGGGCCTCCGCAATAGTCGGATCGGATGGGAAAAGACCCGGCCTGGAGCGGCCGGGCGGGCACTTCAGAAGGCGATCGAAGCCTGGATCGCGGCGACGCCGGCGCGGGCGACCTGGGCGTCCTCGCCGGCCTTGACGCCGGAGACGCCGACGGCGCCGATGCAGTCGCCGTCGACCACGATCATCTCGCCGCCCTCGAGCGGCACCACCGGCATGCGCAGCGCGGCGTAGCGGCCGTTGTTGACCATGTCCTCGAAGGTCTTGCTGGGCTTGCGCGCCAGCACGCAGGTGCGGGCCTTCTCGGGCGCCACCGCGGCGCTCATCGGCGGCGCGCCGTCCATGCGCTGCAGCCACAGCAGGTGGCCGCCTTCGTCGCACACGGCGATCGAGACCTGCCAGCCGCGCTGGACCGCTTCGGCTTCGGCGGCGGCGGCGATCTGTTTCACGTCGGAGAGGGTGAGGGCGGCGCGGGTACGCATGGGGTGCTCCTTCGATGGGCGGTTTTCGAACTGGTCCGGGGCAACAGGGTGGAATTGCCCGCCATATGCCTCGGGAATCGCTAGATCGAGCGGGGCGACCACAATTGCCCCGGCCTTGGTGGTCCGCTTTCGGATGGCTTGCAGTCAGGGCATGTCACGCACGAGCGCAGCGAGGCCCCTCGCGGCGGCGAGGGCGGGGGGAGTAGGGGTGAATCAGGGGTAAGCCCATGTTCGATTTCCCACTGGTCACGAATGCCCGGCTTGGCCGGGCGTTGCGCTGAAGCGCGATGTCTGGCAGATGCATGAAAGGACATAGGGCTTACCGCACCAGGATCGCCCGGAAATCGTTGACATTGGTCAGCGTCGGCCCGGTCACCAAGAGGTCGCCGAGCGCCTCGAAATAGCCGTAGCCGTCGTTGTCGGCCAGGTAATGCCTGGCGCGCAGCCCCAGCGCCTCGGCGCGGGCGTGGCTGTCGGGGTGGAGCAGGGCGCCGGCGTTGTCCTCGCTGCCGTCGATGCCGTCGGTGTCGGCCGCCAGCGCGTGGATGCGCGGATGGCCTTGCAGGTCGGCCGCCAGCGCCAGCAGGAATTCGCTGTTGCGGCCGCCGCGGCCATGGCCGCGCAGCGTCACCGTGGTCTCGCCGCCCGACAGCAGCACGCAGGGCGCGCCGAACGGTTGGCCGCGCTCGGCCACCTGGCGGGCGATGGCGGCGTGCGCCAGCGCGATGTCGCGCGCTTCGCCCTCCATCCGGTCCGACAGGATCCACGGCGTGAGGCCGAGTTCGCGAGCCTTGGCCGCGGCGGCTTCGAGCGCCATCTGCGGGGTGGCGATCAGCCGCGTCTCGCAGCGGTCGAAGCGCGGGTCGCCGGGCTTGGGCGTCTCGCCGCGGCCCGACTCGAGCAGCGCGCGGGCGGCCGGCGGCAGCACGATGCCGTAGCGCGCCACCACCGCCAGCGCGTCCTCGCAGGTCGTCGCATCGGGCACGGTCGGGCCGGAGGCGATGATGGCCGGGTCGTCGCCGGGCACGTCGGAGATCGCCAGCGTCACCACTCGCGCGGGCGCCGCGGCCAGCGCCAGGCGGCCGCCCTTGCTGGCCGACAGGTGCTTGCGCACGCAATTCATCTCGGCGATGGTCGCGCCGGAGCGCAGCAGGTCGGTATTGATCGCCTGCTTGTCGGCCAGCGTCAGGCCCTCGGCCGGCAGCGCCAACAGCGCCGAGCCGCCGCCCGAGATCAGGCAGATCACCAGGTCGTCCGGACCGAGGCCGCGCACCTTCTCGAAGATGCGCTCGGCGGCGCGCAGGCCGGCTGCGTCGGGCACCGGGTGGGCGGCCTCGACGATCTCGATGCGCGTGCACGGCGCGCCGAAGCCGTAGCGGGTGACCACCAGCCCGTCGAGCGGGCCGGCCCAGTGCTGTTCGAGCGCCTGGGCCATGGCGGCCGAGGCCTTGCCGGCGCCGACCACCACGGTGCGGCCGCGCGGCGGCTCGGGCAGGCAGGCCGGCACCCGCAGCGCCGGCCGCGAGGCGGCCAGGGCGGCATCGAGCAGGGACTTGAGCAGGTCGGCGGGCGGTAGATCGGTCTGGGGCAGGGTGGACACGCTGGGCTCCGTGGGGTTGGGCTGCTGCGAGTATTGCTCAGGGATCGCCGCGCAAAAATGGAACCGCGGGCCGCACTTGCCTTTCCGGCCGGGCAAACTGCGGTGCGTACCGCGGTCCGAACGACTACTCCCTGTATTGCCTGGTAGGGCGCGGCGGCGGGCCGCCGGGCCGGTGATCGGTGCTGCTTCGGGATGCCGGGGCGGCAGGCCGGGCTTCATGCCCGACCTGCGCAGGCATCCCGCCGGTGCTCGTCGCGATCCGCAGGAGCGGCTTCAGCCGCGAATGACGCCGGTTCTGCGTGAACCGGTTCGCGGCTGAAGCCGCTCCTACGGGGAAGTACGAAGCCTCGCGGCCTATTCCGCGTCCGGCGCCACCGTGTGGTTGGCCAGCAATTCCAGCGCCTTCACCATCGCCGAGTGGTCCCAGCCGCTGCCGCCTTGCGCGGCGCAGGCGTTGAACAGCTCCTGCGCGGTGGCGGTGTTGGGCAGGCTCACGCCGAGCGCGCGCGCGCTGGCCAGCGCAAGGTTCAGGTCCTTCTGGTGCAGCGCGATGCGGAAGCCCGGCTCGAAAGTGCGCTTGACCATCCGGTCGCCGTGCACCTCGAGGATGCGCGAGGCGGCGAAACCGCCCATCAGCGCCGTGCGCACCCGGGCCGGATCGGCGCCGGCCTTGCTGGCGAACAGCAGCGCCTCGGCCACCGCCTCGATATTGAGCGCGACGATGATCTGGTTGGCCACCTTGGCGGTCTGGCCGTCGCCGTTGCCGCCGACCAGGGTGATGTTCTTGCCCATCAGCGCGAACAGGGGCTTGACCCGCTCGAACGCGGCTTCCGGCCCGCCGACCATGATCGACAGCGTGGCGGCCTTGGCGCCGACCTCGCCGCCCGACACCGGCGCATCGAGGTAGTCGCAGCCGAGCGCATTGATGCGGCGGGCGAATTCCTTGGTCTCGATCGGCGAGATCGAGCTCATGTCGACCACCGTCTTGCCGGCGGTCAGGCCGGCGGCGACGCCGTGCTCGTCGAACAGCGCGGCGGCCACGTTGGGCGTGTCCGGCACCATGACGATGACGATCTCGGCCTGGCGCGCCACGTCGCGGGCGCTGGCGCAGGCGATCGCGCCGGCGTCGCGCAGCGATTGCGGCACTTCGCCGATGGTGTGGGCATACAGCGTATGGCCGCCGGCGATCAGGTGGCCCGCCATCGGGGTGCCCATGATGCCGAGGCCGATGAATCCTACGTTTGCCATGATGTGTCTCCTTGTTCTGGTTCGATCAATACAGGTCGTACGTTGCGTGTCCGGGACGACCGGCAGGGGGCGGGCTTCGGGGCTGTCCCGTAGGAGCGGCTTCAGCCGCGAATGGCCGTTCGTGACCGCTGCCGCCATTCGCGGCTGAAGCCGCTCCTGCGGGGGCGCGGATCGGCCATCCTGCTGTTCAGCCCGCCAGTTTCGCCCGCCAGCCCAGCCCGTCTTCCGTGGTGCTCGCCGGCTTGTATTCGCAGCCGATCCAGCCGTCGTAGCCGATCGCGTCCAGGTGACCGAACAGCCAGCCGTAGTTGATCTCGCCCGTGCCCGGCTCGTGGCGGCCCGGGTTGTCTGCGATCTGCACATGGCCGATGCGCGGCAGCGTGGCGGCGAGGGTGGCAGCCAGCTCTCCTTCCATCCGCTGCATGTGGTAGACGTCGTACTGGAGGAACAGGTCGTCGGCGCCGACCTCGTCCATGATCGCCAGCGCCTGGCGCGTGCCGTTCAGGTAGAAGCCGGGGATGTCGAAGGTGTTGATCGGCTCGATCAGCAGCCTCAGCCCGTGCGCCTTCAGCCGGCCGGCCGCGTAGTGCAGGTTCTCCACCAGCGTGGCGTGCGCATCGCGGGTGGTGACGCCCTCGGGCCGGATGCCGGCCAGGCAGTTGAGCTGGCCGACGCCGAGCGCCTGGGCATAGGCGATCGCCTTCTCCACCCCGGCGCGGAACTCGGCGGTGCGGTCCGGCAGGCAGGCGATGCCGCGTTCGCCGGCCGCCCAGTCGCCGGCCGGCAGGTTGTGCAGCACCAGCTTCAACCCGTTGTCGGCCAGCCGGGCGCGGATCTCGTCGGCGGCGAAGTCGTAGGGGAACAGGAACTCGACCGCCTCGAAACCGGCCGCCGCCGCGGCGGCGAAGCGGTCGAGGAAGGGCCGTTCGGTGAACAGCATGGTCAGGTTGGCGGCGAACTTGGGCATGGCTTTTCTCGCTCGTACAGGGTCGTTGTGTGCGGATCAGTCGAGCAGCGCGATGGCGGTCGGCGCGTCGCCGATGCTTTCGGCCAGCGGCTCGAATTCGTTGATGGCGTTGATCTCGGTGCCCATCGCCACGTTGGTGACGCGTTCGAGGATGATCTCCACCACCACCGGCACCCGGTATTCCGCCATCCAGGCGCGGGCCTGGGCGAAGGCCGGCTGGATCTCGTCCGGATGCTTGACCCGGATCGCCTTGCAGCCGAGGCCCTCGACCACCGCGACGTGGTCGACGCCGTAGCTGCCGAGCTCGGGCGCATTGATGTTCTCGAACGACAGCTGCACGCAGTAATCCATGTCGAAGCCGCGCTGCGACTGGCGGATCAGGCCCAGGTAGGCGTTGTTCACCACCACGTGCAGGTAGGGCAGCTTGAACTGCGCGCCGGCCGCCAGTTCCTCGATCATGAACTGGAAGTCGTAGTCGCCGGAGATCGCCACCACCTGGCGGGCCGGATCGGCCGCCGCCACGCCGAGCGCGGCCGGCGCGGTCCAGCCCAGCGGGCCGGCCTGGCCGCAGTTGATCCAGTGGCGCGGCTTGTAGACGTGCAGGAACTGCGCGGCGGCGATCTGGCTCAGGCCGATGGTGCTGACGTAGCAGGTATCGCGGCCGAAGGCGCGGTTCATCTCCTCGTACACGCGCTGCGGCTTCATCGGCACTTCGTCGAAGTGGGTGCGGCGCAGCAGCGTCTTCTTGCGCTCGCGGCATTCGGCCAGCCAGGCGCCGCGGTCCTTCAGCCGGCCGGCGGCCTTCAGTTCGCGCGCCACTTCGACGAACAGCAGCAGCGCGGCCTTGGCATCCGACACGATGCCGTAGTCGGGGTTGAACACCCGGCCGATCTGGGTCGGCTCGATATCGACGTGCACGAAGGTGCGGTCCTTGGTGTAGACGTCAACCGAGCCGGTGTGGCGGTTGGCCCAGCGGTTGCCGATGCCGAGCACGAAATCCGAGGCCAGCAGCGTGGCGTTGCCGTAGCGGTGCGAAGTCTGCAGGCCGACCATGCCGACCATCAACGGGTGGTCGTCGGGCACCGTGCCCCAGCCCATCAGCGTCGGTACCACCGGCACGCCGGTGATCTCGGCGAATTCCTGCAAGAGATCGGCCGCGTCGGCGTTGATCACGCCGCCGCCGGACACGATCAACGGCCGCTCGGCGGCGTCGAGCATGGCCAGCGCCTTCTCGATCTGGGCGCGGGTGGCGGCCGGCTTGTAGACCGGAAGCGGCGCGTAGGTGTCGATGTCGAACTCGATCTCGGCCATCTGCACGTCGAACGGCAGGTCGATCAGCACCGGGCCCGGCCGGCCCGAGCGCATCAGGTGGAAGGCCTGCTGGAACACCCGCGGCACCAGCGCCGGCTCGCGCACGGTGACCGCCCACTTGGTCACCGGCTTGGCGATCGATTCGATGTCGACCGCCTGGAAATCCTCCTTGTACAGCCGGGCGCGCGGCGCCTGACCGGTGATGCAGAGGATGGGGATCGAATCGGCCGAGGCCGAGTAGAGGCCGGTGATCATGTCGGTGCCGGCCGGGCCCGAGGTGCCGATGCAGACGCCGATATTGCCGGCGCAGGCGCGGGTGTAGCCTTCGGCCATGTGCGAAGCGCCCTCGACGTGGCGGGCCAGCACGTGCTTGATGCTGCCGCGCTTCCTGAGCGCCGAGTAGAGCGGATTGATGGCCGCGCCGGGCACGCCGAAGGCTTGCGCCACGCCTTCCTTCTCCATCACCCGGACCGCGGCCTCGACGGCTGTCATCTTCGCCATGTTGCTGCTCCTTCATGCTGTGGCCGAACGGCCTTGGTGGCCTGGTTCGGTATATTGTTAACAATCTAAGCTTAATTTTGTTTGCATGCTATGCCCGGCCTGGGCAAAATGGAATGACCGTTCCGGTTGGGGCAGTCGATACCGCGCGTATCGAATCGGACAGGGGGCCGGACTGAACCGGCGAGCATCCGTAGGTCGGGCTTCACGCCCGACAGCGATCTCGATCGGCGGCGCTGTCGGGCGTGAAGCCCGACCTAATGCGATGCAGCGCCGACTCGCGCGGCTCCCGCCATTCCCCCCGGACGGATCGCCACCGGAGAGCCGCCATGGACCGCTATACCCAGCTCGAAACCTTCGTCCGCGTCGCCGACAAGGGCAGCTTCGCCGCCGCCGCGGCCGCCGAGGGCGTGACCCCGGTGGTGGTCGGCCGCCGGCTCGATGCGCTCGAGGCGCGGCTCGGCGTGCAACTGTTCCACCGCAGCACCCGGCGGCTGACGCTGACCGAGGCCGGCGAGGGCTTCCTCGCCCGTTGCCGGCCGCTGCTGGCCGACTGGATCGAGGCCGAGAACGCCGCCAGCGCGGCGCGGCAGCAGGCGCACGGCCAGTTGCGCGTATCGGCGCCGGCCGCCTTCGGCCGCAGCCACGTCGCGCCGCACGCGACCGGCTTCCTGGCCCGGCATCCGGGCGTGCGGCTGTCGTTCAACCTGACCGAGCGGGTGGTCGACCTGGTGCAGGAGGGCTACGACCTGGCGATCCGGGTCGGCGAGGTGTTCGATCCCAACTACGTGGCGATCCGGCTGCATCCCAATCGCCGCGTGGTCTGCGGCACGCCGGGCTATTTCGCCCGCCACGGCGTGCCGGCCGCGCCGGAAGAGCTGGCCGAGCACAACTGCCTGGCCTTCAACGCCGAAGGGGGCCAGCCGCGCGGCTGGCATTTCCAGCGCGACGGCCGCGATTTCAGCGTGCGGGTGCAGGGCGACCTGGACTGCAACGACGGCGAAGCGCTGCAGCGCTGGGTACTCGAGGGCCGCGGCCTGGGCTGGCGCTCGACCTGGGAGATCCAGCGCGAGCTGGCGCGCGGCGAGCTGGTCACCGTGCTCGACGACTACGCCGGCCCGCCGTGCGACATCCAGGCGGTCTACCCGCAGCAGTCCTGGCTGCCGGCCAAGGTGCGCTGCTTCATCGACTATCTGAAGACGGTCTACGCCGTGCCCGGCTATTGGGACGCGGAGCGCTGAACGCCGGCGCTGTAACCTCCGTACCGGCGCATTCGTCTGCAGGACGGGCCCGCCGCGGCTAGGCTGGGTTGGATACCCATGCGGCCGGACGACCGGCCCCAACCCGACGGAGGAGGAAACGATGGACGACGTCACCGACTGGCGCTGGCTGGAAGACACCTATTGGTATGTGCAGCCGGCCCAGCTACCCGCGCTGCAATACGACCCCGACGACAACGCCCTGGCCTGGGTCTGCGACCAGACGGTCTGGCACTTCACCGGCTATCGCGACGGCTATCTGTGGGGCGTCTGCGCCACGGTCATGCAATCGGCCGGCGACGACGGCGGCCGGCCGGTCGATTTCACCATCGTGGGCAGCATCACGCCGGAAGGCCGGGTCTATCTCACCTTCGTCCCGGCGAGGAACTCGCGCTCGGCCACCGTCGGCATCGGCCGCGCGACGCCGCACAACGGCGGCACCAGCATGGAGATGCAGATGTCGTCGGGCTCGGGCACCCGCACCACCCATTGGGCCTACATGGCCCAGGTGAAGCCGGGCGAGCCGGCCTGGGACCGGCTGCCGGGCGCCGGCATCTCGGTGCCGCAGATGCTCGAGGGCTGCGAGGCGCCGGCCGCGCCACCTTCGCCGGCGGATGGGCAGGACGCCGGCGCGGCAGGTCGGAATGCCCGGTAGCGCAGGGCAGACCCTGAATTCCGGCCTGCCCGACCGGTTTCCGCCGTCGGTGCGCGGGCGCTAGTCCACCGTCCCGATCCGCATCGGCTCGGCGAAGAAATGCTCGTCGCAGTTGTTGCCCGGCCCGCTGCGGTCGATCACCAGGAAATCGGCCCCCCGGTCGAGCGCCAGCAGCGGGTGGTGCCATACGCCGCGGCCGTAGTTCACGCCCTGGTCGCCGCGGGCCAGGAAGACCCGCACCGCGGCCGGATCGGGCGCCGGGCCGGCCGGCGCCACTGCCACCAGGTAGCGGTGGCCCGACAGCGGGATGAAGCACTGGCTGCCGAGCGGATGGCGCTCGAGCATGACCACCTCGAACGGCAGCGCACGTGGCTGGCCGCGGAAGATGCTAACGATCGGCCGGCCGGCCTCGTCGACCTCGATCTTCATCAGGTCGTGGTAGCGCTCGGTATTGCCGCCGTTGATCGGGAAGTGGCGTACCGCGTCGCTTGCTTCGATCACGTCGCCGAACGGTGCGAAGGCTTCGCGGCTCAGGGGCTCGATGGGCAGCGTGCGCATCGTTAGAGCCTCCCCCGGCCCGCCAGCTTGCCCCACAGCCGCAGCCGCGCCACGCCGCCGTCGGGGTGGACGTTGAGCCGCACGTGGCTGATCGGGCCGAGCGCGGCGATCTGCTCGGCGAAGGCGTGCACCGAGTCGGCGCGCATCGGCTGCTCGGGCAAGAGCGTCGGCCAGAACATCGACTGGGTGACCAGCGACTGGTCGGTGCCGCCTTCGACCAGGGCGGCCTGGATCGACACGCGGTCGGGGAAGTTGCCCTTGAAGAAGGCGGTGTCGACCTCGATCCGCTCGACGATGCCCGGCGCGCCGAGCTGCAGGATGCACCAGTCGTTGCCCGGCTCGCGGCGGCGGCGGGTTTCCCAGCCGTCGCCCATGTTGAGGCTGTTGCCCGGCAGGATCAGGTTCTGCGCCACGCCGAAGTGGGCGTCGTTCCAGGCCACCGCGCGGCCGCCGTTCTCCAGCGCGACCAGGTCGATCGGCCGGCCATGGTCGAGCGCGGCGAAGTCGATCAGCGGCTGGCCGTAGACGCGCAGCCGGGCGATGCCGCCGTCCGGGTAGATGTGCACGCGCAGATGGCTCCAGGCGCCGTCGTTGTCGATGCGCAGCAGGTGGTGACTGTTGCCCTTGAGGCTGGTGGCCGGCAGCACCTCGGTCCAGGCGGTGTCGGCGTTCGGTTCGCCGTCGAGATTGCAGGCCTCGATCGAGACCGCCGGCGCGTAGTTGCCCGTGAAGTGGCTGGTATCGACGTCGAAGCCGTAGATGCGGCCGCGGCGCCCGAGCTGGACGATGGCCCAGTCATGGCCGGTGCCGCGCTTGCGGCGCGATTCCCAGCCGTCCATCCACTTGCCGTTGTCGTCGTACTTGCCCGGCACGAACACCGCCGGCTCGGGGTTCAGCATGCGCTCGAGCGGGGCGAAGAACTGGTCGCTGGCGGCCAGCGCGCGGGCGCCCAGGCGCGGATTGGCCAGGTCGATGGCGCGATGCGCCCAGTCGGGCAGCTCGGCGGCGGGGGCGACGATGGGGCGCCGGAGGCGGGTGCGACCATGATGTGTGTCCTCTGTTTGATATAGGGGGTGGATCAGCGCAGCGTGATGGCGAGGCCGGCGCCGACGAAGCACAGCGCCGACAGCCGCATGAAGGTGGGGCGCGCCGCCGCGATGCGGGCCGCGCCGGCGGCGGCGATCGCGCCGTAGCCGAGCTTGCAGGCCAGGTCGACCGCGATCCAGCCGGCGATCATGGCGGCCAGTTGGCCGGCCAGCGGCGCATCGGCGCGGACGAACTGCGGCAGGAAGGCGACGAAGAAGGCGATGTCCTTGGGATTGCTGATGCCGAGCAGGAAGGCCTGGCGAAACAGCGGGCCGAAGCGCGCGGCGGCGGCATCCGCCTGGCCGACGGGCCGCAGCGCGCGCGCATCGCGCCAGGCGCGGAAGCCGAGGTAGAGCAGGTAGGCCGCGCCCAGCCACTGCATGGCGGCGAACAGCCGCGGCGAGGCCAGCAGCAGGGCGCCGAGCCCGAGCGCCGACAGCGCCAGCAGCAGCACCGAGGCGCTGACGCCGCCGAGGAAGGCCGGCCAGGCCCGCCACAGGCCCAGGCGTACGGTATTGCTCACCATCAGCAGCGACAGCGGGCCGGGGATCAGGATCACCACGGCGATCGCGGCCAGGTAGAGGGCGAAGGCGTGCGCGCTCATCAGCGGGCCGCGTAGGGATGGCGTTCGGCCCAGTGGCGGGCGATGTCGACGCGGCGGCAGACCCAGACCCGGTCGTGCCGCTCGACGTGGTCGAGGAAGCGTTGCAGCGCGCGGAAGCGGCCGGGCCGGCCGAGCAGGCGGCAGTGCATGCCCACGCTCATCATCTTGGGCGAGTCGGCGCCCTCGGCATAGAGCACGTCGAAGCTGTCGCGCAGGTATTCGAAGAAATGGTCGGCGGTGTTGAAGCCCTGCGGCGTGGCGAAGCGCATGTCGTTGGTGTCGAGCGAGTAGGGCACCACCAGATGCGGCCGGCGGCCTTCGGCGGTCGCCACCTCGGTCCAGAACGGCAGGTCGTCGCCGTAGTAGTCGCTGTCGTAGAGGAAGCCGCCGCGCTCGACCAGCAGCCTGCGGGTGTTGGGGCTGTCTCGGCCGGTGTACCAGCCGAGCGGCGCCTGGCCGGTCAGCCGCTCGAGGATCTCGATGCCGCGTGCCATGTGCTCGCGCTCGGTGGCCTCGTCGACGTTCTGGTAGTGGATCCAGCGCCAGCCGTGGCAGGCGATCTCGTGGTCGAGCTCGACCAGCGCGCGGGTCAGCTCCGGGTGCCGCTCCAGCGCCATCGACACGCCGAACACCGTGAGCGGCAGGCCGCGGCGCTCGAACTCGCGCAGGATGCGCCAGACGCCGGCGCGCGAGCCGTATTCGTAGATCGACTCCATGCTCATGTGGCGGGCCGGGTAGGCCGCCGCGCCGACGATCTCGGACAGGAACTGCTCGGAGGCGGGATCGCCGTGCAGCACGCAGTTCTCGCCGCCCTCCTCGTAGTTCAGCACGAACTGCACCGCGACGCGGGCCCGGCCCGGCCAGTCGGCGGCCGGCGGCGTCTCGCCGTAGCCGATCAGGTCGCGCGGATAGGAGGAGTCGCTTGCCATGGCATCTATTCTTTCGTTGGGGCGGCGGCCCGGCGTGGGCCGGGCCGCGGCGGTTGCTGCCTGGGTACTCAGTTTATTGTTGGACAAACCGGCCGATTCGGCGCGACCAGCTTGGGCGACCCGCTGGCGCGGACCGCTCGGGCGGCCGGACGGGCATGGCCGGCCGCCTCCTGCCTGCCACGGCGACGCGACCGGGCAATCGGGCCCGAGCCGCGTCACGCCGTTTTCTCGGCGCGGTTTGCGGCTTGAAAGGTAACTATATGAGTAGTAGATTGTCAACAATCTAAACGACAAATTGCTGGGAGACTGACGCGATGGCTACCGTACTGACGCTGGACGAGCTGAACCGCCTGCCGCTGGAGGGCTTCACCGCGGCGCTGGCCGACATCTATGAACATTCGGACTGGATCCCGGCCTCGGTGCACCGGCTGGCGCCATTCGCCGGGGTCACCGCGCTGGCGGCGGCGATGGTCGACGCGGTGCGCCGCGCCGGCCGCGACGCCCAGCTGGCGCTGCTGCGCGCCCACCCGGAACTGGCCGGCAAGGCGGCGCAGGCCGGCACGCTGACTGCGCACTCGACCGACGAGCAGCGCGGCGCCGGCCTGGTGAACCTGAGCGAGGCCGAGCGGCAGCGCATCGCCGAACTGAACCGCGCCTACCAGGCGCGCTTCGGCTTTCCCTTCATCATCGCGGTGAAGAACCACGACAAGGCTGGCATCCTGGCCGAGTTCGAGCGGCGCAGCGGCAACGATCCGGAGACCGAATTGGCGACCTGCCTGGAGCAGGTGCACCACATTGCGCGGTTCCGGCTGGATGCGTTGCTGGGTTAGGGGCCGATCTCGGTTGCGGCCGCCGTATAGCGGCTGCAATATAAAATTTCTGGAAATGCGATATAGTCGCGCGTCCTTTAAGGATGTTCGCGCTTCCTATGGCTTTGTCGATTAAATTGTCTTGCCTTGCCCGAAGCAATGCGTTCTGCATTTAATTCTCTAGATCAATGAGTCAGGGGTTATGAAAAATGAATAAATCGAAGCTTGTTCAGATCTTGGTCTTGTGTCTGGTTTGGTTCACTCCGACATTGGCTGTCGCGAATTCCTCATTCGCACGAACGACGGTATCGAGCGTGGTAGTCCATGACTTTGGCACCGGAGTTCTGATTCAGCTTGCTGCGATGCCCAATGCCGAGGGATGTGCTCAGAGCGGCTATTACATGCTCGAAAAGAGCAATCTTTCAAAGAGATATATGCGGCCGTATTGATGGCCTTCTCGACCGGTGCAAGCATTCAAGGCTGGGTGCACGGCTGCAGCGATTCGCTCGGCTATCCCAAGCTGACGCGGATCGATCTGGTCAAATAATTGCAATTGGGCGCGGGTATCCTGCCCACCCTCCCTGCTCGTGGTGCACTGATGAGATCTGCTTGCCGGTCCGGATCGGGGCGGCGGCAATTGTGTCGTCCCGTCAGATGAAATCGAAAAGAGTCTGCTTCATCCAGCTGAATGCCGCCAGGCACCGCCTGCTGGAATAAGTGGGAATTTCTTTGAAAGAAGATCATATGAATTGGCAAAGAATGTATGACAAGCGGATGCGCTCGTTCAAGCGACTGCTTGCGCTTCCGACATTCCTGTTCGTGCTCGCGGTAGGGCCGGCACATGGGGCAGCCCAGCCCAGCGCTTATCTTCCGCCGATCATCGATCTTCTCCTGCAGGACGATTCGGGCAGCAATTCCAGTCCGGGAGCGGATACGCCGGTGCCTCCCGCTTCCGTCAGCCTGGGTACGCTGCAGTTGCCTCATCTAGCCAATGCCGATGCGGGTTTGGTGCCGCAGGGCAAGGGCAGCGTGAAGCAAGGCGAGGCGCTGTACGACGTGCCGATCGTCGTGCCGCCCGGGGTGAATGGCATGACGCCGAATCTCTCCATTCATTACGGCAGCGGCGAGAAGAATGGACTGTTGGGCATCGGCTGGTCCTTGTCCGGCCTTTCCTCCATTCATCGTTGCGGCTTGGTCTTTGCGATCAATGGCGCGACCGGGCCGGTCGGGCTGGGCACGTCCGACAAGCTTTGCTGGAATGGCCGGCAATTGCTGCTCGCCAAGGGAACCGACTACTGGGCCGCAGATGCCGAATACCGGCTCGAGATCGACGACTTCAGCCGGGTCCGCCGCAGCGGGAATGGTTTCCTGGTGCAGACCAAGGACGGCCTACAGCATATCTTCGGACAGACCGCCGATTCGATCGTCGAGGCGCAGGGAAGCACTGCGGTATTAAGCTGGGCGTTGTCGCGGTCGTCGGATCGGTCCGGCAATTTCATCCGCTACAAGTACACCGAGAACACCGCGGAAGGGGAAATCTACCCGGCCGAGGTTGCCTATGGGACGACGGGCACCGGTTCGGAAGTCGTGATCGCTTCGGTCAAGTTCGAATATAAGGTACGCAGCGACATTCTTTCTGGCTACCTGGGCGGCGCCAAGTCGAAGATAAAAAACGTGCTGTCCAAGGTCACCACCTATGCCGAGAGCACGGTTGCATCCACTTATTCGCTCGAATATCGGCAGAGTAGGGTATCGGGCGATACGTTATTGCAAACGGTAAGCGTGTGTGCGCGCAATCCGGTATCGGGCGCCACGGAGTGTGTGCCGAGCACCAAATTCGAATGGAACGATGCGGCTATAGCGGCTGCCTCTATCTTCAAACTACGGGCAACGACCCCATTGGCCGATATAAACGTGAGCTCGGCTTGCGCGTTGTCGATCGGTGATTTCAATAATGATGGAAAATCCGATCTGCTGACCAATAGCAAGGGGTTTTACACCGGTATTGCCGGTGGGTTCGAATACAGGACGGTGACTGGTCTGCCTGTTTCGTGTTACGACGGGCGTCGAGTCGTTGGTGATTTCAATGGCGATGGCGCTTCGGACTTGATGATTGCCAAGGATAGCTTCATCTGGACGACGTGTCTGTCTGATGGTCAGGCAAATCCCGATTCAGTTGTACCGATTCGCCCAGGACCGATGGAACCGAGGCTAACTATTTCGGGCAGGATGGATTCGATGTCCTCCCGATCGGCATCCGTGGCAACGGAAAGAACGCGTTGTTCTTTTCATCGGGAAAGGCTTGTGAATTCGCTTCGAATAATACACTTTCTTGTAATGGAGTCAGGAATGTAGTTGGGGGGCTAGGGTCGTTCATCGATTATCCCTACTACGCCAGCAAGGTCGCCTATCTGCAGCATGATATGAATGGCGACGATTCGGAGGATGTATTGAAAGCTGTATTCCGGCCGTCTCCCGATTCGGATTCGCGGGATATCGTTCTGGAGCAGAATCTATGCCAGTTCAAGGGTGGAAACGCCGCAGGTGCCGAATTGGCTTGCCAATATCAAGAATATACCGGTGCACCATCCGACTTTTTCTGGGAAGAATGGTCGAGCCCGGATTTCAGCGTCGATATTAATGGAGACGGACTGGTCGATCACATATTAGGGACCGAGCGGCAGAATGGCCAGACTTTGAATCTACTTTGCTTATCCCGTGGAACGGGATCGTCCGATTGTTCGCCGATTTCGAGAATTGGTGCGGTGGGCGATTTCGACGGTAGCGGTAGGATCGGCCTGTTGACGATGGATAAGTCCTCCCTTTGTTACTGGAGCGGGGCTGGGCTGCAGTGCCGGCCGGTAGCCATTCCAGGTTTCGAACCCATCCGAATCGATCCCTATGACACACCGCCTGGGCCGATTTTCGAGATGGGTATTGCGGTCTATTCGATGCCTAATTTCCAAGGAAATGGAAAGACAGCCCTGCTTGTGGCCGATCGTAACCAGAATCTGCGCCTGTTCAGTATGGAAGAAGGGACGACGCGCCCCGAAAAGATCGTCGCAGCCGTCGACGGCTTGGGCCGCCGTATGGAAATCGACTACGCCGAACCAGGCGACAGTTCGGTTTACCAGGCGAAGGCGGTCGACGTGCAGGACGCAGCCATTCCGCATGTCTATCCGCAACGCGAACTGGCGACGGCCAACTATCCGGTCAAGGCGATGCGCTACGGCAATGGCCAGGGCGGCTGGCTGGAGACGCGCTACCGTTATTTCGGCGCAGCATTCGATCAGCAAGGCCGTGGTCATCTCGGCTTCGCCCGCATCGAGACAACCGATGTGACGAGCGGCCTGCGCAGCGTGGACATCTATGCCCAGGGCCATCCGTATACCGGCATGCTCAAGCAGCAGCGCGTGTTCACCACGGGTGGCGCCGCAATCCTGGATTCGTCTTACACGCTTGATCGCCAGGTGCTGACTCAGGCCAACGGCCAGACCACGGTCTTCCCATATACCAGGCAAAGCCGCGTGTCCCGTCAGGAGCTCAATGGCGCCAATATGGAGACCACCACGACCGTCAATAGCTACGGCGATGGTTGGGGCAACCTGACCCAGCAAGACATCACTGTTACCGGCGACGGCAACAGCTACCTCACCAGCATTTCGACGGTCTACCGCAACGACAGTACGAATTGGCTGCTCGGCCTGGCAACGCGGCGGACGGTCAGCAAGACCCGCGACGGCATCACCGTCCCGCGTGTGATGGCCTATGACTACGACGCCAAGGGCCTGCTGAGCAGCGAGACGGTGGAGCCCGACGACACCAGCCTGCTCTTGAAGCTGGCGACGATCTACGATCGCAGCGGCAATGCCTTCGGCCTGGTCAACAAGCGAATCCAGACCTGGTGGGATCAAGCCAGTTCGAAAGCCCGTAGCCGCACGCCGGAAGACGTGGTGTACGAGGCCAAGGGCCGCTTCCCGCAAGTAGTCAAGAATGCGCTCGGCCAGGCCGAGACGCGGACCTACGCGCCGGCGACCGGCGCCTTGCTCAGCGTCGTCGACCCGAATCAGCTGACGACGCGCTGGGAATACGACGGCTTCGGTCGCAAGACGCGCGAAGTGCGCGCCGATGGTACGGAGAGCCGCTACTACTTCAAGCAGTGCCCCTCGGGCTGCCCGGCTTATGCGGCGAGCGTCGCCATTGTCGATCATCTCAAGGGCGCCGAGCGCATCGCCGTGCCCAGCTTGGTTTATAGCGACAATGCCGGCCACGTGGTGCGAAGCCAGAGCTATGGCTTCGACGGCCGCGTCGTCGTCAGCGATTCTCGCTACGACAGTCGCGGGCGGCTGTGGGAAGAAGATCAGCCGCGCTACCTGGACCAATCCGCGGTACTCGAACAGCGCTACGCCTACGACGCACTCGATCGAGTCGTTCGCCTCACGGTGCGGGATGAGGGCGGCGTGGAACGCAGCGCGACCACCGACTATCAGGGTTTCACCATCACCCGGACCAATGCCAAGGGCTACAAGAAAGTCGATGTCAACGACGCCCTGGGCCTGCTGGCACAGACCACCGACGGGGCTGGCGTGCTGAACGTGCTGACCCGCTACAAGCGCGATCCTTTCGGCAACCTGAGCCAGACCATCGATGCCAACGGCAATGTGATCAAGGTCGAGTACGACAAGCTGGGCCGCAAGACCGATCTGCGCGATCCGGACCTCGGCTGGATCCACTATGACGTCGACCCGCTGGGCCTCGTCTGGAAGGAGACCGATCCTCGGCTGCGGGCGGCGACGCAATCCACCCGGACGCAGTACGACGATCTGGATCGCCCGATCGTGCGCTTCGAGCCGGATCTGGAAAGCCATTGGATCTACGACCACGCCACCACGGCGGGCCAATGCGCGAGCACCAAGAGCTGCGGCCTGCTGGTGGAGAGCTACGCCGGCACGCCCTCGGTCAAGGATTACCGGCGCCTGCAGACCTACGATAGCCTGGGTCGACCGAGCACCACCACGACATTGCTCGATACCAGCTATGCCGTAACCCAGGCCTATGACGCCTGGGGCCGGCCTGGTCTGCGGACGATCCAGCGGCGAGATGGGGCGGTGAAGGGCTACGACCACCGCTACAACGCGATGGGCTACCTGGTCCGGATCGAGCGCGGCAGCCTGGTGCTGTGGCAGGCCAATGCGCAGGACGCATCCAACCGCGTGCTGCAGGCGAGCCTGGGCAACGGTCTGCTGACTGATACGGTCTATAACCCCAACACCGGCCGCCTCACCAGCGACACGCTCAAGACCGCCGCGGGCGCGGTGCGGCTGCAGGAGGGCTACCAGTACGACATGTTGGGCAACATGGCGCAGCGCAGCCAGTACTGGAACGGCAGCACCGGTTTCATGGAAAGCTTCGGCTACGACGCCCTGAACCGGCTGGAGAACAGCACGGTCAGCGGCAAGCCGCAGCAGGTCTTCGCCTACGACGCGATCGGCAATCTCAAGAGCAAGACCGGCGTGGGCAGCGGTGCCTACGTCTACCCCGCGCAAGGCGCGACGGCGCTCCTGCCGCACGCGGTGCAGAGCATCCCCGGCATCGGCACCTTCACCTACGATGCCAACGGCAACCTGACCAGCGGAGCGGGCCGGACGATCACGTGGACCAGCTTCGACATGCCCAAGAAGATCATCAAGGGCAGCGTATCGAGCGAGTTCAGCTACGGGCCGGAGCATCTGCGGACCAAGCAGGTGAAATCGGACGGCACTACGATCTATTACGCGGGCAACCAGGAAGTGGAGAGCAAGTCCGGCGTGACGACGATACGGACTTACTGGCCGGGCGGCGTGGGGATCGAGGTCGACACCACGAGCGGCAGCACGACGACGACCACGCAGACCTGGGTGCACACTGACCGGCTGGGCAGCGTGATTGCATTCACCGACCCGAACGGCAACTTGAAGGAGAACCTGGCCTACGACGCCTGGGGCAAGCGGCGGACGCTGGACGGGCGAGCACGCCCGATGCGCTGGAAGGTCTGAACGATAATAAAGGCTTCACCGGCCACGAGATGCTGGACGGGCTAGACCTGGTGCATATGAACGGCCGGATCTACGATCCACTGGTGGCGCGCTTCATGAGCGCCGATCCGATCATCCAGGCGCCCGAGTATGGGCAGAGCTATAACCGCTATACCTATGTGTGGAACAATCCGACCAATCTGACCGATCCGACGGGGTTCGAGGCGGATGGCGCAGACAATGATTCCGATTCGGACGGGGAGAGTTCAGGTGGTGTGAATGCCGACACTTCGTCGACGAAGTCCGAAACATCGGAACCGAAAGCAGGAGCATCGGACTATGAGGGAGATTGGGTCTATTCGGATGGTAGGCGAGTAGCTGGTTATCGTTCTGGTACGGCAGGGCCTCCACCCGGCGCAGTCGGTTTTGAACCTGCAGAATCTGAGCGCATTTCGGTAACGGGCAACCACCGCGCTTCTTCAAGCAGTGGTGGAGGATGGTCGGCCGCGAAGAAGGGGGGGTAGCCAATTCTAGCTTCAAATCGGCCAATTCCGATAAGGGCTGGTGGTCAAAGGCTACTGATGCATTTGCCAACGTATTCAAAGGTGTGGCGAACAACTTTTGGCTTCAGGCAAGCGCAATGAATGGCGATCCCGATGCGATAAGGTATTTTGAGGACAGGGCGCGGCAAGATCAATTCACGAGTGGCTTTGCTGCTGGTGTGGCGGCTGTTGACGACTTTCGCCAAGGCGGGCCTCGTGCGGCAGGTACCTTGGCTGGCAATGTCGTATTAGGTACTGCCGTCAAAGGCGTGATGTCGCGGTCGAATTCGGCTGTTTTGCTGGCTGATGCAAATAGAGCAAGAGACATCATGATCGAAGTGATGGCCAAGCGACCGCGATCTTCACGGCCGCAGACGGTGACCGCCGGTTACAATACCAAGACGGGCCAAGTGGTGGCCGCTGCTTGCGGTAGTGGTGAATGTGCAGAGGCCCATGTTGTGAAGCAATTGGGGGGGATAAATCGGTTGTTCGATTTACCCAAGCAATGAGAGTAAATGAAGCTCGCCGAGGGATCAGCATGCAGCAACCGATCTGTGCAATATGCGAGGGGGAGTATGGTCGTTCGCCATTTCCTGCGGGAACCATATATCAAAGTGACTCTTGGTAATCGGAAAGAGTATATGAAAACACCCTGGGAAATTTCGCTGTTCGATTGGAGCGTGAAGGGATCATGTGGAAGGCCTTTGGAACCGCATGAAGTGTTTGAATTGATATTCACGCATGATAAGGATAAGGCGGTTAAGGCATATTCTCTCGTATGCCAGGAGGTCGGTCAGAACGGGTGGCTGTATCCTTGTGCGTTGCCCGTATTGAAGACCATTCTGGCATGCTTGCCCATTTGTAGTGCCGTCTCGAAAATCCACTGTCTGGATTTGATAGCGCTTATTGTTGCTTCGGAATCCGCTCCGGGTGCTGAGGATGTTGAAAAGCACTGTATGGTCGAAGTGAGGAACGCATTCTGGCTATTTGCCCATGGGGTGCAATTTGATGATGAAAAATTGATTGGATCGTATGTGGACATCTTGGGGTGTCTGGGTATGAAAATATCGGAATTGAAAGGTATTTCTCTGGCGTACTTGGAAATGGCACTCACTAGGGCTGTACCGGAGTACGACGTCGAGATGGTAGAGAACACCATCGAAGAGCTGAAACAGTCAAAAGCACTTTAGCACTGAACTGCTTCTTTTTTAAGTCAGGTTTTCCATCCATCGAATGTGCCTGGACAAGGAGTACCGATGTGCGAATAAAATGCAGCATTGGGTTGGATGGACATGCTGGCCATATATGGCCGAGCATAGAGCTCGGAGTAAGATTTATGCTTGAAGAGGGAGAGATCGATGTGTGGAATAACTGATCTTTAAAAGATTGTTCTGAATGATAGGGAAAGAATTTTTATGAGGATCTTGCTTAAAAAACCCGCGCGGACAGCTTAAGAATTTATGTGGGGCTTTCTACTGGTGAGATTTTATTAGCTCCGGGCGGTGTGTTGGCGATTATGCCTGGATTTGATGATGAGTCCCTTTGAGGTACATTATCGCAGCGATCCTATTATCATATGGGTTGCTCGTGGGCAATCGGCAGGTTTTATACTAAATAGAATGCTCAGTGGAGAGAAAAATGAGGCGTTATGCGACCAGTACATTTGGTGGGGTCGAGTGGGGGATGCCATAATTGGTGGGTGATGAAAGCGATTATTTGCTTAGGTAGCAATTCTCATCACTGTCTAAAGTGAGGTAATTGTCTTTTATGGGTAACGGCATAAGTATTCTGGAGGCGTGTATGAAGCAAGCCTTATTTCTTGGGGCTGCATTTTCACTGCGGGCTGGAGCCGCTGTAGAATGTATGGAAGTGCTCATATCAGCGATTGCGCACAAGGACGGCGGAATCTATTTCACCACAGACAAGACGTGCAGCAGCGGTTGGTGCCAAGTCGCCCGGAGGTAATATATATGTCAAAAATGCTTAGCGATGTTGCTGGCCGGGAAGTCCGCAGGTAAGCGTGCAATTTCTGTTGGCCTTCAATCAATACCTGTACCGGTAAGAATCAGACTTTCGCATCTCCTGGCTATATGAACATGGTGAGTTGGCATTGGAACGCTACCTTGGGTCTTCTTTTTTCTTGGTTGCTTATGGCTAATAATTAGCCTTGGCTCAATGCAATCATGCTTCCCGTCGTCCGCATTATGATGTATATATTCTGATCGAGGTGTAGTGTAAGGTCGCACTGGGTACTCCCTTGCAATTTCGGTATTACTAACTTACGAGGCTAATCGTGAATATGAAAAAACTCATCGTACTGTTGCTGTCGCTCGTTCCCTTTGCAGCTCATGCCGCAGAGCAAGACATTGCCGTCAGCAATTTTCAGGTCTGGGGCAACGTAGGCGCGAACAACGTGGTCCGTGTGACCACGCCCGGCACTACCGTGGCCAACCCTTCCGGCTGCAGCGACACGGATTCCTATATGGTGGCGTCCACGCTGCCTAAAGATGCGCAGGCGCGTATCTTCGCCATCTTGGTCGTCGCTCGCAGTGCTGGAGCGGCCGTCACTTTGCGGATAAGTGGTTGTGAGAACAACCGGCCTGCGATCCAAACCGCTTATTACTGAACGCAAAAAGCAGTGGGTAGCTCCCGGAAATCCGCTGCTTATCTAGCTTTATGCCCATGCCTTGCCGATGATCGCATCTGGCGTGGTTGCGGACATCGCGGCCATTGCGGCGAGCCGGGCGTGTTCTTGCTCCAGCAACTACTACTTGCGCGCCAACCCGCCATCGTAGCCGGTCAGGGCATCATTCTTGCCGAGCACCCGGAGGCAGGGCCTACGATGGCGATCCGGTTGGCACCCTTGACCGCGGCGACACCGCGCGCCGCCTCGGGCCGGCCGAGCTTGGTCGCCTGTGCCTGATAGCTGGCAGTGCTGCCGTAGGGCATGGTCTGTAGGTTTTTCCAGGTGGTACGCCGGAAGTCGCTTCCAGGCGTATATCGGGCGCGCGCTCGAAGCTTTGCCGTTCGCCGACGTCACTGCGCTGGCGACGGCGTAGGCCAGCACGCTGACCGCGCACTTGACCGACGAGCAGCGCGGCGCCGGCCTGGTGAACCCGCGCGAGGCCGAACGGCAGCGCATCGCCGAACTGAACCGCAATTACCAGACGCGCTTCGGCCTCCCCTTCATCATCGCGGTGAAGAACCACGACAAGGCCGGTATCCTGGCTGAATTCGAGCGGCGAAGCGGCAACGGTCCGGAGACCGAACTGGCGACCTGCCTGGAGCAGGTGCATCACATTGCGCGGTTCCGGCTCGATGTCTTGCTGGGTTAGGGCCGCCCATGGTTGCGGCCGCCGTGCAGCGGCCGCAATGCATTGAACGTGGATAACTTCTTCGAATAACGCAGGCCCCTGCTTCCGTCGAAGCGACAACCGCAGGCCGGAGCGGGAGAGCACGCCGATCGTCCCATCGAGGCATTGATCGCCGAGGTGAAATCGCTGTTCGAGAAACTGCGTGCCGTGGTGCGCAACAACGGCGGCGGGCATGCCAATCACAGCCTGTTCTGGACCGTCATGTCACCGCGCGGCGGAGGCTAGCCCGACGGCGAGCTGGCGCAGGCCATTGACGCCGATCTGGGCGGCTTCGATGCGTTCAAGGACGCCTTTGTAATGACCCAGTGAAAACCTGCTCACGTCATACTTGAAGGGAAGACGATGGGCATGAAGATGGAAGAAGACATTAAGCGGTGGACGGCCAAGCGCAAGAGCGCACTGGTCTTGGACATCATCCAGGGCAAGACGACGGTGGCTGAAGCCAGCCGGGCCTATGACCTCTCGCCTGCCGAAGTGGAAAACTGGGTCGAAGACGGCAAGCGGGGCATGGAAAATGCGCTACGCGCCAATCCGCTCGATGTGCGAGAGCAATACGAGCGGCAGATCAAAGACCTGCAAGAGGCCTACGGCGAAGCGATGCTGGAGCTGCGCGCCCGAAAAAAATTGCAGTCCCTGCTGGGCGAGGACGAGAAGTGATCGAGACGATCCGCCAGGGACTGCAAGCTGACGGAATCGCCATCTCGATCGCCAAGCTGTGCCGCTGGTTCGGTGTACCCCGGCGTACGGTGTACTACCGCCCCGTCAAAGCTGAGCCCAAGATACAGCCTCGCTTCGCAGAACCGATCAAGGCCTTGATCGAAGCATCGCCCTCGTTCGGCTATCGCACGGTGGCGCACCTGCTGGGTTTGAACAAGAACACCGTGCAGCGCGTGTTCCAGTTGGTGGGCTGGCAAGTACGCAAGCGGCCGATTGGCTTTCGGCCACGCATTGAGGCGTTACCCTCGGTCGCCACGGCGCCCAACGAGCGCTGGCCCACCGATCTCTGTCGGGTCTGGGCGGGCCGGGATGGCTGGGCCACGCTTGCGCTGGTCATGGATTGCCACACGCGGGAACTGCTGGGCTGGCATCTATCGCGTAGTGGCAAAACCAGTACAGCCGGCAATGCACTGGAGCAAGCCTTGATCGCCCGCTTCGGTACCTTGGGTCGAGTGCCCAAGCCCTTCCTGCTGCGTAGCGACAATGGGCTGGTCTTCACCAGCCGGACGTATACCGCGCTGGTTCTCAGCTATGGCTTGCGGCAGGAGTTCATCACGCCGCATTGCCCGCAGCAGAACGGCATGGTCGAGCGAGTGATCCGCACGCTGAAGGAGCAGTGCGTGCATCGCCAGCGGTTCGAGACCTTGCAGCACGCTAGTCGTGTGATCGCGGACTGGATCCAGTTCTACAACCATCGACGGCCTCACCAGGCGCTGAAGATGAAAACCCCGGCGGCAACCTATGCTTTAGCCGCTTAACCTGTGCAGGTTTTGCTGGGTCATTACAGTGGCGCTATTGGCCGCCGGCTATCGGCGCGCGTTCGCGGTGGGCCTCGGCATGGCTTCCGGCCTGGTCGAGCCGGTGGGGGCGGTGGCGGGTGCCGCCATCGTCGGCTACTCGGCCGCGCTGCTGCCCTGGGGGCTGGGTTTCGCGGCCGGCGCCATGCTGTTCGTGATCAGCCACGAGATCATTCCGGAACCCATCGCAAGGGCCATGAGGCCTTCGCCACCGCCGGCCTGATCGTGGGTTTCGTGCTGATGATGATGCTCGACACCGCGCTGGCCTGACGGCGGGTTGCCGCCTACGTTCGGAGGAGGAACAGGACATGCGGGTCGCCGCACACGAATTCGAGCAGCTTTTGCGCGAGCACCATGCGCTGCTCCGCGAGCATGGCCAGGCCCAGGTCCGCTGCAGCGAACTGGTGCAGGCGCAGGCGGGCGAGATCGACCGGCTGAATGCGCAGGCGATGCGGCTGTAGGCCGCCGTGATGGTGCGCGAGACGGCGCTGGCCTGGAGCCGGGAAGAGCGCGCCGCGCTGGAACGGGCCGTGCCCGGCCTGCCGCGGCGCCTGGCGCTGGCGCGGCGGGTGGATGCCTTGCTGGTGCGTACCAGGAACTGATGCGCGAACGGCTGCAATGGCAGCACGCCGGCCGGCAGCCCGATCCGGTAACGGAAGCCGCGGCCGGGGTGCTCGACCGGGATGCCGAGGTCGACGATCCCGCCGCGCTGGAGGCCAGCCTGGTCGCCGCCGACCTGATGATCTGCCAGACCGGCTGCCTGAGCCACGGCGAGTACTGGCGCGTGCAGGACCACTGCAAGCGTACGGGCAAGGCCTGCGTGCTGGTGGAAGCGCCGCAAGCCCTGCGCATCGTGCGCATCCAGCGTCCGGCCGAAGGCGATGGCGCATCGATCGCGCCGATGGTGGCGGAGCCGGCAGGGTGAGCGGGCCGCCTGCGCGTCATGCCGACGCGGTGGCCGGGTCCGGCGCCGCAATCTGGTGGGCGCGTTCGTGTTCCAGCAGCCACCGCTTGCGCGCCAGCCCGCCGCCATAGCCGGTCAGCGCGCCGTCCTTGCCCAGCACGCGGTGGCAGGGCACCACGATGGCGATCCGGTTGGCGCCGTTGGCCGAGGCGACGGCGCGTGCCGCTTCGGGGCGGCCGAGCTTGATCGCCTGCTCCTGGTAGCTGGCGGTGCCGCCGTAGGACACGGTCTGCAGGCATTGCCAGGCGGCGCGCTGGAAGTCGCTGCCCGGCGTATCGAGCGACAGCTCGAAGTCGCGCCGCGTGCCGGCGAAGTATTCGCCGATCTCCTTCTCCGCCTGGCGCGTATGCGCGTTCTCGCCGGCCACGATCCGCGCCTTCAGCAGCCGCTGCAGATCCTTGAACTCGGTTTCCAGCATGCGGCGGTCGACGAATTCCAGCAGGCAGACGCCTTGGTCGGTCGCGCAGACGAACATCGGCCCGAGCGGCGTGGTGAAGCGGTGGATCACGATGGTGCGGGCGGCGTCGGTCGGCGCGGTGCCGGTCAGCTTCTTGTAGGTGTAGCCGAAGCCGCTCAGCGAGTCGTAGCCGCTGTCGAGCGCGACCTCGGTCGCCTTGCGGCCGCCCTTGAGCTCCTGCAGCGCGACGTTGACGCGCAGCATGCGCTGGAAGGCCTGGAAGGTGATGCCGTAGTGGCGCTGGAACCAGCGCCGCACCCGCTCCGGGCTGATGCCGCGCTGCCGCAGCTGCCAGTCGGCGATCCGCGTCTTCGGCTCGCTGCGTACCCAGGCGATGGCCTGCTCGATCTCCGGCGGCGCGCTGTGGGCGTTCTCGGTCGGCCGGCAGATCTTGCACGGGCGGAAACCGGCATCGAGCGCCGATTTGAAATCGGTATAGAAATCGACGTTCTCGCGCTTGGGCTTGCGCGCCCGGCAGGTGGCGATGCAGAACACGCCCGTGGTGCGGACGCCGACGAAGAAGATGCCGACGTGGTCCGCGGCGCGGTCGATCAATGCCCGGTAGTAGGCATCGATCAGCGTGGCGTCAGTGATCTGCATCGGCGAACACCGGCTGGAAGGATTGCCCGTCGCGGATGTCCTGCAGCATGCGCTGGAGATGCTGCTGCAGCCGGGCGTGGACGAAATTGCCCATGCTGATGCGCTTGACGCCGAGCCGGGCCAGTTCCTCGAACGGCGGCAGCGCGGGCATGCACATCACGTTCAGCGGCAAGGGCACGGCCGCCACGATGGCGGCGATGTCGGCCGGCGCGGTGACGCAGGGCACGAACAAGCCGTCGGCGCCGTGCGCGGCATACAGGCGGCCGCGGGCGACGGTGTCCTGCAAGGCGCCGTCCTGGCCGAGCAGGAAGGGATCGGTGCGGACATTGAGGAACAGCGGGACGCCGGCGTCCGCCAGCCCGGTCCGGATCGCGGCCAGCCGGGCGGCGAAGGCTTCCGCCGCGACCAGGCTGCGCCGGCTTTGCCGCACCACGCTGTCCTCCAGGTTGACGCCGACCACGCCGAGCCCGGCCAGTTCGGCCAGGTTGGCGACGACCTGGGCCGGCTCCTCGCCGTAGCCGGCTTCCATGTCCACGCTCAAGGGCAGGGCGGACGCCGCCCGCAGGCGGACGACCAGCTGCTTCAGCTCGGCGAAGCTCAAGCCCTCGCCATCGGCGTAGCCCAGCATGGCGGCGATTGCCGCGCTCGAGGTGCCGAGCGCGGCGTAGCCGGCTTGTTCGGCGGCACGGGCGCTGGCGGCATCCCAGACGTTGGCGATCAGCAGCGGCGTGTCTTGTCGGTGCAGGGCGGCGAAATCCATCGCGGGCTTCCTTGCGTGAAGTCGAAGGTCCCCAGCTTAGCCGCCCGCCTTTTGCGGCAACAACCGAAAATCGGACGAGTATTTTTCTCGATCGAGTCCCCAGTTCTCCGCCGGATCGAAGCCTATTTCTCGCCCAGCGCCGCGGTATGCCGCAGCAGCCAGTCGCGCGCCTCGCCCTCCACCAGCGGCAGCAGCCGCTGTCTCACCTCGGCGTGGTAGCGGTCGAGCCAGGCGATCTCGTCGTCGCGCAGCAGCGCCGGCTCCAGGCAGCGGCGGTCGATCGGGCACAGCGTCAGCGTCTCGAAGCGCAGGAAGTCGCCGAAGCCGTGCGAGCCGGCCTCAACCGCCAGCAGCAGGTTCTCGATCCGCGCGCCCCACTGGCCGGCGCGGTAGATGCCGGGCTCGACCGAGGTGATCATGCCGGCCCGCATCGCGGTGTGCGGCTCGGGCGCGGCGTGCGGGCTGATCACCTGCGGGCCTTCGTGCACGTTGAGGAAATAGCCGACGCCGTGGCCGGTGCCGTGGTTGTAGTCGACCGCCTCGGCCCACAGCGGTGCGCGCGCCAGCGCGTCGAGCTGCGGGCTGCGGGTGCCGGCCGGGAATTGCGCCCGGCTCAGGCCGATCATGCCCTTGAGCACTAGCGTCACGTCGCGGCGCTGTTCGGCGCGGGTCTGGCCGATGGCCAGCATGCGGGTGATGTCGGTCGTGCCGCCGAGGTACTGGCCGCCCGAGTCGACCAGCAAGAGGCCGTCGCCCTCGATCGCGGCGTGGCTGGCCTCGCTCGCGCTGTAGTGCGGCATGGCGCCGTTGCCGTTGAAGCCGGCGATGGTGGCGAAGCTGGCGCCGACGAAGCCGGGCCGGCGCGCGCGGGCGGCCACCAGCAGGCGGTCGACGTCGAGCTCGGTCATCCGCTCGCCGGCCGCCAGCGCGCGCTCGAGCGCGGCGAAGGCCTCGCACAGCGCGGCGCCGTCGTGTTCCATCGTGGCGCGGACGTGGGCGATCTCGTCGGCGGTCTTGCAGCCCTTGGCCAGCGTCGACGGGTTGACCGCCTCGATGCGCGCCATGCCGGCCGGCACCGACTCGGCCAGGCCGATGGCGACGCGGCGCGGATCGAGCAGGATCGCCTCGTCGGCCGGCAGCGCGGCCAGCATCGGCTTGACCGAGGCATAGTCGGCCACCGCCACGCCGTCGCGGGCCAGCTCGGCGACCAGGCCGGCGTCGAGCTTGCCGGCGGCGACGAACAGTGTGGCCGACTGCCGGCCGAGCAGCAGGTGGCTGACGAACACCGGGTTGTAGGGCACGTCGGCGCCGCGCAGATTGAGCAGCCAGGCGATGTCGTCGAGGCTGGACAGCAGGTGCCAGCCGGCGCCGTGGCGCACCATCGCGGCGCGGATCTGGCCGAGCTTGTCGGCGCGGCTCACGGTGGCGTGCGGCTGGCGATGGGCGCGGATGGCGCCGTCGGGCAGGCCGGGGCGGTCGGGCCAGACCGCGTCGAGCAGGTCCAGCCCGGTGCGCAGCGCGATGCCGTTGGCGGACAGCGCGTCGCGCAGCACGCGGCCGGCGGCCAGGCCCAGCACCGCGCCGTCGACCGCCACGCTGGCGCCGGGCTGGCCGGCCAGCGCGCGCGCCAGCCAGTCGGCATGGTCGAGGCTGGTGGCGACGGCGATTTTCATCAGCGTGATGCCGGAGCCGGCCAGCTCGGCCTCGGCCTGGACCCAGTAGCGGCCGTCGACCCACAGGCCGGCCTGGTCGGCGGTGACCACCAGGGTGCCGACCGAGCCGGTGAAGCCGCTGAGCCAGCGGCGGCCGTGCCAGCGGCCGGGCAGGTATTCGGACTGGTGCGGATCGGCCGAGGGCACGATGCAGGCGGCGACGCCGTGGGCGGCCATGGCCTCGCGCAGCGCGGCGAGGCGGGCGACGGCGGGGTGGAGTGGGGCGTTCATGGGGCGAGGTCCTTCGATGATCGGGTTGTGGGCTTCGGGCTGGGCGCGTTCGGATGTCGTATGCGGAAGCCGGGATTCGGGGTGGTAAGGAATTGGGGTGGTAAAGGGCTCGAAGCGGCGAGTGCTACGGCGCTCACCCTCTCCCGCGGGAGAGGGCAGGCTGAGGGAGCGGCGGTTCGGCATGTGCTGCCGGTTCCAGCGTGCTGTGTGCTGTCGTCGGCGCTGGCGGTGACTGGCTGAACTGCCGCTCCCTCACCCTCCGCCGGGCGCCCCTCCCCGTTCCTGCTGTGCAGGAACGGGGGCCTCTCCCGGCGGGAGAGGGGCTTACAGGCATGAGCCCGTTGGATCTCAGGGAGCGAGCTTTCCGGTTTTTTAAATAAGCCGCCTCACCCCCCCGACACCGTCTCCAGCACCTTCCACTGCCCCTTGTCGGCCTTGTAGACGGTGATGTCGCCGTTCTTCAGGTCGCCGCGCGCGTCGTAGGCGATCTTTGCCGAGGTCACGCCGGCGTACTGCGTCTGCGCCAGCAGCGGCAGGTAGCGCGCCGGCTGGGTCGAGCCGGCCGCCTTCATCGCGTTCACCATCACCATGGTCGCGTCGTAGGAGTAGGGCGCGTAGAACTCGATCGCGCCGAAGCGGGCCTTGGCGCGCTGCAGCAGGGCCACGCTGCCCGGCGTCTGCTCGGCCGGCAGGCCGGCCAGCGAGGCGATCGCGCCGTCGCCGGCTTCGCCGGCCAGCTTGAGGAAGGTGTCGGTGCGCGTCATCTCGCCCGAGATCAGCTTCGCCTTGAGCCCCAGCCGCTTCATCTGCACCGCCAGCGGGGCCGACTGGCTGTCGGCGCCGCCGTAGAACACCGCGTCGGGCTTCTTGGCCTTGATGCTGGTGAGGATGCTGGCGAAATCGGTGGCGCGGTCGCTGGTGTACTCGCGCTGCACCACGGTGCCGCCGGCGGCGCGCGCGGCGCGTTCGAACTGGTCGGCCAGGCCCTGGCCGTAGGCGGTGCGGTCGTCGATCACCGCGATCTTCTTCAGTCCGAGCTTCTTCACCACGAAGCCGCCCATCACGCTGCCCTGCTGGGTGTCGCTGGTCATGGCGCGGAAGGTGGTCTTGAAGCCCTGCGCGGTATAGGCCGGCGCGGTGGCCATGGCGATCTGCGGGATGCCGGCGTCGGCGTAGACCTTGGAGGCCGGGATCGAGGTGCCCGAATTGAAATGGCCGATCACGCCGGCCACCCGCGCGTCGACGAAGCGCTGGGCGATGCCGGTGGCGGCCTTGGGGTCGGCCTGGTCGTCCTCGGCCAGCAGCTCGAAGCGCACCGGCAGGCCGCCGATGCGCAGGTTCTGCCGGTTGGCGTCTTCCAGCGCCAGCACGATGCCGGCCTTCATGTCGGCGCCGTAATGCGCCTGCGGGCCGGTCAACGGCGCGGCGAAGCCGATCTTGACGACCTGCGGTTCGGCCGCCCAGGCGCTGGCGAGCAGCGCGGCGGCGAGGACCAGCGGGGTGGGGCGGAGCTTGGGGTGCGGCATGTCATCCTCTTTTCTGATTGTGGGTGGGGCGGGGAAAACGGGGTGATGCGGGCCGTTCGCTGCAGCCGGCCGGTTCTGTAGGCCGGAATTCATTCCGACAGCGCCGCTGGTTGCGTCAGCGGTCGGGGAAACCGATCAAGGTTTCGAATCCCATCGAGGTCTTTGGCCGACATTGCTGTCGGAATGAATTCCGACCTACAAACCCGGATCCGGCAGCAGAGGCCTGCGCGACGGGTGCGCTCAGCGGCGGCGTTCGCCGTCCTCGAGCCGCCACAGCACCAGCGGGTTGGCGGCCTGCAGCGCCGGCGGCAGCAGCTCGTCGGGCCAGCCCTGGTAGCAGACCGGGCGGGCGAAGCGCAGCAGCGCGGCGGCGCCGACCGAGGTGCTGCGGCCGTCGGCGCTGGCCGGGTAGGGGCCGCCGTGGACCATGGCGTGGCCGACCTCGACGCCGGTCGGCATGCCGCCGAACAGCACCCGGCCGGCCTTGCGCGCCAAGAGCGGCACCAGGCCCGGCCAGTCGACCAGCTCGGCCGGCTCGGCGTGCAGGGTGGCGGTCAGCTGGCCGTCGAGCGCCTGCAGCGCAGCCATCAGCTCGGCCTTGTCGGCGCAGCGCACCAGCAGGCAGGCCGGGCCGAACAGCTCGTGCGCCAGGGCTGGATCGGCCCGCAGCGTGGCGGCGTCGGTCTCCAGCAGCAGCGGGCCGACCGCGCGGCCGGCGCCGGTATGCGCCAGCAGCGGCTGCACGCCGGGCCGGGCGGCACGGGTGGCGGTGCCGTCGCGGAAGGCGGCGGCGATGCCGGCGCTGAGCATGGCCGCGGCCGGCACGGCGGCCAGCCGCTCGACCAGGCGGTCGCGCAGCCGGCGGTAGCCGTCGCCGTCGAGCGCGAAGGCGAGGCCCGGCCGGGTGCAGAACTGGCCGTTGCCGAGCGCCACCGAGCCGGCCAGCGCGTCGGCGATCGCCTCGCTGCGCGCCGCCAGCGCCTGCGGCAGCAGCACCACCGGGTTGGCGCTGCCCATCTCGGCGTAGACCGGGATCGGCTCGGGCCGCGCCGCGGCCAGGTCCATCAGCGCGCGGCCGGCGCGCAGCGAGCCGGTGAAGCCGACCGCGCGGATGGCCGGATGGCGGACCAGCGCCTGGCCGACGCCGATGCCGTCGTCGAACAGCAGCGAGAACACGCCCTCGGGCAATTCGAGCGCCTCGGCCGCCTCGACCACCGCGCGGCCGACCAGCTCGGAGGTGGCCGGGTGGGCCGGGTGGGCCTTGACCACCACCGGGCAGCCGGCGGCCAGCGCCGAGGCGGTGTCGCCGCCGGCGACCGAGAAGGCCAGCGGGAAGTTGCTGGCGCCGAACACCGCCACCGGGCCGATCGGCTGCAGCATCGAGGCGATCGCCGGGCGCGGCTGCGGCAGCCGCTGCGGTTCGGCGCGGTCGAGCCGGGCATCGACCCAGTCGCCGGCTTCGGCCTGGGCGGCGAACAGCCGCAGCTGGCCGGTGGTGCGCGCCAGCTCGTTGCGCACGCGCGCCTCGGCCAGCGCGGTCTCGCGCGGCACCAGGGCGGCCAGCGTGTCGGCCAGCGCCTCGAGCCGTTCGGCGATGCCGCGCAGGAAGGCGCCGTGCACCGCGCCGCCGAGCGCGGCATAGAGCGGGGCGGCGCGTTCGGCCAGCCGCGCGGCGCGGTCGACCTCGGCGGGTGCGGCGCGGTGGTAGCGCGGCGGCAGCGCCTCGCCGCTGGCCGGGTCGTGGCCATGGAAGCCGTGTTCGCCGGGCTCGCCGCTGGCGTAGCCGATCAGGGAGCGTCCTTGCAGCATCGGGGGAATCCTGTTGGGTGCAAAAAGACCGCCGCGGGCGCCGTCACGCCCGCCGGCGGCTGGAATGGAGCAACTCGGAGATGTCGCGGAACGGCTCAGTGCAGCGGTGGGCGCTGGGCCAGCGCGCGTTCGATCAGCGCCTCGGCGGCGGCCAGCTCCTCGCCGGCCAGCTCGAGCCGCGGCGGCCGCACGCGGCGGTGGCCGACGCCGAGCTTTTCCTGCACCAGCTTGATCAGCTGGACGAACTTGGGAACGGTGTCGAGCTTGAGCAGCGGCAGGAACCAGGCATACAGCTCGGCCGCCTCCTGCCAGCGGCCGGCGCGCGCCAGTTCGAACAGGCGCACCGATTCGTGCGGCAGCGCGTCGACCAGGCCGGCGATCCAGAACTGCGCGCCGGCGGCCACGCCCTCGACCAGCGCGTCGTCGACGCCGACGCCGAGCGCCAGGCGGTCGCCCGCCAGCGCCTTGATGGCGGTGATGCGGCGCACGTCGGTCGACGATTCCTTCACCGCGCGCACGTTGTCGAACTGGTCGGCCAGCTCGAGGATCTGCTCGGGCTGGAAGTCGGTGCGGTAGGCGACCGGGTTGTTGTAGACGATGCACGGCAGCCGGGTCGCGCCGATCACGGCGGCGACGTGGGCCTTCATCTCGCGCCAGTCGGTCGAGTAGACGTAGGGCGGCAGCACCATCAGCGCGCGGGCGCCGTGGGCCTCGGCGGCCTTCGCCAGCTTCACCGCCTCGCGCGTCGACAGCGCGGCGATGCCGGGGATCACCGGCAGGTCGGTGGCGCGCGCGCAGGTCTCGATCAGCTCGACCTTCTCGTCGAAATCGAGCGTGGCGCTCTCGCCCAGCGAGCCGCAGGGCACGAAGCCCTTGCAGCCGGCCTCGGCCAGCCATTGCACGTTGGCGGTGGCGGCGCCGTGGTCGACGCTGAGGTCGGCGTTGAACGGGGTGGTGATGGCGGGCAGGACGCCCTCGAACTTGACGCTCATGTGTGTGTTGCCTCGGGTTGGGTGATGGGGAGATGGGCGCTGGTCAGCGTGACCAGCCGCGCCGGTTGCAAGGGGGGGCGGTCCGATCCGGCCGGCCAGCCGTACAGCGTTTCGCAGGCGGCGCCGCAGATGCGGCCCTGGCACGGGCCCATGCCGCAGCGCGTCTGCAGCTTGGCTTCGCGCCAGTCGGCGAAGCCGGCCAGCTGGCTGTGGCGCACGTCTTCGCAGCGGCAGACCACGGTGTCGGCCGCGGCCAGCCGGGCCAGCTCGGGCCGCAGCGCGAAGCGGCGGGCCAGCAGCGCGGCGAAGCGCAGCTGGCGCGGCCGCTTGCGCGCCAGCGCGTCGGCGGCGACGAACTGGCCGGTGGCCGCCAGCGCGGCGATGCGGCCTTCGAGCAGGGCCTTGTCGAGCCCGCCGACGCCGGTCGCCTCGCCGGCGGCGTGGATCGTCGGCAGCGAAGTGCGCTGCCAGCCGTCGACGCGCACCCGGCCGTCGGCGACCTCGCAGCCGAGCGCGCGCGCCAGTTCCAGGTTGGGCAAGAGGCCGAAGCCGACGCCGAGCCAGTCGCAGGCGATCTCGCACTGCCGCTCGCCCAGTTGCAGCCGCACGGATTCGAGCCGCTCGCCGCCGCGGGCCGACAGCACGTAGGCGTCGCTGCGGTAGGGCACGCCGCGCAGCCGCCAGGCCAGGCCCGCCGCCTGCGCCAGCCGCGCCGGCCAGGCCGGCAGCGCCGCGGCGAAGCCGGCCAGCGCGCGCAGCGGCGCCTGCTCGGCGATCAGCAGCACCTCGGCGCCGGCATGCCGCAGCGTGTTGGCGGCGGCCAGCAGCAGCGGACCGCTGCCGGCCAGCACCACGCGGCTGCCGGCCAGGTCGAGGCCGGACTTGGCCAAGGCCTGCAGGCCGCCGGCGCCGGTCACGCCGGGCAGAGTCCAGCCGGGGAAGGGCAGCAGCCGCTCGCGCGCGCCGCTGGCCAGGATCAGGCGGTCGTAGTGCAGCAGGCAGGCGCCGTCGGCGTCCTCCAGCAGCAGCCGGCCCGGCGCCGGCGCGGCGACCACCCGGGTGCCGGCCAGGTGGCGGATCGGCGGCTCGGGCCGGCTGCGTTCCTTTCCGGTGGAGCCCGCCGCGGCGGGGCCCGACGGACCGCAGCCCGGCCGTACCGACCGCAGCGAGGCGATCAGGGCGGCGGCGCGCGGATGGGCGCCGTGGCGTGCGTCGCGGCGCCAGACCTGGCCGCCGGCGGCCGGGTTGTCGTCGATCAGCACCACGCTGCGGCCGGCGCGGGTCGCCACCTCGGCGGCGGCCAGCCCGGCCGGGCCGGCGCCGACGATGGCCAGTTGGGTGTGCAGCTCAGTCTCCACGGCGCACCTCCATGCCCTCGCGCACCAGCACCTGGCAGGCGCGCTGCTGCGGCCGGCCGTCGATGGCGACGCGGCATTCGAAGCAGACGCCCATGCCGCACAGCGGCGCGCGCGCCTCGCCGCCGACCGAGCGGCGGCTCCATTCGCCGGCCAGCGCGGCGGCCACGCTGATGCCGGCGGCGACCTGGCGCGGCTGGCCGTCGATCACGATGCGGACGCTCATGGCGCGGTCTCCATCAAAGCGCTGTCGGCCACCGCGACGGCGGCGGCGAAGCGGACCGGGTCGTAGGGCCGCGGATCGAGCCGCGGCGCGCGGCCGGTCAGCAGGTCGGCCAGCAGCTCGGCGCTGGCCAGCGCGGTGGTGATGCCGAGGCCCTCGTGGCCGGTGGCCAGCCACAGCCGGCGGCAGCCGGGCGCGCGGCCCAGCAGCGGCAATTTGTCGGGAGTGGTCGGCCGGAAGCCGGTCCAGGCGCGGATCGCCTGCAGATTGCGCAGGCCGGGCAGGTAGTCGAAGGCGCGCGCCAGCATGCGGCCCAGCAGTGCCCAGTCGATCGCCAGGCTGTCGTCGCGGAACTGGCGCGAGGAGCCGATCAGCAGCTGGCCGGTGGCGCGCGGCTGCACGTTGAAGGCGACCGAATCGCCGTCGCCGGCGTGCGCCGTGCGCACGTAGCCGAGCTCGACCAGCTGGTGGCGCACCTGGCCCGGATAGCGCTCGGTGACCAGCAGCTGGCCCTTGCGCGGCGCCAGCGGCAGGCCGGGCAGCAGCGCGCGGCTGGCGCAGCCGGCCGCCAGCACGATCTGGCCGGCGCGCAGCGTGCGGCCGTCGGCCAGCCGGGCGCGGCCCTGGTCGTCGATGGCGGCGACCTGGCCGCGCAGCAGCTCGGCGCCGTGGCGGCGCGCCGATTCGAGCAGCCAGGCGCTGGCGCGCGGCGGGTAGAGCACCGCGTCGCCGGGCACCCGCAGGCCGCCGGCCAGCCCGGCCGCCAACTGCGGCTCGGCGGCGCGCAGGGCGTCCGGGCCGAGCAGCTCGGCGGCCAGGCCGTGGGCGGCGTAGACGGCGCGCTTACGCTCGGCCTCGGCCAGCTCGTCAGGGGCGCGGGCGATCCACAGCGTGCCGCAGGCGCGGTATTCGGCCTCGGCCGGCAGTTCGTGGCGGCGGGCCTGCCAGCGCGCCAGACCGTCGGCGCTCAGCGCCAGCTCGGCCGGGCTGCCGTCGAGCACCACCAGGTGGCCCATGCCGGCCGCGGTGGTGCCGCCGGCCGGCGTGCCGCCTTCCACCACCCGCACCCGCAGCCCGCGCCGGGCGCAGCTCTCGGCCAGCGCGCTGCCGACGATGCCGGCGCCGACGATCAGCAGGTCGGCGTCGTGGCTGGCCATCAGCGGATGCCCCAGGCGAACGGGTCGGCCGGATCGACGATCAGCTCGGCCTCGCCGTTGACGTAGGCGCGGCTGGCGATGCGCGGCAGCAGCCGGCCGCCGGCCTCCTCGAAGCTGGCCTCGAACACGCTGCCGATCACGCTCTCCTGGCGCCAGACCTGGCCGGCCGCCAGCTTGCCGTCGGCGGCGAGGCAGGCCACCTTGGCGCTGGTGCCGGTGCCGCAGGGCGAGCGGTCGTAGGCGAGGCCGGGGCAGAGCACGAAGTTGCGCGCGTCGGCGCGTTCGCTCGGGCCGAACAGCTCGACGTGGTCGATCTCGGCGCCGTCGGCGCCGGTCACCTGCTGGCGCGCCAGCGCGGCGCGGATGCGCATCGCGCAGTCGGTGAGCCGGGGGATGTTGTCGGCGGCCAGCCGCAGGCCGTGGTCGGCGACCAGGAAGAACCAGTTGCCGCCCCAGGCCACGTCGCCGTGCAGCCGGCCGTAGCCCTCGACATCGAGCGGCACGCGCGCCGCCAGCCGGTAGCTCGGCACGTTGAGCAGGCTCACGCTGCCGTCGGCCGCCAGCGTGGCCTCGACCACCCCGACCGGGGTGTCGATGCGGTGGCGGCCCGGCCCGATGCGGCCCAGGTGGGCAAGGGTGGCGACCAGGCCGATGGTGCCGTGGCCGCACATGCCCAGCGTGCCGACGTTGTTGAAGAAGATCACCCCGGCGGCGCAGCCGGCTTCGTGCGGTTCGCACAACAGCGCGCCGACCACCGTGTCGCTGCCGCGCGGCTCGTTGACGATGGCCGAGCGGAAGTGGTCGAAGCGGCGCTCGAAGCGTGCGCGGCGCTCGGCCAGCGGCCCGTCGCCGAGCTCGGGACCGCCGGCCAGCACCACGCGGGTGGGCTCGCCGCCGGTATGCGAATCGACTACGCGGATGCGGTGAAGCTCAGTCATGCGGCATTTCCTCGGGGCTTGCGCCCGGGTTTCGAATGCCGTCATGCTAGTTTTGGGTGGTCCGGCGATCTTGTGCGATCTCGCCACCCTGGCGCCCCTTTCCGGCAAATCGCCGCCGGCCGCGCTGCCCGGTCCGGCAGCACCCCTGGAGCCGCCTCTCGTGGAGCCCGTTCTCAAGGCCTGGCGCGACGATTTCATCGCCGCGCTGGCGCAGCCCCTGTTCGTCGAAGCGCTGTTCGACCGCATGCCCGACATGGTCTTTTCGGTGAAGGACCGCGAGGGCCGCTACGTCACCATGTCCGAGGCCTGTGCCGACCGCTGCGGCCTGGCGAACAAGCGCGAGGCGGTCGGCCGCACCGCGCACGAGTTGTTTCCGCAACACATGGCCGACCGCTACGCCGAGCAGGACGAGCAGCTGTTCCGCACCGGCCAGCCGGTGGTCGACAACCTCGACCTGACGCTGTTCAACAACCGCAAGCCCGGCTGGTGCCTGAGCAACAAGACCCCGCTCTACGACCGCCAGGGCCGCATCGTCGGCCTGGCCTGCCTGTCGCGCGACCTGATCGAACCGAGCCGCGCCGGCATCGTCGACGCGCCGATGGCGGCCACCGTCGACCTGATGCTGGCGCGCTACGCCGAACCGTTGCGGGTCGAGGCGCTGGCCGAGCTGGCCGGCGTGTCGCTGGCGCGCTTCGAGCGGCGCATGAAGAAGATCTTCCAGCTCTCGGCCGGCCAATTCATCATCAAGACCCGCATCGATTCGGCCGCGGCGAGGCTCGCCCACACCGACGAGCCGATCGCCGACATCGCGCTAGCCTGCGGCTTCTGCGACCAGAGCGCGCTGTCCAAGCAGTTCCGCCAGCTCACCGGCATGACGCCGCGCGAGTACCGGCAGTGGGCGCGGCGGGGGCCGGGGTAGGGCGCGGCGCATCGGTCTTGCCTCGCCCGCAGTGCGCAGGATGGACGGCGAGAACGCCGCCGGGCTTGAAGCCGCGGCGCCGGGCGAGCGGCCAGCCCGCGGCGCCGAGCTCCGCCGCGGCCGGTCGCCGTGAACCGGTGCATGCCGATCGCTTCGACCGCGCGCCCGACCTGCCGCGGGTCGATCACGCGCGTATCCGGCTGTCAGGCGGGAGCGGGCGGGTGGCGGGCACGCGTTCGACCGGCGCTACCTGCCGCTCGCGATCGGGCATCGGCTGACCAGGTCGCGCCATGCGCAAACCGGCGGCATGGCCGGACCGGCCGCCCGCACGGCCGCGCCGCCAGCAGGGCGCGCACATATAATGCGACTTTCAGACACATATTGATGGCTCGCCATGGAAAACAAGACCGCACGGCTGACGATCTTGATCGACCCGCACAAGAAGCGGGCGTTCGAGGAGCTTTGCGCGTCCCAGGATCTGACGCCGTCCCAGGTGGTCCGGCAGTTGATCCGCGACTACCTGGCCGCCCATGGCGTCGACTATCCCAGCAAGGCTGCCGCCGCGAAACGGGCTTAGGGACGCGGGCGGAACCCGGCGAAGCGGTTCCGGCTAGGCGCGCGAGCGCAGGCGGTACATGGGTGCGGCAAGCTCGTGCGACGACGCCGGAAGGGTTTCGCTGGCGGCGCTTAGTTTCGCTTCTCGTCGTGGTCGCCATGCCGGGCATGACCGAAGTAGGCCTTGCTGACTTCCAGCCACTTGCCGATGGTGGTGGTGGCCGCCAACGGCGGTGATTCCGCCAGGCGGCGGCCCGCTTCCGCCAGCGCCAGGGCGAAGTCCTGCACATAGTTTTCGGCGCCTAGCTCGCCGAGCACCCCAGCCTTCCCGAGCTTGGCCATGACCCGGTGATTGGCCTCGCAGACCAGTACCGTCACCCCTTTATCCCGCAGCTCCTGGATGACGTCCACCAGGCTCTGGAGGGCGGTCATGTCGATGAAGGGAACCTTGCGGAGCCGCAGGATCAGTACGCCCTGGGCGTCCAGCGATCGCAGCAGGGCATGTTCGAAGGTTCCGACCGCCCCGAAGAACAAGGGACCGGCAATTTCGTAGACCAGCGCCCCCTTGGGCAACTGGGTCCAGCCCAGCTCCGCCAGCTCGTGCTTCAGGTCGGTGCCGGTCATGTGCTGCACCTCGACGCTTTCCACCATGCGGCGCATGAAGTGCAGGATGGCCAGGATGACTCCGATGTTCACGGCCACGACCAGATCGACCAATACCGTCAAGGCGAACGTGATCAGCAGGATCGCCGCATCCGCGCGCGGAGCGTGAAGCAGGACATGCTTGAAGCGGTGCAGCTCGCTCATGTTGTACGCCACCACGAACAGGATCGCGGCCAGCGTCGCCAGGGGGATGAAGGCCGCGTAAGGCGCCGCGACGAGCAAGACGACCGTCAGCGTCAGCACATGCGCTACGCCCGCCAATGGGCTGTTGCCGCCATGGCGAATCGAGGTGGCCGTGCGCGCGATGGCACCCGTCGCCGCGAATCCGCCGAACAGGGGAACGATGACGTTGGCGATGCCCTGGCCGATCAATTCCTGATTCGAATCGTGCCTGGTGCCGGTCATGCCGTCGGCGACGACGGCGGAGAGCAAGGACTCCATCGCGCCCAGCATGGCGACGGTGAAGGCCGGCCCCACCAGCTGGATGATCAGCGCCGGGTTCAGGCTGGGCGGCGAATATGCGGGCAGGCCGCTGGGGATGCCGCCATAGGCGCTGCCGATGGTGGCGACCCCGGGCAGCGGGAACCACCATTGCCACAGCGTGGTGACGACCAGCGCCACCAGCGGGCCGGGCACTTGGCCGAGTCCGGGGACGCGCTTGGAATACAGCGTGAGGATCAGGCTCAGCACCCCGATGGCTGCGGTGCCGACATGGAGATGGGGCAGCGCCAGCAGGGAGCTGGCCAGGCGATCGTGGAAGTGCGGTCCGCCGACCCCGGCCAGACCCAGGAAGTCCTTCCATTGGCCCACCCAGATGATGACGGCAATGCCGGTGGTGAAGCCGATGATGACCGGGGAGGGGATGAAGCGGATGACGGCGCCCATCCGGACCGCGCCCATGACGATCAGCATCAGCCCCGCCATCAGGGTGGCCAGCTGGAGTCCTTCGATACCGTACTGCGCGGTGATGCCCGACAGGATGGCGACGAATGCCCCGGTCGGCCCGGCGATCTGGACACGGCTGCCGCCGAGCAGGGAGACCGCCAAGCCGCCGATGATGGCCGTGTAGATACCCTGCTCCGGCCGGGCGCCGGACGCGATGGCGAAGGCCATGGCGAGCGGCAAGGCCACGACGCCGACGATCAGGCCGGCGACGATGTTGCCCGCCCATTTCCCCTTGCCGAACAGGCCCGCGCGTTTGGCTTCAAGAACGCTGATCACGGCATGCCTTTCGTCCAATGCCTAAGCGCATTCTAGATGCATTCCCTTAGCCTTACAGGTGATTTGCATTATCATATGATTAACATGCTGCGCACATGTCGAGGCGCGCGATGAACTGCGAGAATGAGGATCGGGATGGCCAAAGGGGTGCAATTGCGTTTGATGGCGGCGAGCGATTGGGAGGCCTGCCGCGCGCTTTGCGGCGCGGGTTTCGGGGGCGCCCAGTGCGAGCTGCCGTCGCAGGACGTGCTGAAACGCTTCCTGGCCCGCAATCCCTTCATGAGCTGGGTGGCGTGCGACGAGGCCGCGCGCGTCGTCGGCTGCGTGCTCTGCGGTACCGACGCTTGGCGCGGCTATCTGTACCACTTGGTGGTGGAATCCGCATTCCGGCGGCGAGGCATCGGTGAACTGCTGCTCGGGCGGGCGATGGGCGGCTTGCAGAAGTTCGGGATCCAGAAAGCCCTGATCCTGTCCCCGCGAGGCAATCCGGATATGGAGCTGCTGCTGCTCGAGCGGGGCTGGCGCCGCGGCGACGACGTGACGGTCTATGTCGCCGACTTGAGTGTCCCGGCCACCTGAGCATGAACCAGGACGACCATGTGACCCGGTTCATCGATTGGATACTGGCGGGGACCGATCGCCCTGAAAAACCGTTCGTGATGGAATTCGACGGCACGCTGAGCCTGCATTTCGAGCCCTCCATCGTGCAAAGTCAGATGAATCTCGAAACGCCCGACCTCCTGGTGCTCAACTACACCCAGGCGATGATGGGCTTCCTGCTGCTGCAGCCCGCTCCCGCGCGGATGTGCCAGATCGGGTTGGGCGGCGGCTCCCTGGCGAAATTCTGCTATCGCTATCTGCCGGGAACCGACCTGGACGTCGTCGAGATCAACCCCGACGTGATCGCGCTGCGGGATCGCTTCCGCGTTCCCAAGGACGACGCGCGCTTCCGCGTGGTGCCAGGCGATGGCGCCGAGCATGTCGAATCCATGCGGGACCGCTACGACACCTTGCTGGTGGACGGATTCACGGAGCATGGCCTGCCGACGGCCTTGAGCACGCGGGCCTTCTATCAAGGCTGTCACGACGCGCTGTGCACGGGCGGCGTCCTGGTCGTCAACCTGGCGGCGGGGGACGGCATGCCGGCACACCTCATCGACCGGATACACCGGGTCTTCCGGGGCCAGATCGCGGTTGTCCAGGCCGAGGATTCCTGGAACGTGGTGGTGTTCGCCATGAAAGACCGGCCTATCCGGCAAGCCTGGCGGCAGCTGTCGCGGCGTGCCGATGCGCTGGCGGCCAGGATGCCTGTCGACCTCCATCCCGTCGCCGCGTCGCTGGTCTCGTATTTCCGGAGCGGAGCCTGTCGCAACGACGACCTACCTGCTTCGTCCGCCTAGGCAGCAGGAGACGAAGCAGACATGCCGCTCGGGTACTTGAGGCGCCTGACCACTCATCAACGCGATTTCACCGCGGATCGCCACCTGGGCTACGCCCTCGCCTTCGTTGCGGGGGCGACCAACGCCGGGGGTTTCCTGGCAGTCGGGCAATACACCTCGCACATGACGGGCATCGCATCCCTGATGGCCGACGCGGCGGCCTTGGGACAACTGTCCATGGCGGCGGTGGCGCTCGCGTCGCTGGTGACCTTTGTCCTTGGGGCGGCCACGACCGCGTTGCTGACCAACTGGGCCAGCCGACGGCGGCTTCAGAGCAAATATGCGCTCAGCCTGCTGCTCGAGGCGCTGTTGCTCCTGCTGTTCGGCGTGGCCGGGAGTTATCTCGCCACCGTACGAGACCTGGTGGCGCCCATGACCGTCCTGTTGCTCTGCTTCATCATGGGTTTGCAGAATGCCGTGATCACCAAGATATCCGGAGCCACGATACGGACCACGCACATCACCGGCATCGTCACGGACATCGGCATCGAGCTGGGCAAGCTCCTGTATTTCAACCGTCGCACCGGGCCTGGCTTGCAGGCAGTCCGCGCCAATCGCGCCAAGCTGAGGCTCCATGGCCTGCTGTTGCTGAACTTCACCGCCGGGGGCGTGACCGGCGCCGTGGGCTTCAAGCAATTCGGCTTCATCGCCACCGTCCCATTGGCCTTGGGATTGGCGCTGCTGGCGGTCATGCCGGTGCTGGACGACCTGGCGGCGATCGCGCGGCGGCGCAGATGAACGCCGGCGCGATGATATTGACCCGTTCCTCCCGCTCAGGCCTTCCCATGCCCACATTGACGCATCACCTCCGCCGAACCGCTCGAGCCTTCATGACCGTGCTGTGCATGTTCACCGGCATTGGGCGTGGCAAGCACTACCGGAACCCTGACCAGGGTTTGACGCTCAAGCATTTCGTGATGGGCGGGATCGCCGCCGCGCTGATGCTGATTGGCGGCTTGATCCTGCTGGTACGCTGGATTGCCGCCGATGCATAGCGAGCGGATACGTTTCTACCGGTCGCGCATACCGACCTTCGCCTGCCAGCCGGGCTGCCATGACTGCTGCGGGCCGGTATTGGCCTCGACGACCGAAGTGGCGAGGTTGCCGGAGGTGAGCGCCATGCGGCGCGCCCGCGCCGAGCGGTCCTGGTCCTGCCCTTACCTGGGCAAGGACGGTTGCACCGTCTATCCGGATCGTCCCCTGATATGCCGGCTCTTCGGCACGACGCCGCGCCTGCGCTGCCCCAATGGCTGCGCGCCGGAGGCGCCCGTCGCGTCGGCGCTGGAGGCGGACATCGAAGCCTTCATGCGTCGCGTGCGCCACGTGCTGATCTGATCTGGCGACCATCCCATTCACTCAAGAGAGGCCCCCATGACATACCCCGACTGTCCGCGATGCGGATCCAGCTTGACCTACGAGGATGGCGATCTGTACGTCTGCCCGGAATGCGCGCACGAATGGCCGCGTGACGCGCCGGCCGAGGTCGCCGCCGAGGTCAGGCTTGTCCGCGACTCGAACGGGAACGTGCTCCAGGATGGCGACACCGTGGTGGTCATCAAGGACTTGAAGGTCAAAGGCGCGTCATCGACGCTGAAGGTGGGAACCAAGGTCAAGAACATCCGGCTGGTCGAGGGTGACCATGATATCGATTGCAAGATCGAGGGCTTTGGCGCGATGCAACTGAAATCCGAGTTTGTAAGGAAGGCCTAGCTGGCAGGCTGGCGTGTAGCTCCGCCAGCCAACCGCGAGGTGGGCAAAACCTTTCTTCTTCTTGTCGGTTGAAAAGAAAAGACGGCACCCGGGTCGAGATCGATCGATCCTGATCGATCCTGATCGGTCATGGCTGCCCGGGTGCCGTTCGCGGCCGAAGCCGCCCTCCGCCTCGGCGACCTTAGCGGCGCCGGGTCTCGCCGCCGCCGGTCACCGTCAGCTTGTGCGCGCCGATCACTTCGAACGCATCCTTGACCTGCTGCTTGTCGACTTCCAGGCGCACCCAGTAGTCGCCCGGCTGGCTGCCGGCCACGATCGGCGGAATCCCGACGGTGCCGACATGACCTTCGTCGCTGCGGGAAACGACCTGGTACCGGACCGCTTCTTCGCCGGCGATCAGGAAGTGCGGCGATTGCGTGTCGCCCAGCGCGACAGGGGCGTTGCCCACCGCCTTGTTCAGCGTCAGCGTGGCCTGGATGCCGCCCACCGGCGTGCCGTTCATGTGGATGATGAATTCGCCCATGTCCGGCAACGCTTCCGTCACCTTGGCCGTGAACGCATGGTTGGGCGAATCCGCCTCATTGGCCCGGGCGGCCGGGTCCGGCTCGAGCACATGCGCCGTCAGCTGGATTTCCACCAGGTCGTTTTCGAGGATATACGCCCGGATGCCGACGGCGCCCGCGACCGGGCCGGCGACGATGGGCGGCAGGATCGTGCGGCCGTTGCCGTCGAACTGGCCGGTGAATCGCTTGCTTTGCTTGGCGGGGTGCTCCGTATCGTGGAAATAGCTGCCGGTATCGCCGGTCAGCACGCACTCGATGTCCTTGCCCGGAAGGGGCAGCGGCTTCCTGCTTCTCGCTCCGCCTTCCCACAGCTGCACTGCGATGCGCTTGACGAAACGCTGCCCGACGGCCGCCCACTGCCGGTCCGCATCGGTGCCCTCGACCTGGGTCAGGCTCGCGATGACCAGTTCGGCCTCGACGCTCATGGACTGATCGATCTCGTACATGACCAGGGCACCGAGCCCCAGCGCCATCGGCGGACTGGTGTGCCAGGCCTTGAGGATGTAGTTGGCCTTGATCTCCGCGATCCCGAAGCCGATCCGGCTGCCCTTGACGAACCATCGGCCGGAGGTGGGGACGGGTTCGACCCGGTTCATCGAGTCGGCCCATACCACGGCCGATCCGGGCGGCGTGACCTTGCCATCCAGCTTGACGAGATCGACCGGGGCCGGTTCACCGCGCTTGCGCAGATGCGCCAGGACCACGCACAGGCCCTTGCCGGCATAGCTTTCGAGCTGGTCGAGATGGAGTGTCTGCTCCGTCGTCGCGAGCCGCGTGCCGTTGACCGTCCAATACTCGACTTCGCAGCCGTCGATCGAGGGGAGGATGTACAGGCTGGGGGTGCCTGCCGGCGAATACCTGACCTCTCCCCAGTTGAACGGCACCGCGTCGAATTCCAGCCGGATGAAGCGGGCGGCGATGACCTGGTCTTCGCCCGAACTTCTGAAGCAGCCGTCTGCCTCGGCAAGCGGCCGGCCGTCGAGTTGCCAGCCGAGGCTGGCATAGCCGTCGCTTGTCGCCGCGCCGGCGAGCTGGGCTAATTCCACGTCGGTGCCGCGTTCGATCCCATCCCAGCGCCCACCCGGCTCCAGCGTCCGGTCTTCAGGCCCGTCCGCGAGATGGCAGCGTACCCTGACGCCGCGGGTCACGGCCTCGGGCGGCACGATCTGGAGCGTCACGCTGCCCTGCTTGGCCGGCAGCATCTCGAAATGGGCTTTCGCCGTGTGCGCCCGGTCCATGGTCAGCGTGACCGTAGGTTCGGTCGTGGCCGATTTCTCGTCGCCGTCGATGATCCAGCGGCCGAACGTGCTGCGGTCGGCGAACGGCACCGCCGTCAGCGTCACCTTGCCGTTCGCGGCATGGGGGCCCAATTCGTCCGGAATGATCCGGCCGGCCAGGAGCCTGGTGCTACGCGATGCGCCGACCTCCAGCTTCAGGTCGACATGATCGCCGCCATCGGCGGCGTAGCGCCGGGCGACCACCTTGGTGGTCAGCCGCAACAGCCTGGCGGTGTCCGCCTCGAACAACTGCCCGACCGCGACGCCGGTCGGATGGCCTCCGTAGCGAATCTCCGGGGAGGAATAGTGCAGGATGGGCGTGCCGTACCCCATCACGGTCACCACCTCGTCGCCCGCACCCTGAAGTCGGTAACCGCGCGCCCAGCCATAGCTTGCATCGACGAGTACCGAACCGTTGCGCGAGCTGGTGGTCTGCCGGTCATGCCATGCCCCCAGCAGATGCCCCAGCTCATGGCTGAACACGGCGTTGGGGGAACCGCCGACCTGGGAATCCCCTTTCGAATCCAACAGTGCGATCGTCATCAGCGCCGACGTCAGCGAATCCGTATCGCTGTCGGGGGCTGGGGCAGGAAGGCCAGTCCGCCTATCGAGGTCCGGTTTTCCGACAGCAGGATGGCGACGCAATGCGCCTTTTCCTGCCGCCGCAGCTGTACGATGGCTGCGGCGGAGATATTTTTCTTTTCGTCCGCGTCTATCACCGCTTGCATGGCCTTCTCGACGTCCATGCCGTCGAGTTCGGCCAGATCGAGCGAGTGGCAGACGATCTCGACGGTGGCAGCGATATTCGAATTCGCAAAAGCCGTGTCCGTCGCCATCTTGGCTTCATGCATCAGCAATTCGATCTTTTGCTTGCCGCTCAGGGTCGAGCCGCCCCATGCGTTTTTCCCGACGGCATCGGCGGTACGCGGCGAATAAATGGCGAGTACCTTGATATTGGCCACGGCCTCCGCTTCTTCACCCTGCTCATAAGAAACGGCTTGCTGCGGCACACGCCGAAAACGCAGGGTATCGGGCAGGCGAAAACCGGCCGACGGCGCATGGCAGGTCTTGCATTCGGCCGGGCCGGCGGCCCGGTCGAGCGCCCGGATCCGCACCCGGCCAGGGCCTGCCGGTGCGAGTGCGTAGCGGAGGCCATCGATCACCGCGCTGCCCGATACCAGTGGCCCGGCACTGCCGGCGAGTCCGGATATGGCCAGCAGTGCGTGATCGCCTGCCTGCTCACCATACCAACTACCGCCGTTCCGGTCCGATTGCGCACGGCGGGTGTCCAGCGCCACGCCGACATGGTCGAACAGGTTGAAGAGGAGACCGCCCTTGGCCGCTGGATCGTTTGGATTCAATTCCCGCAGCAGGAGCGCTGCATCGAGATCGGCGAAGCGTTCCGGCATGCCGCCGTGGAGCGTATGGGCAATATCGACGGAAAACAGGTTTTCCAATTTGGAGTGAGCCATGGTTTTTCTTTCATCTATTGTTTTTGAAAAAAGCGGCACCTGGATCGATGTCGATCGATCTTGATCAATTCAATTCAATTCAATTGAATGCAGGGATACCTATCGCGGCGATACGGACGACTCATCCTCCCGGGTCGCCGATCGGCCGGAATGGATCGCTTCTCGCTGGAGTTGGCTTAGGCCGTGCTGGAGGTCATTCATTTATCATTGCCGGCGCATCCTTCTTGGTCTTCTTATGGGCTTCAATCATTCGCCGTCGATACGGGCCGATGCAATAGCGATGCGACGGACTAGGCGGCGCCGCGACCAGCCAAGACGAAATGCGATGGACAATCGCGCCGGTATGCGTGCGGTCCCGTTTCCATGCATGTGCCGTCGCCTCGGCGGTCAAGCGGGGAATTCGTCTACGCTGATCACTGACCGCAGCAGCCTGAGCCGTATTCGGCCGCCGTGCCGGAACTTATGGGCACTTCCAGAAACCTACTTTCGGAATCCTGCGCAACGAAAAATCAACGGGTTGCGATGAGCGAAGTGTCAGGATTCGAGGTTTCTGGAAGTCCCCTTATGGCTGGCGCCGCTCGCCTGCTGATCAACCCCCTACGCGAGGCGCCTGCCGTGAGCCAGCCGTCCCCTGTCGCCGCAACCTGCCCGCCGCCCGCGCGGCAGCTGATGGCTTGCCCGGACTGCGACCTGCTGCAGCAGGTGCGCTGCGATGCCGGCCCGCAGTTGCAGCGCTGCGGCCGCTGCGGCGCCGAACTATGCAACCGCAGCCCCGGCAGCATCGGCCGCACGCTGGCGCTGCTGCTCACCGCGGTCATCCTGTTCATGATCGGCAACGGCTTTCCCATCGTCGGCATGGAACTGCAGGGCGTGCGCAGCGCGGTCAGCCTGCCCGGCGCGGTGCTGGCGCTGTGGCAGCAGGGCGAGCACGCGGTGGCCGGCGCGGTGCTGCTCACCGCCATCGTGGCGCCGGGCGCCATGCTGGCCGCACTGCTGTGGCTGTTCCTGCCGCTGGCGCTGGGCCGGGCGGCGCCCGGCGCGCGGATCACGCTGCGGCTGGTCCACCTGCTGCGGCCCTGGGGCATGATCGAAGTGTTCCTGCTCGGCACCCTGGTGGCGGCGGTCAAGCTGGCCGGCTACGCCAGCGTCCATCCGGGGCCGGCGCTGTGGTCGCTGGCCGCCATGCTGCCGGTGCTGGCCGCCATGTTCACCAGCTTCCGCGCCGACGACGTCTGGGCCGCGCTGGAGCAGGCGCCATGCTGAGCGGACCGGTCGCCGCCCGCCACGGCTTGGCCGGCTGCCGCGTCTGCGGCCTCTTGGCGCGATTGCCCGGCGGCCACGGCCGCTGCCCGCGCTGCGGCAGCCGGTTGCACCTGCGCAAGCCGGCCAGCCTGTCGCGCTGCTGGGCCTTCCTGCTCACCGCCGCCGGCTGCTACCTGCCGGCCAACCTGCTGCCGGTGATGCATACCGGCGCCTTCACCGGCGACCAGGACGACACCATCCTGAGCGGCGTGGCCTATCTGTGGACCAGCGGCTCCTGGCCGCTCGGCGCGCTGGTGTTCGTCGCCAGCATCGTGGTGCCGCTGCTCAAGATGCTGGCGCTGCTGCTGCTCCTGCTGGCCGTGCACCGCGGCCTGCGCTGGCAGCCGATGCAGCGGCTCAAGCTGTATCGGCTGCTCGAGTTCGTCGGCCGCTGGTCGATGCTCGACATCTACGTCGTCACCCTGCTGGCCGGGCTGGTGCAGGTGCAGGGCTTCGCCACCGTGGCGGCCGGACCCGGCGCGGCCGCCTTCGGCGCGGTGGTGGTGTGCACCATGCTCGCCTCGCAGAGCTTCGACCCGCGCCTGATCTGGGATTCGATGCCGCTGGCGGAAGAACCGGCGGGGCCGGCCACCCCGATCGGCGATGGAGACGCGCGCCATGGCTGAAGCCGCTCCGCCGCCGCTGCCGCCCGAGATCCCCGAGGCCGTGCCGGCGCGCCAGGGCCGGCTCACGCTGCACCTGGTCTGGGTGCTGCCCTTGGTGGCGGCCGCCATCGGCGGCTGGCTGGCGCTGCAGGCCTGGCTGGCGCGCGGGCCGGAGGTGGTGATCCGCTTCCAGTCGGCCGAGGGCATCGAGGTCGGCAAGACCCGCATCAAGTACAAGAACGTCGACATCGGCCTGGTCAAGCGGCTCGAACTGTCGGCCGACCGCAGCCGGGTGCTGGTGCACGCCGAGATCGACCGCGACGCCGCCGCCATGCTGGTCGACGACACCCGCTTCTGGGTGGTGCGGCCGCGGGTGGCGGTCGGCAGCATCTCGGGCCTGAGCACGCTGCTGTCGGGCTCCTACATCGGCATGGACGTCGGCAAGTCGGCCAACGAGCGGCGCGAATTCGAAGGCGCCGAAGTGCCGCCGGTGGTCACTGCCGGCCTGCCGGGCCGCCAGTACATCCTGCGCAGCGAGCAGCTCGGTTCGCTCGACATCGGCTCGCCGGTCTACTACCGCCGCATCGAGGTCGGCCATGTCGTCGCCTACGCGCTCGACCAGGACGGGCAGGGCATCACCGTGCAGGTGTTCATCAACGCCCCTACCAGCGCTACGTCACCAGCAACGTGCGCTTCTGGCAGGCCAGCGGGCTCGACGTCACGCTCGACGCCACCGGCTTCAAGGTCGACACCCAGTCGCTCGCCACCATCGTCGCCGGCGGCATCGCCTTCGAGGCGCCGCCGGCCCAGCCGACCGGGCCGCAGGTCAAGGAGAACACCGTGTTCCAGCTGGCCGATGACCGCGTGCTGGCGATGAAGGACCCGGACCGCGCGGCGCAGCGCTATCGCGTCTATTTCGAGGAATCGCTGCGCGGGTTGTCGGTCGGCGCGCCGATCGACCTGCGCGGGCTGCCGTTGGGCGAGGTCAGGTCGTTCGGCCTCGAATACGATGCGGCGCGCCGGCGCTACCGCTTCCCGGTCGAGATCGCGCTCTACCCCGAGCGGCTGCACGCCCAGGCACGCGGCACGCTGCCCGGCGGCGAGGACGGCGCGGCCTTGCTCGACGACATGGTGGCCAAGGGCCTGCGCGCCCAGTTGCGCAGCGGCAACCTCTTGACCGGCCAGATGCACGTCGCGCTCGACTTCTTTCCCAAGGCGCCGGCCGCCGCGGTCGACCGCTCGGGCACGCCCTGGGTGCTGCCGTCGACGCCGGGCAGCCTGGGCCAGTTGCAGGATTCGGTCGCCAATATCGTCAAGAAGGTCGAGCGCATCCCGTTCGAGGAGCTGGCCGGCGAGCTGCGCCGCGCGCTGGGCGACCTCGACGGCGCGATCAAGGACGCCGGCGGCCTGATCCGCCGGCTCGACCGCGACCTGGCGCCGCCGGCCGCCGCCGCGCTGCAGCAGGCCGAGCGCACGCTGCAGTCGGCCGAGCGGGTGCTGGCGCAGGACGCGCCGCTGCAGCAGGACCTGCGCGGCACGCTGGGCGAGGTGAAGCGCGCCGCCGATTCGCTGCGCAACCTGACCGATTACCTCGAGCGCCATCCCGAATCGCTGCTGCGCGGCAAGCCGGAGGACCCGAAATGAAAGCCGCCGCCCTGGCCGCCTGCGGCCTGGCCCTCGTGCTGGCCGCCTGCGGCACGCCGCCGCGCGAGCGCTTCTACACCTTGATGCCGGACGACGCACCGGTGCCGGCGACGCAGGCGGCCGCGCCGCCGCTTCCCGCCGTGCCGCCGTCCGCCGGCCAGCCCCCGCGCCACGCCGCCCCGCTTTGCAGCCCCCCGCTTTGCAGCGGGTGGCGCTCGGGCCGCTGACGCTGCCCGAATCGCTGCGCCGGCCGCAGCTGGTGATGCGGCTGGGCGAGCGGCTCGAGGTCTACGAGCAGCGGCGCTGGATCCAGCCGCTCGACGCCGAGATCGCCGACGCGCTGGCCGAGCGGCTCGGCCGCCGGCTGGCGGCGCCGGTCGCCACCTTGCGCCAGGCGGCCGCTGCCGGCGCGACGCGGCGCATCGCGCTCGACGTGCGCCGCTTCGAATCGACGCCGGCGATGGCCTCGCTCGACGTGCTGTGGAGCATCGCCGACGGCCTGGGCAAGCGACTCGCCGATGGCCGCACCGAGGCGCGCCAGCCGTGCGCCGATGGCGGCGAGGCGGCGCTGATCGCGGCCCACGGCGCCAATCTCGACCGGCTGGCGGCCGAGCTGGCGCAGGCGCTGGCGACCCTGCCGGCCGAATGAGGTACGGCGTCCGCGCCGTTCCCCAGACCCGCCGAGCGCAGCGGAATCCGCCGGGCGCCGTTGCCGTGCGATCGCGCTTCGCCGCGCCCGACCTGCCCGCCGCGCACGAACCACGACCTTGATCCCGATCAAGGGCGCTCCCCGCCATGACGCGTACAAGGTGGACATCAACCCACCCGGAGGAAGCGATCATGGCTTACAAGAACATCCTGGTGCACGTCGGCAGCGACGCGCGCTCCATCGTCCGCATCGACCACGCCATCGCGCTGGCGCGCCGGTTCGATGCCCACCTGACCGGCCTGTTCGTCGCGCCGCGGCCGGCGCTGCCGTTCGGCCTCGACGGCGTGGCCAGCGTCGACATCTACCCGATGCTGGAGGAACACCTGCAGGGCCTGGCCGAGCGCGCCCGCGCGACGTTCGAGCGCCAGGTGCAGCGCCAGGACGCGGTCCAGTACGAATGGCGCAGCCAGATCGGCGATCCGGTCGACGCGATCAGCCTCAACGCGCGCTACCACGACCTGGTGGTGCTGGGCCAGGACGATCCGTCGCGACCGGTCGACGGCCTGCCGCCCGGCTTCGCCGGCTCGGTCGCGCTCGGCGCCGGCCGGCCGGTGCTGGTGCTGCCGCATTCGGGCGATTTCGCCAGCCTGGGCCAGCGCGTGCTGCTGGCCTGGAACGGCCGGCCCGAGGCGACGCGCGCGCTGACCGACGCGCTGCCGCTGCTGCAGCGCGCCAGCCGGGTGATCGTGCTGGTGGTCAATGCCGACAGCGAGCCGGGCAGCCACGGCCAGGCGCCGGGCTCCGACATCGCGCTCTACCTGGCCCGCCACGGCGTGCACGCCGAGGTGCTGAACCAGACCGTGTTCGGCGTCGACGCCGGCAGCGTGCTGCTGTCGAGCGCGGCCGACCTCGAGGTCGACCTGCTGGTGATGGGCGCCTATGGCCATTCGCGGCTGCTCGAACGCATCCTCGGCGGCACCACCCAGGTGCTGCTCGATTCGATGACGGTGCCGGTGCTGATGTCGCATTGAAATCGGCGGAGCTATTTCGGCAGAGACTTCGGAATCCGCCATAGTCTCTGCTTATACTTCGACAGGCACAGGCTCGGAATAGAGTTCCGGCTTGCTGCACCGGGTGGTAGTTTCCTATCAGGAAGTCGACGATTTGGCAGTGATGCGAGAACCCACTGAAGCTGGCTTAGCGGAACTGACCGAAAAATACTTGCTGGCCGAGATGGCCCAGGCATGGTCGCACTATCGACACCTCGAAGAGACTCGGACTAAATATCTATCCTTCTTCGCCACTGTGGTGCTTACCGCTGCAGGTTTTCTCGTAACTTTGATCAAAGATGCTGGAAGATTTGATCCAACGCATTTTATCGGCGCTACATCGGTTTTTTGTCTTCTGCTCTTTGGGTTTTCTTTCTTCATTTTGGCCAATATCGCCCGGATCGGATTCGTATTGGCGGCTTACGATGCCATTATTGGTGAAGCTAGGCAGTTCATGCTGGGTGCCGATAGCCCTGCCTGCCGCTTGTGGAGCGTGCGAGAGAGAATTCCCCCTTTAGTGAGCACAGGCATCTTCGGCATACAAGCTGCCGCAATCGCTATCGTACAGATAGTTTGCTTACTGCTAGCGGGCGTGGAGGGTTATATGGGCTGGCTGGTGCTATCCGGCCGGGTCAATGCGCCGCGGTGGCAGGGTTGGATCATGGTTGCGCTCGTTCTTGCCGCGCTCCTGCTAATGCTTGCTTTCTCTATGCGCTTGAATCGCGCACGGGCAATCGGGCTCAAAGGCGCGGTTCTACCCGCCTCTGCCGCTTCATCGGTTTCCAATACATCATGAGCCCGCACAAAGTCGACCGCGCCCACCTCGAAAACCTGACCGACCTGCCCAATATCGGTAAAGCCTCGGCCGAGGATTTGCGCCTGCTCGGCGTCGACCGGCCGGCCCAGCTGGCCGGCCGCGATCCGTTCGAACTCTACTGGCAGCTGTGCGACCTGACCGGCCAGCGCCACGACCCCTGCGTGATCGATGTCTTCATGTCGGTGACCTCCTTCATGGACGGCGGGCCGGCGCGGCCGTGGTGGGATTTCACCGACGAGCGCAAGCGGCGGCTGGCCGGCGACGGGCTGCCGTGATGCCCGCCGCTGTTCCGCGGAGCGGGCCTAACGGCGCGCGCCGGCCTGTGGTTAAATCGCCGCCATGAGCACGCTCTTCAAGAAAGTCGCGCTGGTCGCCCGGCGCAACAGCCCGAACATCGGCGATCCGCTGCGCCGCCTGGCTACGCTGCTGCGGGCGCTCGACTGCGCGATCATCCTCGATGCCGACACCGCCGGCGAACATCCGATCGCCGACGTGCAGATCGTGCCGCCCGAGCAGGTCGGCAAGGTCGCCGACCTGGTGATCGTGCTCGGCGGCGACGGCACCATGCTGTCGATCGCGCGGCTGGTGGCGCCGTACCGCATCCCGCTGGTCGGCATCAACCAGGGCCGGCTCGGCTTCATGACCGACATCGCCAACCACGACATCGAGACGGTGATCCCGCGCATCCTCGACGGCGATTTCGTGCCCGAGGAGCGCATGCTGCTGGCGGCCAAGGTGATCCGCGACGAGCGCGAGGTGCACGGCGCGCTGGCCTTCAACGACGTGGTGTTCAGCCGCGGCTCGCTCGGCTCGATGATCGAGTTCGAGATCTTCATCGACGACCAGTTCGTCTACAGCCAGCGCTCGGATGGCCTGATCGTCAGCACCCCGACCGGCTCGACCGCCTACTCGCTGGCCTCGGGCGGGCCGATCCTGCATCCCACCGTGCCGGCCATCGCGCTGGTGCCGATCTGCCCGCAGACCATGAGTGCGCGGCCGATCGCGGTGAACGACGCTTCCACGGTCGAGTTCATGCTCACCCGCGGCTCGGAGGTGAAGGTGCACTTCGACGGCCAGTCGCACTTCGACATCCGCGAGATGGACCGCGTCACCATCAAGCGCTACCGCAATTCGCTGCGCATCCTGCATCCGGTCGGGTACAACTACTACGACATGCTGCGGCACAAGCTCCACTGGGGGGAGCGCCTATTCTGACCTGATTGCCCTGGCGATCGCTCTGCGTTCGGTACAGGCCCCCGGCAAAGCCGGGGGCTTGCGTTTCGAGCGGGCTCGGGCAGCGGCGCCCCTTGATTCATTCCTACTCCCCCGCCGCCACCGGGCCTCGGTGAAGTCGACTTCACCGGGTGGTCCAGAGGGGGCTCGCTGGCGCTCGTCAGCACCCCGTAGGAGCGGCTTCAGCCGCGAATGCTGGATGTGATACGAACGACGATTCGCGGCTGAAGCCGCTCCTACGGGCATCTTTCGCGGTGGCGGATTGCCGACGGACCCGCCGCCATCCCGCACGCGCCATCCGTCATCCGCCGCGAATCCGGTAAAGTGCTGCGCTGATTTTCACCCTCCTTCCCAGGCCATGCTGCTGTCCCTCCACCTGCGCGATTTCGTCATCGTCGACGAGCTCGACCTGAGCTTCGGTCCCGGTTTCACTGTCCTCAGCGGCGAGACCGGCGCCGGCAAGTCCATCCTGATCGATGCGCTGTCGCTGCTGCTCGGCCAGCGGGCCGAGGCCGGCGTGGTGCGGCATGGCGCCGAGCGCACCGAGCTGTCGGCCGAGTTCGCGCTGGCCGGCCGCGACGCGCTGGCGCAGCGGCTGCGGGACTGGGCGCTTGATGGCGACGACGAGGTGCTGCTGCTGCGCCGCACGCTCGATGCCGGCGGCCGCTCGCGCGCCTTCGTCAACGGCCGGCCGGCCACGCTGGCGCAGCTGCGCGAGATCGGCGAGACGCTGGTCGACATCCACGGCCAGCATGCCCACCAGTCGCTGATGCGGGCCGAGGCGCAGCGCGAGCTGCTCGACGCCTACGCCGGCCAGGCCGAGCCGGCGCGGCGGGTCAGGGCGGCCTTCCAGGCCTGGAAGGCCGCCGAGGACAAGCTGGCCCAGGCCAGCCGCCATGCCGGCGAATACGCCGCCGAACGCGAGCGGCTGCAGTGGCAGATCGAGGAGCTGGCCGCGCTGCGGCCGGCGCCGGCCGAATGGGCCGAGCTGCAGAACGAGCACGGCCGGCTCAGCCACGCCGCCAGCCTGATCGAAGGCGGCCGCCAGGCGCTGGCGGCGCTCAGCGACGACGAGCCCAGCGCGCAGTCGGCGCTGGCCGCCGTGCAGTCGCGGCTGGCCGACCTGGCGCGCCACGACACCGGCCTGAACGAGGTGGTCGAACTGCTGGCCGCGGCCGACGCGAACCTGTCCGAAGCGGTGCACGCGCTGCGCCACTACGCCGACCGGGTCGAGCTCGATCCGGCCCGGCTCGGCGAGGTCGAGCGGCGCATGGACGACATCTACCGGCTGGCGCGCAAATACCGCATCGAACCCGATCAGCTGGCCGACAAGCTGGCCGGCTGGCAGGCGCGGCTGGACGAGCTCGGCGGCGACGAGGGCATCGAGTCGCTCGAGGCCGCGGTGAAGTCGGCCGAAGCGAGCTACCGCAAGCTCGCCGGCCAGCTCGGCCGCGCGCGCCGCAAGGCGGCCGAGGCGCTCGGCCGGGCGGTCAGCGGCGAGATGCAGGCGATGGCGATGGCCGGCAGCCGGTTCGAGATCGCGCTGCTGCCGCTCGACGCGCCGGCGGCTTTCGGTCTCGAGCAGGTCGAGTTCCAGGTGGCGCCGCACGCGTCGGCGCCGGCGCGCTCGCTGGCCCGCGTGGCGTCCGGCGGCGAACTGTCGCGCATCAGCCTGGCGCTGCAGGTGGTGACCAGCCAGGTGGCGGCGGTGCCCACGCTGATCTTCGACGAGGTCGACGTCGGCATCGGCGGCCGCGTCGCCGAGATCGTCGGCAAGCTCTTGAAGAAGCTCGGCGAACGCCACCAGGTGCTGTGCGTCACCCACCTGCCGCAGGTGGCGGCCAGCGGCGACCGCCAGTACCAGGTCAGCAAGGTGCAGACCGCCGAACGCATCGTCAGCAGCATCGCCGCGCTCGACGAGGCCGGCCGGGTCGAGGAGATCGCCCGCATGCTCGGCGGCGTCGACATCACCGATACCACGCGCCGCCATGCGCGCGAGATGCTGGGCTACGCATAGCCCTGATGGCGCTAGCCCCAATGGCGCGGCCGGCGCCGCTGCCGTTCAATGGCGGCGGTCCCGGGCCGCTCCCGGCCGGCGCAAGGCCTGGCCGGACCGGTATCGGGGCGCTTCATCATAAGTAACCGCTTATCCGTTTTGCCGTACCGGCGGGCGGGTGCAATATATTCTTGCGTTGGATAAATGCCGTCGGCCCGTCATCATGCGGCGATACGGTCGTGCTTGCGGCCCCGCTGGGAATGTCGCGAAAGCCGCACCGGGACTGGCGTTCAGGCGCCACAGCAGGCGCCGTGCGCTGGCCGGGCACGGGATGCCAATGTAATCTCCGCATAGCGGTCGCGGCCCGGCCGGCGCCTTGGCGCCGCCGATGGACGACCGGTCACGATAACGAGGCGAAGGGAGAAAACCACTATGCAGTGGAATGTGATTCGGCGTTGTATCGCAGTGGTCGCCATGCTGGCATGCGCTATCGGCCTGGCCGAGGCCAAGCCGATCCGGGTCGGCTACCTGCCCGACATCGGTTTTTCGCCGCTCGACGTGGCGCAGGCGCAGGGCTTCTGGAAGGAGCTGGGCATCGAGGTCCAGCTCACCCCGTTCAACGACAGCGCGGCTCAGGCCAAGGCGCTGACCGAGGGCGACATCGACCTGGCCGGCGACCTGACCGGCAATTTCGTCGGCTGGGCGATGGGCGGGGCGTCGATCAAGCTGACCGCCGAGACCCACGCCTCCAACGGCAGCGTCAAGATCGTCAGCCGCGCCGGCGATGTGCAGAAGGGCCAGGCGGTCGGCATCGGCGCCGAGCAAGTCGGCGCGCTGTTCCTGCTGGGCCGCTACCTCAACGCCAAGGGCATGCAGCTGTCCGACGTCAAGCTGCAGGAAGGCCCGGCCGACAAGCAGCTGGCCGGCTTCCGCAAGGGCCAGCCGACCATGGTGGTGCTGTCCGACCCCGCCGCCAACGCGGCGCGGCGCGAGGGCACCGTGGTGGCCGACAGCGCGACCTATCCGGGCATGGTCACGGTCGGCTTCGCCGCCAGCAAGAGCGCGCTGGCCGCCATCCCCGAGGACCAGTGGGTGAAGTTCTACAAGGGCTGGCTCAAGGCGGTGAGCTGGGTGCGCAGCGGCAACTTCAAGTGGGCCGACTACCGCGGCGCGCTCGATCCCAAGATCTACGCCGCCACGCTGGCCGACGGCGACGCGGCGGCGATGGACATGTTCAACAGCGTCAAATTCCCCAGCGTGGCCGAGGGCGTCAAGCGCCACGGCCAGCTCGGCGGGCTCGAGTACCATGTCCGCGCGGTACTGCGCTTCATGCGCGAGAGCGGGCTGGCCAAGGGCGAGCCGGAGGCGCGCACGCTGATCCAGTCGAGCGCCTTCGAGAAGGCGCTGGCCGCTTCGCGGTAGAGCCGGTATGGGCTTGGCCCCATTGCGATGAACGCAGTCCGCAGTTCAGGCACCCGGCAAAGCCGGGCGCTTGCCGACCGCGAAATCTCCGCCACCGGCTCGTCCGATCTCTTCCTGCTTCCCCCGCCCTCGCCGCCGCGAGGGGCCTCGCTGCGCTCGTAAGCGGCGGGCTCGACCATTGCATACAATCACGGCGGCTTCGCGACAGCCCCTGGTGATGAGTTATCTTCCAAACAATTGCACCCCATGTCTGATCACAGCGATTTCATGCGTCTTGCCCTGGCCGAAGCGGCGCGCGCCGGTGCGGCCGGCGAGGTGCCGGTCGGCGCGGTGCTGGTCCGCGAGGGCAGGGTGCTGGCCAGCGGCTTCAACCAGCCGATCGGCCTGTCGGACCCGTCGGCCCATGCCGAGATGCGCGCGCTGCGCGCGGCCGCGGCGGCGCTGGGCAACTACCGGCTGCCGGGCTGCGAGCTGTACGTGACGCTGGAGCCTTGCGCCATGTGCGCCGGCGCGATCCTGCACGCGCGGCTGGCGCGGGTGGTGTACGCCGCCGCCGATCCCAAGACCGGTGCGGCCGGCGGCGTGTTCGACCTGTTCGGCTACGGCCAGCTCAATCACCAGACCGAGGTGGTCGGCGGCGTGCTGGCCGACGAGGCCGGCCAGCTGCTGCGCGATTTCTTCGCCGAACGGCGCCGCGCGGCCAAGGCGGCGCGCGCGGCGGCGGGCGAGGGCGGCACGGTGGACTAGCCACGGCGCTGGCGATCGGCCCGGCCGGTTTCGGCCCGCATGGTTTTCGCAGGCGCGGCTTCGGCCGCGAATCGTCGAGCCGGCCACGATTGTCATTCGCGGCTGAAGCCGCCCCTGCAAAATGCCGTGGCCACGGCGATGGTTAGCCGCCGCCTATGGCGCTGCCGGGCGCGTCGGGGTAAGGTCGCCGGCCTTCCGCCGGGGCCGCCGTTCCCCGACGCTTCCAGGAGCCCGTCATGTCCCGCCGCATCGTCGTCGACCTCGCCAGCCAGACCCTCACCCTGTTCGACGGCGACGCCGTGCTGCAGCGCTGCCGCGTCTCCACCGGCGCGGCCGGCGCCGGCGAGCAGATGGGCAGCTACCGCACGCCGCGCGGCCGCCACGTGATCCGCGCCCGCATCGGCGCCGGCCTCCCGGCCGGCACGGTGCTGGTCGGCCGCCGGCCCAGCCGCGAGACCTGGAGCCCCGAAGCCCATGCGGCAGCGCCGGGCCGCGACTGGATCCTCAGCCGCATCCTCTGGCTGTGCGGCACCCAGCCGTACTACAACCGCTTCGGCGCGGTCGACACCATGCGCCGCTACGTCTACCTGCACGGCACCCATGCGCTGGCCGAGCTGGGCCGGCCGGCTCGCGCGGCTGCATCCGGCTGGCCGATGCCGACCTGCTCGAACTGTTCGACCGGGTCGAGGCCGGCTGCGAGGTCGTCATCGTCGAGGACGCCGCGGCACCGCCCTCGTCCGACGAGCTGGCGATCCGCCGCCTGCCGGCACGGCTGGCCCGCGACGCCTTCGCGCTGCGCGCCGAGGTATTCCAGCGCGAGCTCGGCGTGCCGGCCGAATTCGAGCGCGACGCGGCGGACGCGGATGCGCATCACCTGGTCGGCTGGGATCGCTGGGGCCGGCCGGTGGCGGCGGCGCGGCTCCTGCCGGCCGGCACGCTGGGCCGCGTGGCGGTGCGGTCCGACTGGCGCGGCCGCGGCGCCGGCGCGAAGCTGGTGGCGGCCTGCCTCGCCGAGGCGCGCGCGCTGGGCTGGCACGAGCTGCGGCTGGCGGCCGAGGCCAACGCGGTCGGCTTCTGGCGCAAGCAGGGTTTCCAGCCCGAGGGCGAGCCATTCGTCGAGGCCGGCATCGCCCACCAGCGCATGGCGAAGCGGTTCTCGTAGTCACATCGCTGCGGATTACATCGGGACAGGCTTGTAGAATTACTACACATAACCGGTATCAAGCCGGATACCCAGGCAGCCGAGTCCGCGGCACCGGCCTGCCTTACCCCACCCAAGCCGAGGAGTGCCCCGCCATGCAACGCAGCACCAAGATCGTCGCCACGCTCGGACCCGCCACCAGCGAACCCGAAGTGCTCACGCGGCTCATCGCCGCCGGCGTCAACGTCGTCCGTCTCAACTTCTCCCACGGCAAGGCCGACGACCATATCGGCCGTGCCCAGATGGTGCGCGAGGCGGCGGCCCGCCTCGGCCTGCCGGTCGCCATCATGGTCGACCTGCAGGGCCCCAAGATCCGCGTCGGCAAGTTCGAGAAGAACAAGGTCACGCTCGAGCCGGGCCAGCTGTTCATCCTCGACGCCGCCTGCGAGCTCGGCAACGACGAGCGCGTCGGCCTCGACTACAAGGAACTGCCGCGCGACGTGAACAGCGGCAACGTGCTGCTGCTCGACGACGGCCGCATCGTGCTCGACGTCGAGAGCGTGCAGGGCGCCGAGATCATCACCCGGGTGCGGGTAGGCGGCGTGCTGTCGAACAACAAGGGAATCAACCGCCAGGGCGGCGGCCTGTCGGCGCCGGCACTGACGGCCAAGGACATGGACGACATCAAGGTGGCGGCCAGGCTCGAGGCCGACTACGTGGCGGTCAGCTTCCCCAAGAGCAGCGCCGACATGTACATGGCGCGCACGCTGATCCAGGCGGCCGGCAGCCGTGCCCAGGTGGTGGCCAAGATCGAGCGCACCGAGGCGATCGCCAACCTGGAAGAACTGATCGAATCGTCCGACGTGATCATGGTGGCGCGCGGCGACCTGGCGGTCGAAGTCGGCGACGCGGCGGTGCCGGCCTTGCAGAAGCGGATGATTCGGCTCGCCCGCGAGAAGAACAAGCTGACCATCACCGCTACCCAGATGATGGAATCGATGATCACCAGCCCGGTGCCGACGCGCGCCGAGGTCAGCGACGTCGCCAACGCGGTGCTCGACGGCACCGACGCGGTGATGCTGTCGGCCGAGACCGCGGCCGGCAAATACCCGGTCGAGACGGTCGAGGCGATGGCGCGCGTCTGCCTCGAGGCGGAAAAGTCGTCGGACTACCAGCTCGACCGCGATTTCCTCAACCGCGAATTCACCCGCGTCGACCAGTCGATCGCCATGGCGGCGCTGTTCACCGCCATCCACCTCAAGGTGAAGGCCATCGTGGCGCTGACCCAGACCGGCGCGACCGCGCTGTGGACCAGCCGGATCAACTGCGGCGTGCCGATCTACGCGATGACGCCCGAAGTCGGCGCCTACCGCCGGCTCAGCCTGTTCCGCGACGTCTACCCGATGACGCTGGCGCACGACTGCGACCAGAAATCGCTGCTGGCCTCGGCCGAGCTCAAGCTGCTCGAACAGGGCCTGGTGGTGCCGGGCGACCTGATCGTGGTGACGGTGGGCGATACCGTGGGGAAGATGGGCGGCACCAACACCATGAAGATCATGCGGGTGGCGGCGCAGCGGAACTGAGCGGCGCCCATCGGCGCCCGACGCGCCGGACGTAACGACGACGCCCTCCGTATTCCTGCGGAGGGCGTTGTCTTTTGTCCGGCGGAATCGGTTGGCCGATGCGCCTGTAGGAGCGGCTTCAGCCGCGAATGGTCATGGTTGTCACGGCCGCCATTCGCGGCTGAAGCCGCTCCTACGCGAAACGCCTCATCCTGGCCGCGCCGTTCATACGACGCCGCTGTTGGCCTCGAGCGACACCGCGATGCTGTCCGGCCCCGACAGCCGCGCCTGGGTGAGCGCCGCCAGCGCGGCGGCCAGCAGGCTCTGCGCGCCGTCGATGCGGTTCAGGCCCATGGTCGCCACCCCGAATCGGGTCTGCAGCCGCGCCGCCAGGCCGGCCGGGCGGTGGGCGATGCGGCCGCGCATCACGTCCGCCAGCGTGACCGCGCCCTGGGTCGGCGTATTGGGCAGCAGCACGGCGAAGCGGTTGTCGGCCAACTGCCCCACCGTGTCGGTGCTGCGCAGCGATTGCTGCAGCAACTGGCCGATCCAGGCCAGCAGCGTGTCGTGCCGTGGCGCGGCGTCCGAAGCGGCGAGGTCTTGCATCTCGCCATTCGGGGCCGGGCCGCCGGACGTGGCGGCGCCTGGCGCCGATTCGCATGGCCCGGCGCCGGCCGCGCCGTCGCGGTCGATCTCCAGCACCACCAGCGTGAACGGCATGGCGAAGCGCAGTGCGCGCTGGCATTCGTCCTCGATGCGGGCCAGCGTGCCGGCGCGGCCGGCGCGGCCGGGCAGCTGGCTGCGGCTGTCCTGGCTGCCGGCGCGTTCGCGTGCCTGCAACGCCACTTCGAGCTCGCGCCGCCGCCGGCGCCATTCGGCCAGCGCCGAGGCCTGCCGGCCGAGCTGCTGCAGCCAGTCGCGCTGCTCGTCCCCGAGCAGCCGGCTGCGCGTATCGAGCACGCTCAGCACGCCGATCGGCTGGCCGTCCAGCGCCTGGATCGGCACCGCGGCATACATGCGGAAGCCGCAGCCGCCGAGCGTGGGCGGCCGCCGCGCGGTACGCGGGTCGGCCTGCAGGTCGGCGACGTTGACCAGCGCGTTGTGCTGCAGCACCAGCTCGCACAGCGCGCCGTGGCGCGGCATCTGGCGGAACGGCAGCCAGTCGGCGCTCGACTTGATCCACACCGTATCGCGATCGACGAAGGCGACGAAGGCCTGCGGCGCATCGCACAGCCGCGCGGCCGCGCGTGCGACCAGGTCGAAATCGCCATGCTCGTGATCGTCGAGCGAACCGCTCTGGTATAGCGCGCGCAGGCGCTGCTCTTCCTGCTGCGCATGGATATCCGCCTTCATGGGTCTCTTCCTTCCCTTGACGGGCCGGCCTCTTCGCTGCCGGGCGGCCTCATTGCTCTGGATAATATATAGGGCGATTAAATCAAGGCCGGCCGGGGCCATTGGGCGGATGCGACACATCCGGCAGGTAAATGGGAAGTAAACCGGACCAGGGCCAAACCCGATTTGCGGCAGGGATATTGAATCGGCGCGCTGTCGGGAATAAATCCCGACCTACGACAATACGCATAGCGTCGAAGTAGGTGCGACGAGCGTCAGCGAGGCTCCCTCGCGGCGGCGAGGGCGGGGGAGTAGGGGTGATCAGGGAGGCGTCCAGCGGTTCAGGGCCGCAAAAGGCAAGCGCCCGGCTTGGCCGGGCGCCTGATCTGCACGCAGTGAAGCGCCGAGGCCGATTACATCAAAGCCGAAATTTCGCGAACATCGCCCGAATCCCGCTGGCCAACTGGTCGAGCCCGCCCAGCGTCGCCGTCATCGACTGCAGCGCCTCGTCGCTCTGGTGGATCTGCGCGGTGACCCGCTCGGCGTTCTGCGCCATCAGCGTGGCGGCCTGGCGCTGCTCGTGGGTCGAGTGGGCGATCTCGCGCATATTGGTGACCACCTCGGCCATGCGCTGCTGGATCTGGGCGATGTTGACCGAGGTCTCGCGCGTCAGCGTCGCGCCGGCTTCGACCGAATCGAGCGTGCGCCGCATATTGCCGGCCGCGCCCTGGGTCGCCTCGCGCATTGCGCCGATCATGCCGGAGATCTCCTGCGTCGCCTGGCCGGTGCGCTCGGCCAGCTTGCGCACCTCGTCGGCCACCACCGCGAAGCCGCGGCCCTGCTCGCCGGCGCGCGCCGCCTCGATCGCGGCGTTGAGCGCCAGCAGGTTGGTCTGGTCGGCGATCTCCTTGATCACCTGGACGATGCCGCCGATGTCGTCGGCGCGGCGGCCGACCTCGCCGAACAGCGAAGACAGTTCGCGCACCGCGCCGGCCGAGTTGTCGATCTCGCCCGACACGCGCTCGATGCTGGCGCTGCCCTCGGCCGACAGCTGGCCGGTGCTGTCGACCAGCTTGTTGGCGTCGCCGGCGTAGTCGGCGATATGCGAGATGCTGACGGTGAGCTCCTCGATGGTGGCGGCGTTGGCCGCGCCGTGATCCGACAACTGGCGCGAATCCTCGGCCATGCGGCGGGTCAGGCCGGCGATGGCGTTGACGCCGTCGGTCAGCTTGCCGGCCTCGCCCTGCAGCTCGACGAACATCTGCCGCAGCTGCTCCTGGAACTGGTTGAAGGCCTGCGCCGTCTGGGCGATCTCGTCGTTGCCGGTGACCGTGATGCGGCGGGTCAGGTCGCCGCCACCGGAGGCGATCGCGCGCATGGCGTCCTTGATGCGCACCAGGCCGGCCAGCATGCGGTTGATGGTGACGGCGGCGAGCGGAACGATGATCACCAGCATCAGCACCAGGCCGCCGATCGAGAAGGCCAAGAGCTTGCCCAGCGCGGCCAGCGCGTCGGACTTGTCGATCACCACTGCCAGGTACCAGCCGGTGCTCGGGATGACGCGCACCTGGATGAACTTGGCCACGCCGCCGATCTCGACCTCGCCCATGCGGCCGCTGTCGGCCAGCGCCTTGAGCCGGTCGGCGCCGAGCGTCGGCGACAGCTCGCTGGCCGGCTTCATGCGGCGCGCCTCGTCGGCATGGATCAGCACCACGCCGCGGGCGTCGCTGGCGAAGGCATAGCCCTGGTGGGCGAGCTTGACGCCGAGCACGCCGGCCACCAGCGCGTCCATGAACACGTCGCCGGCCACCACGGCGCTGACGCTGCCGCCGTCCTTGACCGGGGTGGCCATGGTGATGACCAGCTTCTTGGTGGCGGCGTCGACATAGGGCTCGGTGATCACCGGCTTGCCGGCCTGGGCCGCCTGCTGGTACCACGGCCGCGCGGTAGGGTCGTAGCCCTCGGGCAGTTGCTGCGGGGTCGAGAACACCACGCGCTTGTCGGCGTAGCCGACGTAGGTGGTGTCGAAGCTGCCGGCGTTCTTGATCAGCTGCAGCGAAGGCACCACGTCGACCTGCGAGGCGATGGCGGTCAGCGCGCTGACCGAGGCCGACTTGCTGGTCAGCCAGTCGTCGGCCGACTTGGCGGCGGCGCCGGCGGCTTCGCCCGACTGCGATTCGAGCGCGTCGACGAGCTCGCCGCGCATGCGCTGGTAGGAGGCGCCGGTGAGCAGGATGGCGACCAGCGCCACCAGCAGGGCCATGGCCAGGGTCAGCTTGGTACGGAGAGATTGCATGGGTACTCCTGTGATGCTGTGAAACGTGAAAGGTGAAACGTGTAAGGTGGGGTGCCGCTGCGCGGCGGCCGGCGGCATCGCCGCGATGGGTGCGGCGACGCCGCATGGGCCTTGCTACCCGGCCTGCGGCGAGCGGTGCTTCAGATATGTTGTATATGCGAAATGCGAAAGGTGAAACATGAAGCGTGTTTCAAGGCACCGCCGCACCGGCTCGATGCGGCGTTTGCCCCACGTTTCACGTTCACGATGCCGCGTAGCGGCGAGTCACGTTTCGCGGCCGCGCCCTCGGCCACTCACAGCCGGAAACGCGCCACCGAGCCGCGCAGGTGCTCGGCCAGCGTCTCCAGCTGCTCGACCGTCTCGGCGCTGCGGCCGATCGCCAGGTTGGTCTGTTCGGTCATGCGCGCGATCGATTCGACGTGCTGGGCGATGCTCTGGCTGGCGCTGGCCTGCTCGCGGTAGATGCCGTCGAGCTCGAGCAGCTCGCTGCGCGAATGGTCGGCGCCTTCCTTCAGTTCGTTCAGCGAGGGCACCAGCGCGCGGATCACGTGCACGCCATTGTCGATCTGGCCGGCGCTGCCGCGCATGGCGCCGATCACTTCGGCCGTCTCGGTCTTGATCGAGCCGAGCGCGGCCATGATGTCGCTGGTGGCGGCGCCGGTCTTCTCGGCCAGCTTGCGCACCTCGTCGGCCACCACCGCGAAGCCGCGGCCGGCCTCGCCGGCGCGGGCCGCCTCGATGGCGGCGTTGAGCGCCAGCAGGTTGGTCTGGTCGGCGATTTCCTTGATGGTGGCGGCGATGCCCGAGATGCGCACCGAGTGCTCCTCCAGCCGTCCCATGGTCTGGGCCGCGCTGTTGACCGAGGCGGCGATGCGCTCGACCTCGCCGCTGGCGACGCCGACCTGGCGCGCGCCGTGCTCGCTCAGCCGGTGGGCGGTCTCGGCCTGCGCCAGCGCATTGCCGGCGCGGCTCGCCAGGTGGTCGAAGCCGACGCTCATCTGTTCGACCGCCGCGGCGATCGAGCTCGAGGCGTCGCTCTGCTGGATCGAGCCGTCGCGGATGCCGGTGTAGGCGCCGTGGATCTGGTGGGCGGCCTGGCTCAGGTCGGCGCTGGAGGCGCCGATGCCGCCGATCATTTCGCGCAGCTGGGCCTGCATGGTCGCCAGCGCGGCCAGCAACTGGCCGGTCTCGTCGCGGCTGCCGGCGCGGATGGCGGTGGTCAGGTCGCCGGCGGCGATCTTCTCGGCCAGCTTCACCGACTGCCGCAGCGGCGTGGTGATCGAGCGGATGATCCAGAACGACAGCGCAGCGGCGGTGAGCAGGCCGAACAGCGCGACCGCCATGCCGGCGCCGGACAGCTTGCCGACCAGCCGGTCGGCCTCCTCGTACTCGACGCTGGTCGACTCGGCCTGGCGCTTGAGCAGCGCGGTCACCGCGTCGGCGGCCGTCTCGAAGGCCGGCGTCAGGTTGGTGCGGAACTCGGTCAGCGCCTGGGCGCGGTCGCCGTCGTTGTAGAGCTTGACGATGGTGTCGCGGAACTTGAGGTAGTCGGCCCAGTTGGTCTTGAACTGCGCGACCTGCTGCTTGCCGGCCTCGTCGACGGCCAGCGCGAAGGCCGGCTCGAGGTGCTTCATCGCCGACTGGTCGAAGGTCGCCATCTTGCGGAAATTCTCTTCGGCGTTCTTCTGGTTGTAGGCCTCGAGCGCCAGCACGACCAGCATGCGGCTGCGGTGCAGGTCGTCGAGGCCCTGGCCCAGTTCGGCCATCGGCACCGCGTGCTGGTGGTAGACCGAGGCCAGCCGGCTGGTGGCGGTGCTGCCGGCGATGCGGCCGAGGATCAGCACCACGACCACCAGGCCGAGCAGCAACAGGCTGAGCGCGGTCAGCCGCGCCGAAATCTTCAGGTTCTGGAACATCGCGATTCACTCCGTCTAACGGTGGTTGATTGCCCGCTGAGCGGGTCTGGGATTGCTGGCTTTGCGACTTCCAATCTGGCGGCGGCTTCCAGCCGAGCGGTGGCTTGCTTGGTGGCCGGTCCGCATGCCGCGGCGTCCCGGTCGGACGGCGCGGCGCTTCGCTGCGGGGTGCTTCGAACAGGCTGCGGTTGACGATTCGATCGCCACGAGGCCGGCGATCGGCGGGTTTGCAAGCGACGACGCCGGCCGGCCGCGTCAACGACCGGCCGGCGTCGGCGCCGGTCGCTGCAGGCTACTTCTTGCGCTGCGGCGGCAGGTCGGTACAGCTGCCGTGCGCCACCTCGGCGGCCAGGCCAATCGATTCGCCGAGCGTCGGGTGGGCGTGGATGGTCTTGCCGATGTCGACCGCGTCGGCGCCCATCTCGATGGCGAGGCAGATCTCGCCGAGCATGTCGCCGGCGTGGGTGCCGACCAGCGCGCCGCCGATGATGCGATGCGTCTCGGCGTCGAAGATCAGCTTGGTGAAGCCCTCGTCGCGGCCGTTGGCGATCGCGCGGCCCGAGGCGGCCCAGGGGAACACGCCCTTCTCGATCTTGATGCCCTGCTTCTTGGCCTCGTCCTCGGTCATGCCGACCCACGCCACTTCAGGATCGGTATAGGCCACGCCGGGGATCACGCGCGCATCGAAGTAGGCCTTGTGGCCGGCGGCGTTCTCGGCCGCCACGTGGCCCTCGTGCACCGCCTTGTGGGCCAGCATCGGCTGGCCGACGATGTCGCCGATGGCGAAGATGTGCGGGACGTTGGTGCGCTGCTGCTTGTCGACCTCGATGAAGCCGCGGTCGGTCACCGCCACGCCGGCGTTCTCGGCGCCGATCAGCTTGCCGTTCGGTGCGCGGCCGGCGGCCACCAGCACCATGTCGTAGCGCTGCGGCTCTTTCGGCGCCGCCTCGCCCTCGAAGGTCACCCAGATGCCGTCCGGCTTGGCCTCGACCGCGGTGGTGCGGGTCTTGAGCATGATGTTGTCGAAGCGGTGGGCGTTCATCTTCTGCCACACCTTCACCAGGTCGCGGTCGGCGCCCTGCATCAGGCCGTCGAGCATCTCGACCACGTCGAGCCGCGCGCCCAGCGTCGAATACACCGTGCCCATCTCCAGGCCGATGATGCCGCCGCCGATGATCAGCAGCTTCTTGGGCACTTCGCGCAGTTCCAGCGCGCCGGTCGAGTCGACGATGCGCGGATCCTCGGGGATGAAGGGCAGCTTCACCACGCGCGAGCCGGCGGCGATGATGGCGTGCTTGAACTTGAGCACCTTCTTCTCGCCGGTCTTGTCCTGGCCGTCGCCCGAGGTCAGCTCGACCTCGACGTGGTACGGGTCGACGAAGCGGCCCAGGCCGCGCACGACCTCGACCTTGCGTGCCTTGGCCATGCCGGCGAGGCCGCCGGTGAGCTTGCCGATGACCTTTTCCTTGTAGCCGCGCAGCGCGGCCAGGTCGATCTCGGGCTCGGGGTACTTGATGCCGTTGGCGGCGAGGTGGCGCACCTCGTCGATCACCGCGGCGTTGTGCAGCAGCGCCTTGGACGGGATGCAGCCGACGTTGAGGCAGACGCCGCCGAGCGTGGCGTAGCGCTCGACCAGCACGACCTTCAGGCCGAGGTCGGCGGCGCGGAAGGCGGCCGAGTAGCCGCCGGGGCCGGCGCCGAGCACCAGCACGTCGTATTCGGCGTCGCTGGCGCCGGAGAAGCTGGCCGGCGCGGGAAGGGGGGAGGGGGAAGAGGGAAGGGTAGGCGCGGCGGCAGGCTGGGCGGGCGCATCACCCTTCCCGCTTCCCCTTCTCCCTTCTCTGCCGCAGGCGAGGCCTCGACGAGGGCGATGATGGTGCCTTCGCTGATCTTGTCGCCGGTCTTGACGCGCAGCTCCTTGATGGTGCCGCCGTGCGAGGCCGGCACTTCCATGGTGGCCTTGTCGGTCTCCAGCGTCAGCAGCGAGTCTTCCTTGGCGACGACGTCGCCGACCTTGACGAAGACCTCGATGACGTCGACGTCCTTGTAGTCGCCGATGTCGGGGACTTTGAGTTCAATGGTGCTCATGTCTGGTTCCATGTGAGGGGTGAGGAGTGAGGGGTGAGGTGTGCATCCCTCGACCGGTCGTGAGATGCGCGGCGCGGGGTTGCCCCTCGCGCCTCACACCTCACGCCTCACAACATCAATCGCCGAATATCGCCCAGCACCTGCGCCAGATAGGTCGTGAAGCGCGCCGCCGAGGCGCCGTCGATCACGCGGTGGTCGTAGCTCAGCGACAGCGGCAGGATCAGCCGCGGGGCGAATTCCTTGCCGTTCCAGACCGGCTTGATGCTCGACTTGGAGACGCCGAGGATGGCCACCTCGGGCGCGTTGACGATCGGCGTGAAGGCCGTGCCGCCGACGCCGCCGAGCGAGGAGATCGAGAAGCAGCCGCCCTGCATCTCGGCCGGCAGGAGCTTGCCGTCGCGTGCCTTGGCGGCCAGCGCGCCGGTCTCGGTGGCGATCTCGACCAGGGTCTTCTTGTCGGCGTCGCGGATCACCGGCACCACCAGGCCATTCGGCGTATCGGCGGCGAAGCCGATGTGGAAGTACTGCTTGAGCACCAGGTTGTCGCCGTCGAGCGAGCTGTTGAACTCGGGGAATTTCTTCAGCGCGGCGACCACCGCCTTGATGATGAAGGCCAGCGGGGTCAGCTTGAGGTTCTGCTTCTTCAGCTCCTCGCCCATCTCCTTGCGGAAGGCTTCCATGTCGGTGATGTCGGCGTCGTCGAACTGGGTGACGTGCGGAATCATCACCCAATTGCGCGCGAGGTTGGCGCCCGAGATCTTCTTGATGCGGCTGAGCGGCTTCTGCTCGACGGGGCCGTACTTGGCGAAGTCGACCTTGGGCCAGGGCAGCAGGTCGAGGCCGGAACCGTTGGACGGCACCGCGGCTGCGGCGGCCGGCGCGGCGGCCGCGCCGCTCATCACCGACTTGACGAAGCCCTGCACGTCGCTGGCGACGATGCGGCCCTTGGGACCGGAGCCCTTGACTCGGCCGAGGTCGACGCCGAGCTCGCGGGCGAACTTGCGCACCGAGGGGCTGGCGTGGGCAGCCTTGAAGCCGGCCTCGTCGACGGCGGTGGCCGGGGCCGCGGCCGGAGCCGGCTTGGCGGGCGCGGCTGCGGCGGGCGCTGGGCTCGGCGCGGGGGCAACTGCCGCTGCGGGCGCCGGTGCCGGGGCGCTGGCGGCGGGCGCCGCGCCGGCTGCGGCCAGCGTCAGGATCAGCGTGCCTTCGGACACCTTGTCGCCGACCTTGACGGCGATGCTCTGCACCACGCCGCCGGCCGGCGAGGGGACTTCCATGCTGGCCTTGTCGGTCTCGAGCGTGATCAGCGAGTCGTCCTGCTTCACGGTATCGCCGACCTTGACGAAGACCTCGATCACGTCGACGTCGCGGGCGTCGCCGATGTCGGGCACCTTGACCTCGACCGTGCTGCTGCCGCCGGTGGCGGAAGCGGGCGCGGCGGCGGGCGCCGGCGCCGGAGCGGGCGCGGCAGCCGCAGGGGCGGGCGCCGGTGCGGCCGCCGGGGCCGGAGCGGCCGCCGCGGCGGCATCGCTGGCTTCGATCACGGCGACGACGGTGCCTTCGCTGGCCTTGTCGCCGACCTTGAGCCGCAGCTCCTTGACCACGCCGGAGGCGTTGGCCGGCACTTCCATGGTGGCCTTGTCGGTTTCCAGGGTGATCAGCGAGTCGTCCTTCTTCACGGTGTCGCCGACTTTCACGAACACCTCGATCACGTCGACGTCCTTGTAGTCGCCGATGTCGGGTACTTTGAGTTCGATCAGATTGCTCATGGGAATTCCTGTGAGGGGTGAGGTGTCAGGGGTGAGGGGCAAAACCCGCACCCGGTCAGGCTGCGCGGAGTGGGTGAAGGGGCGCTCCCCTCACACCTCACTCCTCACGCCTCACTTGCTTACACCGTCCAGGGCGCCGGCTTGGCGCCATCGATGCCGTACTTGGCCAGCGCCTCGGCCACCTTGGCGCGCGGCAGCTTGCCGTCGTCGGCCAGGGCCTTGAGCGCCGCCACGGCGACGTAGTGGCGGTTCACCTCGAAGAAGCCGCGCAGTTGCTCGCGGGTGTCCGAGCGGCCGAAACCGTCGGTGCCGAGCACCACGTAGCGCTGCGGCACGAAGGCGCGGATCTGCTCGGCGTAGAGGCGCATGTAGTCGGTCGCCACCACCACCGGGCCCTGGGCCGAGGCCAGCTGCTGCGTGACGTAGGGCACGCGCGGCTCGTCGGCCGGGTTGAGCAGGTTGTGGCGCTCCGCCGCCATGCCGTCGCGCGCCAGTTCGGTGAAGCTCGGGCAGCTCCACAGGTCGGCCTCGACGCCCCAGTCGTCCTTCAGGAGCTTCGCCGCGGCGATCACCTCGTTGAAGATGGTGCCCGAGCCGAGCAGCTGGACGCGCAGCTCGCCCTCGCCGCCGGCGCGCAGCTTGTACATGCCCTTGACGATGCCGGCCTCGGCGCCCTCGGGCATGGCCGGATGCTCGTAGTTCTCGTTCATCAGCGTCAGGTAGTAGTACACGTCCTGCTGCTCGGCATACATGCGGCGCATGCCGTCCTGCACGATCACCGCCACTTCGAAGCCGAAGGTCGGGTCGTAGGAGATGCAGTTGGGGATGGTGGCCGACATCAGGTGCGAGTGGCCGTCCTCGTGCTGCAGGCCTTCGCCGTTCAGCGTGGTGCGGCCGGCGGTGCCGCCGAGCAGGAAGCCGCGGGTGCGCATGTCGGCGGCGGCCCAGGCCAGGTCGCCCACGCGCTGGAAGCCGAACATCGAGTAGTAGATGTAGAACGGGATCATCGGCACGCCGTGCGTGCTGTAGGCGGTGCCGGCGGCGATCCAGTCGCACATGGCGCCCGCCTCGTTGATGCCCTCCTGCAGGATCTGGCCTTCCTTCGACTCCTTGTAGAACATCAGCTGGTCGGCATCCTGCGGCACGTACTTCTGGCCTTCCTGGTTCCAGATGCCGACCTGGCGGAACAGGCCTTCCATGCCGAAGGTGCGCGATTCGTCCGGCACGATCGGCACGATGTGGCGGCCGATCTGCTTGTCCTTCAGGAGCTGCGTGAGCATCCGCACGAAGGCCATGGTGGTCGAGTATTCGCGGCCTTCGCCCGAGCCCTTGAGCAGCGCGTCGAAGCTCGACAGCGGCGGGATCTCGAGCGCGTAGGCCTTCTGCCGGCGCTGCGGCAGGTAGCCGCCCAGCGCCTGGCGGTGGCCGCGCATGTATTCGAGCTCGGGCGAGCCTTCCTCGAACTTCACGAACGGCACCTTCTCGAGCTGGTCGTCGGCCACCGGGATGCCGAAGCGGTCGCGGAACTGCTTGATCGAATCGATATCGAGCTTCTTCTGCTGGTGGGTGATGTTCATCGCCTCGCCGGCCGAGCCCATGCCGTAGCCCTTGACCGTCTTGGCCAGGATCACCGTCGGCTTGCCCTTCGACTCGCTGGCCGCCTTGAAGGCCGCGTAGATCTTGGCCGGGTCGTGGCCGCCGCGGTTCAGGTCCCAGATGTCCTTGTCGGACCAGTCCTGCACCAGGGCCTTCAGCTCGGGCGTGTTGAAGAAGTGCTCGCGCACGTAGGCGCCGTCCTTGGCCTTCATGGTCTGGTATTCGCCGTCGACCACTTCCATCATGCGGCGGGCCAGGATGCCCTTCTTGTCGCGGGCGAACAGCGCGTCCCACTTGGTGCCCCACACCAGCTTGACCACGTTCCAGCCCGAGCCGCGGAATTCGCCCTCGAGCTCCTGGATGATCTTGCCGTTGCCGCGCACCGGGCCGTCGAGCCGCTGCAGGTTGCAGTTGATGACGAACACCAGATTGTCCAGCCGCTCGCGGCCGGCCATGCCGATCGCGCCGAGCGATTCGGGCTCGTCCATCTCGCCGTCGCCGCAGAAGGCCCAGACCTTGCGGTTGTCGGTCTTGGCGAAGCCGCGGTCCTGCAGGTACTTCATGAAGCGGGCCTGGTAGATCGCCATCAAGGGGCCGAGGCCCATCGACACGGTCGGGAACTGCCAGAAGTCCGGCATCAGCCAGGGGTGCGGATAGCTCGACAGACCCTTGCCGTCGACTTCCTGGCGGAAGTTGTCCATCTGCTCTTCGCTGATGCGGCCGAGCAGGTAGGCGCGCGAATAGACGCCGGTGGCGACGTGGCCCTGCACGAACACCAGATCGCCGCCGTGGCCTTCGCTCGGCGCGTGCCAGAAGTGGTTGAAGCCGACGTCGTACAGCGTGGCGGCCGAGGCGAACGAGGCGATGTGGCCGCCGACGTTGGTGTGCTTGTTGGCGCGCACCACCATGGCCATGGCGTTCCAGCGGGTGAAGGCGCGGATCTTGTGCTCGATCGTGGTGTCGCCCGGGAAGGGCGGCTCGGCTTCGACCGGGATGGTGTTGATGTACTGGGTGGTCGCGCTGTACGGGATGTTGGCGCCGCGCTCGCTCGCCTCCTCGATCAGCTTCTCGATGATGAAGTGCGCGCGCTGCGGTCCTTCGGCTTCGATCACGCCGTCCAGCGCGTCGAGCCACTCTTTCGTTTCCTGCGGATCGAGGTCGTCGAATTGCTCAGCCATCTTGGGTACCTTGTGGGTGTGTCGTTATATGAATGCGGACAGGCCCCCGGGCGCCGGTGCGCGGCAAGGGCGCGGCGGCGTTCGGGATACGCGGGGGCGGGGATGCGCGCACGGTCCGGCCGGGACCATGCGGTACAGGGATGGGGGGCCGGCCCGATGCTGGCGCCGGCGAAGCGTGAGATATGCGCTTCAATGTTGTCTCTACTGCTTGGGTTGATGTCGGCGGGGAGCCGGCACTGCGGGCCTTCGGCCTCTGCTGCTCGGGGTCTGTGCCCCTGTCGCGCCGCGTTTCACGGCGCGGCCGCCGGTGAAGGCGGCCGCCGGATTGCTTAGAAGTCCTTCAAGAGCTGGGCGCGCTTGGCGCGGTATTCGTCTTCGGTGATCAGGCCGGAGTCGAACATGCGCTTGAGCAGCACCAGCTTCTCTTCGATCTTGCTGGCCGGCGCCGAGGGCAGCACGGCCGGGGCCGCCGCGGCGGGCGCGGCAACCGGTGCCGCGCTGGCCGGCGCTGCGGCCGGCGCCGGCGCGGCGGGCTGCGTCGCCGGCTGGAAGGTGGTCGCCGGCTTGGCCGCGGGCTGGAAGGTGGTGGCGGGCGCGCTGCCCTCGGCCGGCTGGAAGGCGCCGGGCGGCTTGGCGGCCAGCGCCTGCGGGATGTCGAGGCTGAGCCAGTCGGGCCGGTTGTTGACGCGCACCGTGCCGTTGCCGGCCAGCAACTGGCAGCCCATGCCGTTGACCGGCTTGATGCGGCTGCCGTGGTTCAGCGGTCGGCCCTTGGCGCCGCCGTACTGGTAGCTCAGGTCGGGCTGGTCGCCGCACATGCCGGCCAGCAGGTTGAGGCGGCCGCCTTCGACGAACAGCCGGCCGGCGTTGAGCACGCGCGGCATGAAGAACATGCCGCCGGGGCGGTAGGAGGTGCCGAACAGCACGTCGTCGCCGGCCTGGGCACGGCCGAAGTAGGGGACCAGATCGGTGGAGAGCCGCTTGATCTCGTCGTCGCTGAAATAGGGTTCGGGCTGCTTGCCGGGCGCCTGCTTGTAGAAGCGGGCCAGCAGGTTCTGCAACTGGTCGGTGGAGAAGGTGACCGGGTGCGCGTTGCCGGCGTTGACCGCATCGAGCTTCACGTAGTCGTCGGTCTCGGACCAGGGCTTGCTCGAATCGGCCTGGGCGCCGGCCATCAGCAACAGGCCCAGCGCGAAGCGGCCGAAGTGCGACGAAAGAGCGTGCTGCATGCGTATCTCCATTGATCTTATTGGGGAGGCAAGAGCGCCTTTATAACCCGAATCCCCCGATTCGCGCATCGTGGCCGACCGCGGTACGGCCGGCCTTGTGCGCCATTTCCTATCGTTTCAAAGCCTTGCGCGCGTACTCGATCAGCCGGTTGGTCGAGGCGTCGTGCCGCGTCACCGGCGCGTCGCCGCGCAATTCGGCTTCGATGGTGCGGGCGAGCTGCTTGCCGAGCTCGACGCCCCATTGGTCGTAGCTGTTGACGCCCCACACCGCGCCCTGCACGAACACCTTGTGTTCGTACAGCGCGATCAGGCTGCCCAGCGTGGCCGGGTCGAGCGCGTCGAGCAGCAGGGTGTTGGTCGGCCGGTTGCCGTCGAACACCTTGTGCGGCACCAGCGCTTCGAGCGCCTCGCCTTTGATGCCCTGGCCGGCCAGCTCGGCGCGAACCTCGGCCTCGTTCTTGCCGCGCATCAGCGCCTCGGTCTGGGCCAGGAAGTTGGCCAGCAGGATGGTGTGGTGCTCGGCCGGGCTCCTGGGGTTGCCCAGCGCGGCGATGAAGTCGATCGGCACCAGCTCGGTGCCCTGGTGCAGCAGCTGGTAGTAGGCGTGCTGGCCGTTGATGCCGGGCTCGCCCCAGATCACCGGGCCGGTGTGGTAGTCGCAGCGCGCGCCGTCGAGCCGCACCGACTTGCCGTTCGATTCCATGTCGAGCTGCTGCAGGTAGGCCGGCAGCCGGTGCAGCGGCTGGTTGTAGGGCGAGATCAGCTGGGTGGCGGCGCCCATGCCGTTGATGTACCAGATGCCCAGCAGCGCCAGGATCACCGGCAGGTTCCGTTCCAGCGGCGCCTCGGCGAAGTGGCGGTCCATGGCGCGGGCGCCGGCCTGCAGCGCGCGGAAGTGATCGGGGCCGATGTAGAGCAGGATCGGCAGGCCGATGGCCGACCACAGCGAGTAGCGGCCGCCGACCCAGTTCCAGAAGCCGAACATGTTGGCGAGGTCGATGCCGAAGGCCGACACCGCCTCGGCATTGGTCGAGACGGCGACGAAGTGGCGGGCGACGGCCGCCTCGCTGCCGGCGGCGGCGACCAGCCAGGCGCGCGCGGCGCGGGCGTTGGTCAGCGTCTCCTGGGTGGTGAAGGTCTTGGAGGCGACGATGAACAGCGTGGTGGCCGGGTCGAGCCGTTCGAGCACGCTGGCCAGCTGCCAGCCGTCGACGGTGGAGACGAAATGCATGCGCAGGTTCGATGCACCGTAGTCGCGCAGCGCTTCGCAGGCCATGAAGGGACCGAGGTCGGAGCCGCCGATGCCGATGTTGACCACGTCGGTGATGGCGCGGCCGTCGTGGCCCTTCCATCCGCCGCTGCGCACGCCGTCGGCGAAGGCCGCCATGCGGTCGAGCACGGCGTGCACCTCGGGCACCACGTTTTCGCCGTCGACCTCCACCACCGCGGAGCGCTCGGCGCGCAGCGCGGTGTGCAGCACGGCGCGGCCCTCGGTCGCGTTGATCTTCTCGCCGCCCAGCAGCGCCGCGCGGCGCGCCTCGACGCCGGTGGCGCGGGCCAGCGCGAACAGGCTGGCGAGGCCTGCGTCGTCGATGCGGTTCTTCGAGTAGTCGAGCAGCATGCCGCAGGCCGCGAGGCTGTAGCGCTCGGCGCGGGCCGGATCGGCGGCGAAGGCGGCGCGCAGGTCGATGGACTTGAGGCGGCCGGCTTGGGCCAGCATGTCTTGCCAGGCGGGGAGGGCGGTCAGGGCGGTCATGTAGGGCGTGAGATGAGAGGGTTTTGGAGGGAGGCGTGAGGCGCTATGTGTGAGGTGCGAGGCGTGAGGTGCGAGGGGTAACCCCATCCCCACCCCAGCCCTCCCCTTGAAGGGGAGGGAGCCGCATGGCGACACGTTTGACGATCACTGGCGATCGAATCTTGTGCGCCCCGCTCCTCCCCCTTCAAGGGGAGGCTGGGAGGGGGATGGGGTTACGCCTCACGCCTTACACCTCACCCCTCACTGGTCTTTCACTCCTCACTTGTCTTCGTATCCGCGCACCCGGCGTTCCTTCAGGTTGCGCTTGATCTTCTCGAGCTGGTCGATCAGCTCCGGGCCGCGCCGCAGCGCCACGCCGACCGCCAGGATGTCGATGATCACCAGGTGCACGATGCGGGTGATCATCGGCGAATACAGGTCCGGGTCCTCCGGCGTGTCGGCGAACAGCGTGACGTTGCAGCGCTTGGACAGCGGCGAATTCGAGTGGCTGATGCCGATCACCTGGGCGCCGGCTTCGCGCGCCAGTTCGACCGAGCGGATCAGGTCGATGGTGCGGCCCGAGTTGGAGATCGCCACCACCGCGTCGCCGGGCCGCAGCAGCGAGGCCGACATGCCGTGGATGTGCGGATCGGAATACGAGATGCACGGCACGCCGAGGCGGAAGAACTTGTGCTGCGCGTCCTGCGCCATGATCCCGCTGTTGCCCAGGCCGTAGAACTCGATCTTGCGGGCCTTGGCGAGGATGTCGATGGCCTGCTCGATGGCGTCCGGATTGAGCTCGTTGCGCGTGCGCATCAGGCTCGAGATGGTGTTGTCGAACAGCTTGGCGGCGAGGTCGTGGGCGGTGTCGCTCATCTCGACCGCGCTGTGCACGTAGGGCACGCCCGACACCAGGCTGCGGGTGAGACGCAGCTTGAAATCCTGCAGGCCGGTGCAGTCGACCGAGCGGCAGAAGCGGATCACCGTCGGCTGCGACACGTTGGCCATCTCGGCGATCTGGGCGATCGGCGCATGGGCCACGAAATTGGGCTGGGCCAGCACCAGTTCGGCCACCTTGCGCTCGGACTTGGACAGCTCGTGCAGCAGCGATTTGATCTTTTCCAGCATGTTGTGGTCGTCTCCCCGCTGGTTGGTATGGGCCTTACAGGCCGCGCCGTACGGCCAGGGCGTCCAGCGCGGCAGCGGTTCCGCGCAGGGCCGGGTTGTTGGCGACGATGACGAAGCTCGGCACCGCGGCGAGGTAGTTGCTGAAGCGGCCCTTCTGCTCGAAGCGGCGACGGAACGGCGAGGTCGCGAAGTAGTCGCCGAGCTTGGGGACGATGCCGCCGCCGATGTAGAGGCCGCCGCGCGCGCCGAGCGTGATGGCGAGGTTGGCGGCGGCGGTGCCGAGCATGCCGCAGAAGGTGTCGACCACCTCGCGGCACAGCGGATCGCCGTCCACCCCGCGGCGGGTGATCTCGGCGGCGCTCAGCGCATCGAGCGGCCGGCCGTCGAGCTCGGCCAGCGCCTGGTGCAGCTTGACCACGCCGGGGCCGGACAGCAGCCGCTCGGCCGATACATGGCCGAATTCGCGCCGCAGGATGCGCAGGATTTCGTCTTCGCGGTCGTTGAAAGGCGAGAAGGATACATGACCGCCTTCGCCCTGCAGCGGCACCCAGCGCTGCGGCTCGCCCGGCAGGTGGGCGGGGATCAGACCCGACACGCCGAGGCCGGTGCCGGCGCCGAGCAGCGCGATCGGCAGGTCGGGGTTGCGCTCGCCGCCGCCGATCTTGACCAGTTCGGCGTCGGTCAGGAGCGGCAGGCTCAGCGCCAGCGCGGTGAAGTCGTTGATGACCGCCAGCTCGTCGAGGCCCAGCTGGGCCTTCAATTCGGCCTGGGAGAAGGCCCAGTGGTTGTTGGTCATCTTGATCGCATCGCCGGCGATGGCGGTGGCGATGCCGATGGCGGCCCAGCGCGGCGCGGCGCCGAGCGGGTCGAGATAGGCGCGGGCGGCTTCGTAGAGGCCGGGGAAGTCGGCGCAGGCCAGGTTGCGTTCTTCGCCGATCGCGGCGCCGGGCGCGCGGATCAGCGCGAAGCGGACATTGGTGCCGCCGACATCGGCGAGCAGGCGGGGATAGCTGAGTTCGAGCGACATGGGATGCGGCCTCATTCGGCCCAGTAGACGTGTTTGACGCCGTCCGCGGCATCGAGCACGCGGGCGATCGGCAGGCGCGGGCCTTGGCTGGCCAGGGCCGCCTGGTAGATCTCGCGTTTCTTGCTGCCGGTCAGGTGCACGAACAGCCGGCGCGCCCGGGCGATCGCCGGCAGCGTGAGGCTGATGCGCGCGTACGGCGCGGTGGTCGGGTTGACGGCGGCGACCAGCCGCGGGTTGTCGAGCGCGGCAGCGGCCTCGAGCTCGCTCGAGCAGGGGAACAGGCTGGCGGTGTGGCCGTCCTCGCCCATGCCCAGGATCAGCGCGTCGAACGGCTGCGGGATGGCGGCCAGCCGGGTTTCGACGGCGGCGAGGCCGGCCTCGGGCGTCGCTGCGCCGGCCTCGACCAGGCCGGCGAAATGGGCGGCTTCGACCTGGTACTTGAGCAGGTGCTCGCGCACCAGCCGCTCGTTGCTGTCGGCGTGGTCGGCCGGCAGCCAGCGGTCGTCGACCAGGGTGATCCAGACCCGGTCCCAGGCGAGCCGCATCTGGCGCAGCTGCTGGAACATGCCGACCGGCGTGCGGCCGCCGGAGACGGCCAGGCTGGCCGCGCCGCGCTCGGCGATCGCGGTCTCGAGCGTGGCGGCGATCTCGCGCGCCAGGCAGATGTCGAGATCGACGCGCGAATCGAATTCGTGGAAGGACGGTTCGGTCATGATGTCTCTTCTCTTGTAGGCGGTCCCGTATCCCGGGCCTGAAATACCGAGTGCCGGGCGGTCGGGCCCGGCGCTCTCACTCCTGATCGATGCACCGTCGCACAAGCGGCGGTCAGCCTTCCTCGTGCCAGCAGAAGCCGTCGCGCGACAGCAGGGCCGAGCTGGCGGCCGGGCCCCAGGTGCCGGCGGTGTAGGACTTCGGCGGCTCGTCGTTCTGCTCCCAGGCGTCGAGGATCGGCTCGACCCACTTCCAGGCCTCGTCGAGCTCGTCGCGGCGCATGAACAGCGTCAGCCGGCCGCGGATCACGTCGGTCAGCAGCCGCTCGTAGGCGTCGGGGCTGCGCACCTTGAACGACTCCTTGAAGTCGAGGTCGAGGTGCACCTGCTTGAGCTTCATCTGGTCGCCCGGCTGCTTGGCCAGCAGGTACATCTCGACGCTTTCCTCGGGCTGCAGGCGGATCACCAGGCGGTTGCTGGTCGAGTTGGTCGGCAGCTGGAAGATCGAATGCGGCACCTGGCGGAAATTGATCACGATCTCGGCCAGGCGCTCCTGCATGCGCTTGCCGGTGCGCAGGTAGAAGGGCACGCCGGCCCAGCGCCAGGTGTCGATCTCGGCCTTGAGCGCGACGAAGGTCTCGGTCTTGCTCGACGGCGTGATGCCGGCCTCGTCCTGGTAGCCGATCGCCGGCCTGCCGTTGCTGGCGCCGGCCTTGTACTGGCCGCGCACGCTCTTCTGGGCCACTTCCTGCGGGCCGAAGCGGCGCAGGGCGCGCAGCACCTTGAGCTTCTCGTCGCGCACCGCATCGGGGTCGACGCTGGCCGGCGGTTCCATGGCGATGAAGCACAGGAGCTGGACCAGGTGGTTCTGCACCATGTCGCGCAGCGCGCCGGCCTTGTCGTAGAAATCGCCGCGGCCTTCGACGCCGACCTGCTCGGTGACGGTGATCTGCACGTCGCTGATCCACTCGCGCCGCCACAGCGGTTCGAAGAAGGTATTGCTGAAGCGCAGCGCCAGCAGGTTCTGCACCGCCTCTTTGCCGAGGTAGTGGTCGATCCGGTAGATCTGGCTTTCCTTGAAGAACTTGCCGACCTGGGCGTTGATCGCCTGGCTCGAGGCGAGGTCGTGGCCCAGCGGTTTTTCGAGCACCACCCGGGCGCCGCCCTTGTTGAGGCCGACCGAGGCGAGGTTCTCGCAGATGCCGGCGAACAGGTTGGGCGCGGTGGCGAGGTAGAACACCCGCACGTGCTCGGGCGCCTCGTTGAGCTTGTCGGCCAACGCGGCGTAGGCGGCGCGGTCGCCGGCGTCGAGCTTGAGGTAGTGCAGCCGGCCGGCGAAGGTCGCCCAGTCCTGCTCGTTGAAATAGTCGCCGAGGTATTGGCGGGCGGCCTTCTCGGCCGTGGCGAGGTAGGCGGCGTGGTCGGGCTGGCTGCGTCCCAGGCAGAGGATGCGTCCCTGTTCGGGCAGGTTGCCGTCTTGGTGTTGGTGGTAGAGCGCCGGGAGCAGCTTGCGCATCACCAGGTCGCCCGTGCCGCCGAACAGCACCATGTCGAAGGGTTGAATCGCACTCATCCCTGTTGTTCCTCTGTCTCTGTCTAATCTATTAAGGGCTGAATCAGTCGAGCGGTTGACCGGGGCCGGCCGTAGGCCGGGGTGATCGGTCTGTTGAAACAATACTACCATACGACCCCTGTCGCAATGTAGTTTTGTTAGATGTATTAAAGTGTCATTATCTTGCTGCAATGCAACATGATGGTGCACGGACTTTCCCGGATTGTTGTGATGATTCCTGCGCTTGCACTGGCTTGGTGCGGCTTTCTTACAACAGCTTGACGGTTCTGGTGTAAAAGTTCCAGCGGTTTGCTTGTCTTTTGACTGTAGTAAAACTACTATCCGCGGAAATGACGGCACCTGTGAGAGCGCGATCGATCGCCGTTTTCACTTTCGAACGGGTGCCGCGAACCCAATCCAAGCCAAGCCAGCGACGCCTGTCGGGGTGTTGCAGGGAGTGTTGATGAGTCTGCATCCGCGCCTGGTCGAAGTGACCGAGCGAATCCGCCAGAAGAGCCAGCCGAGCCGCGATGCCTATCTCGGCCGCGTGGCTGCATGGGCCGCCAAGGAGCCCGTGCGCAAGGGCCTGTCCTGCACCAACCTGGCCCATGCCTACGCCGCCGCGCCGGCCGGCGACAAGATCATGCTGCGCGAGCAGCGCCAGCCCAATATCGCCATCGTTTCGGCCTACAACGAGATGCTGTCGGCCCACCAGCCGCTCGAGCACTATCCCGAGGTCATCCGCCGCGCCGCGCGCGAAGCCGGCGCCACCGCGCAGTTCGCCGGCGGCGTGCCGGCCATGTGCGACGGCGTGACGCAGGGCCAGGCCGGCATGGAGCTGAGCCTGTTCTCGCGCGACGTGATCGCCATGAGCACCGCGATCGCGCTGAGCCACCAGATGTTCGACGCCACGCTGTGCCTCGGCGTGTGCGACAAGATCGTGCCGGGCCTGCTGATCGGCGCGCTGCAGTTCGGCCACCTGCCGACGATCTTCGTGCCGGCCGGCCCGATGACCTCGGGCATGGAGAACAAGGAGAAGGCGCGCATCCGCCAGCTCTACGCCGAGGGCAAGATCGACCGTCAGGGCCTGCTCGAAGCCGAGGAGAAGTCCTACCACGGCCCCGGTACCTGCACCTTCTACGGCACCGCCAATTCCAACCAGATGCTCATGGAGATCATGGGCCTGCACCTGCCCGGCACCGCCTTCGTCAATCCGGGCACGCCGCTGCGCGAGGCGCTGACGGCCGAGTCGGCCCGCCGCGCCGCCGCCATCACCGCGCTGGGCCGCGACTACATCCCGCTGGCGCAGGTGATCGACGAGCGCGCCATCGTCAACGGCCTGGTCGGCCTGATGGCGACCGGCGGCTCGACCAACCACGCCATCCACCTGATCGCCATCGCCCGCGCCGCCGGCATCGTGATCGACTGGACCGACTTCGACGACCTGTCGGCCATCGTGCCGCTGCTGGCCAAGGTCTACCCCAACGGCGGCGCCGACGTGAACCACTTCCATGCCGCCGGCGGCATGGGCTACCTGATCGCCCGGCTGATCGAGGCCGGTCTGGTGCACGAGGACGTGCAGACGGTGATGGGGCAGGGTCTGTCCCGCTACGCGCAGGAGCCGTGGCTCGATGAGGGCCGGCTGGCCTGGCGCGCCTCGCCGGCGCAGAGCCAGGACCCGAAGGTGCTGGCCACGGTCGAGGCGCCGTTTCAGCCCGACGGCGGCCTGCGCCTCTTGGCCGGCAACCTCGGCCGCGCCGTCATCAAGGTCTCGGCGGTGCAGCACGAGCACCGCGTGGTCGAGGCGCCGGCCGTGGTGTTCGACTCGCAGGACGCGCTGATCGCGGCCTTCAAGCGCGGCGAGCTGGAGAAGGACTTCGTCGCGGTGATCCGCTTCCAGGGCCCGCGCGCCAACGGCATGCCGGAACTGCACAAGCTGACGCCCTCGCTGGGCGTGCTGCAGGACCGCGGCTTCAAGGTCGCGCTGGTCACCGACGGCCGCATGTCGGGCGCCTCGGGCAAGGTGCCGGCGGCGATCCACGTCACCCCCGAAGTGCTGGCCGGCGGCCCGCTCGGCCGGGTGCGCGACGGCGACCTGATCCGCCTCGACGCCGAGGCCGGCGTGCTCGAAGCGCTGGTGCCGGCCGAGCTGTGGGCCGCGCGCGAGCAACCGACCGCCGACCTCGGCGGCAACGAGCACGGCTACGGCCGCGAGCTGTTCGCCGCCTTCCGCCATGTCGCCACCGGCGCCGAGGAAGGCGCCATGAGCTTCATGCTGCCGCAATGAACGATTGAACGCCCGGCTCCCGGTGGGGCAGGGCTGGAGAAGCAAGCGATGTCGAAGATCCGAGAAATCATGCGCGCCTCGCCGGTCATGCCGGTGATCGTGATCGACCGCGTCGAGGACGCCGTGCCGCTGGCGCAGGCGCTGGTCGCCGGCGGCATCCGGGTGCTCGAGGTGACGCTGCGCACCGCCGCCGCGCTCGATTCGATCCGCGCCATCGCCGCCGCGGTGCCCGAAGCCATCGTCGGCGTCGGCACGGTGACGCGGCCGGCGCAGTTCGCCGAGGTGAAGGCGGCCGGTGCGGTGTTCGCCGTCACGCCGGGGCTGACCGAGGAACTGGCCGCTGCCGCGCGCGCCGCCGACATGCCGCTGCTGCCGGGCGTGATGACGCCGTCCGAGGTGATCGCCGCGCTGGGTTGGGGCTTCGACGCGATGAAGCTGTTCCCGGCCGAGCAGGCCGGCGGTATCGGCATGCTCAAGGCGCTCGGCGGCCCGCTGGCCGAGGTGCTGTTCTGTCCGACCGGCGGCGTCTCGCTCGAAAGCGCGCCCAAGTTCCTGGCGCTGCCCAACGTCGGCTGCGTCGGCGGATCGTGGCTGGTGCCGAAGGACCGCGTGGCGGCCGGCGACTGGGCCGCGATCACCACCCTGGCCCGCGAGGCCGCCGCGCTGCGCGGCTGATCGACCGAATCCCGCGCCGTTCCGGCCCAACCCGGGGCGGCGCAAAGAAGTACCCGAGCAGTAGAAGCAATCACGACGCTTCCGTCTAGAGAAGCGCAGGTATCACCCGGCGGCGGCCTCGAAGCCGCAGCCGGGATAGGCGTAGCGAAGCGACCCACCTCTCCGTCAGGGTACGCAGAGCACGCCCCCGTCCTCGTGCGGGGCAATGGTGTGCAACACCAGGTCGGAAAGCCCTCTGGCGATCCGATTTCTATCCAACCAAACGGAGAGGAGTGATCCGATGACTCGCAAGAGCAAGCTGTTTGCTGCCCTGGTGGCGGCGTTCGCGGCGCAGGCCGGCATGGCTGCATCTGTTGACTATCATGGCTACATCCGAAGCGGTTCGGGCGGCAATTCCGAAGGCGGCAAGGAAGCCTGCTTCCGCATCAACGCACCGGCCATGGCCGGCGTGGTCGGTGGTGCCGGCCGCCTGGGCAACGAGTGCGACACCTACGGCGAGCTGGCCTTCGACGCCGCCATGGGCGAAGCCGGCGGCGTGAACTTCAAGCTGCACACCATGCTGGCCTTCGGTACCCAGCAGACCGGCGACTGGGAGCAGAACACCCCGTCCTGGCGCCAGGCATGGATCGAAGCCGGCAACGTCGGCCGCGGCGCGCTCGAGAACGCCACGATCTGGGCCGGTAAGCGCTACTACCGCCGCGCCGACGTGCACATCGTCGACTTCTTCACCTCGGAAGTGACCGGCCCCGGCGCCGGTATCGAGAACATCGACGTCGGCTTCGCCAAGCTGTCCTACGCGCTGTTCCGCAACAACTCGCAGGACTGGAGCGACAAGCCGATCGGCGGCTACAACCCGCAAGTCGGCGACAACGGCAAGAAGTCGTTCTCCGACCACGACATCCGCCTGGAAGGCATCAACGTCGGCTTCGGCTCGCTGGGCTTCCAGACCAACTTCGTGCAGAAGAACCTCGACGACGACGAAGCGAGCATCCAGGGCAAGAACGGCTGGGCCTTCGACGTGAACCACTTCGTCAGCGACCCGGTCGGCCTCGGCGGCTTCAACCGCCTGGACTTCCAGATCGCCCGCGACGGCGCCAACCTCAACGGCACCGCCAAGAACTGGACCAGCAACTCGGACAAGTACCGCGCCTGGCGCCTGGTCGAACACATGGTGTTCGAGCCCAAGAACAGCGCCTGGAACGGTGCCGTGTTCGTCGGCTACGGCCAGGAAGCCTACGGCGACGCCGACTACAGCAAGTCGTTCAGCCTGGTCGCCCGTCCGATCTTCCACTTCAACGACGCCTACAGCATCGCCTTCGAGGCCGGCACCACGCGTGTCAAGCCCGCCACCGGCGATCGCTACTACCTGAACAAGTTCACCGTCGCCCCGCAGATCTCGATGGGCAAGGGCTTCTGGGCCCGTCCGGTGATCCGTGCCTACTACACCTACGCCAACTGGAACGACGCCGCCGGCAACCCGGTCTGCACCGGTCGTGACTGCGGCGTGCCGATGACGGGCTTCGCCGGCAAGACCAACGGCTCGTCCTACGGCGTGCAGATGGAAACCTGGTGGTAAATCGGTCGGGCTATCGCCCAACCGTGTGAAAAGTGAAACGTGAATGGTGAAGCGTGGCGCACTGCCACGCTTCGCTGCCGCCCTGCGCGGCATCGCGTTTCATGAGATCGAGCGATCGGAGGTGAAGCGTGGAAGGTGGCCGTGCGCCACGTTTCACGTTTCACCGCCGCGCAGCGGCATCACGTTTCACTGGCTTTTCATTCCATGACCTCCAAAAAGCACTCCCCCGATTCCGAATGGTGGCGCGGTGGCGTCATCTATCAGATCTATCCGCGCAGCTTCGCCGACAGCAACGGCGACGGCGTAGGCGACATTCCCGGCATCATCGAGCGGCTGCCCTACGTGGCCAGCCTCGGCGTCGACGCGATCTGGATCTCGCCCTTCTTCAAGTCGCCGATGAAGGACTTCGGCTACGACGTGTCGGACTACTGCGACGTCGATCCGCTGTTCGGCGACCTGGCCGCCTTCGACAAGCTGGTGGCGCGCGCCCATGAGCTCGGTCTCAAGGTGATGATCGACCAGGTGCTGAGCCACTGCTCGGATCAGCACGCCTGGTTCAAGGAAAGCCGGCAGAGCCGCGACAATCCCAAGGCCGACTGGTTCGTCTGGGCCGATCCGCAGCCGGACGGCACGCCGCCCAACAACTGGCTGTCGGTGTTCGGCGGTTCGGCCTGGCAATGGGAGTCGCGCCGCAAGCAGTATTTCCTGCACAACTTCCTGGCCTCGCAGCCGGACCTGAATTTCCACAATCCTGCGGTGCAGGACGCCATGCTCGCCTCGATCCGCTTCTGGCTCGAGCGCGGCGTCGACGGCTTCCGCTTCGACGCCTGCAACTTCCATTTCCACGACCGCAAGCTGCGTGCCAATCCGCCGGCCGCCGCGCGCGATTCGAAGACCGTCAGCGCCGACAATCCCTACGGCCTGCAGTCGCACAAGTACGACAAGACCCAGCCCGAGAACCTGGCCTTCCTGCAGCGCGTGCGCGTGCTGCTCGACCAGTACGGCGCGGCCTCGGTCGGCGAGGTCGGCGACGACGATTCGCTCAAGACCATGGCGCAGTACACCTCGGGCGGCGACAAGCTGCACATGGCCTACAGCTTCAACCTGCTGACGCCCGACGGCTCGGCCGGCTATATCCGCCGCCAGGTCGAGGAGCTCGAGCAGCGGCTGAAGAAGACCGGCAGGAAGATGGGCGCCGAGGGCTGGGGCTGCTGGAGCATCGGCAACCACGACGTGCAGCGCGTGCTGACGCGCTGGCGCAAAGAGGCCGAGCCGGCCGACGACCTGCGCCGCGCCAAGCTCCTCCTGGCCATGTCGGCCAGCCTCAAGGGCAGCCTGTGCATCTACCAGGGCGAGGAACTGGCGCTGACCGAGGCCGACATCCCGTTCGAACAGCTGCAGGACCCGTACGGCATCGCCTTCTGGCCCGAATTCAAGGGCCGCGACGGTTGCCGCACGCCGATGCCGTGGCAGGCCAAGGCCAGGCACGGCGGCTTCTCGACCGGCAAGCCCTGGCTGCCGCTGCCCAAGGAGCACCTGGCGCGCGCGGCCGACCAGCAGGAGAACGACGCGGCCTCGCCGCTGAACTTCTACCGCCGCTTCCTCAGCTGGCGCAGCCGCCAGGCCGTGCTCAAGGTCGGCGACATCGACTTCGTCAAGGCCGACGAGCCGCTGCTGGTGTTCACCCGCACGCACGGCAAGGAAACCTGGCTGTGCGCCTTCAACCTCGGCGCCGCGGCGGTCGAACTGAAGCTGCCCAAGGCGCTGCGTTCGGCGCGGCCGTTCGAAGGCCACGGCCTCGAAGGCGGCCGCATCGACGAGCAGGGCCGGCTGCACCTGGCCGGCTACGGCGGGCTGTTCGCACGAGTCTGATCGACCCGATGCCGTTGCGGTAAGGTATGCGACCAGCATTCCTTGCCTCGACGGCATCCAGTACCCGCCCCGGCGAGGGCGGGACGCAACCAACACGGAGCAGAGCAAACATGGCCGAAGTCGTCCTGCGCGGCATCCGCAAATCGTTCGGCGAGATCGAGACCCTGCACGGCATCGATCTCGATATCAAGGACGGCGAATTCGTCGTCTTCGTCGGTCCCTCGGGCTGCGGCAAGTCCACCTTGCTGCGCACCATCGCCGGCCTGGAGGACATCACCTCGGGCGAGCTCACCATCGGCGGCGAGCGCTGCAACGACACGCCGCCGTCCAAGCGCGGCGTCGCCATGGTGTTCCAGAGCTACGCGCTCTACCCGCACATGACGGTGGCCGAGAACATGGCCTTCGGCCT